>DAOUBA010000147.1:0-61854 GCA_034432855.1 Anaerolineae bacterium | reverse complement strand
CAGCCCTCCCCTTCCCTCTCCGTTGCGGAGAGGGAAGGGGAGGGTGCGGGAGGGGTTAGGAGAGGTCACCCCGCCAGCGCCGACTCTTTCAGGCCGGTGCGGCCAAGAGCAAAATCTTCGCGGTGGAGTCACCTCCTACAACACGCTAACCGGGTCTATATCCACCCGCCAGCCGGCAGGAACTTGGACAGCGCGCAGGAATTCGGCAGGGTCGGGATGGCGCAGGAGCAGTTGCCAGCGGTAACGGTCGCGCAGCCGGCTGAAGAAGGCCGGAGCCGGGCCGATCAGGTCGGTTGGCGGCAACTCGCGCCGCGCCAGCGCATCGCGCAGGGTCCCGGCCAACACTTCGGCCTCCCGTTGGGCGCGGGAGGGACTGGCGTCTTCATAGACCAGTCTAGTCAGGCGACAATAGGGCGGATAGCCCTGCTCACGGCGGAAGGATAGTTCCCGCAGGGTGAAGCCGGCGTAATCGTGGGCGGCGGCGGCCACAATGGCATAGTGGTCGGGGTGGTAGGTCTGAAGAATGACCCGTCCGCCCAACAGCCCCCGTCCGGCGCGCCCGGCCACCTGAGCGAGCAACTGGAAGGTGCGCTCGGCGGCGCGAAAGTCGGGTAGGTTGAGCGCGGTATCGGCCGAGATCACGCCGACAACGGTCACCAGTGGCAGGTCCAGCCCTTTGGCGATCATCTGCGTGCCAATGAGGATGTCGGCCTTGCCATCGGCGAAGCGCTGGAGGATGCCCGCGTGGGCCTCGTGCGGGCGGGCGGTGTCGCGATCCCAGCGCAGGAGACGCGCGTCCGGCCAGCGCTCCCGTACCGCCTGCTCGACCCGTTCGGTGCCCAGGCCAAAGTAGCGGATGCGCTGGCTGCCGCAGCGGGGGCATTCGTCGGTTTGCGGTTCACGGTGATTGCAGTGATGGCAGACCAGGTGGGCGCGCGGGCCGTGATAAGTCAGAGGGGTATCGCAATGCGGGCAACGGAGGACGTGGCCGCAATCCCGGCAGAGGACAAAGGTGGCCGTCCCGCGTCGGTTGAGAAAAAGGATCGCCTGCTCGCCACGTCCCAGCGCCTCGTCCAGCGCCTGCTGGAGGGCACGGCTAAAGATGGAGACGTTGCCCGCGCGCAGTTCGGCGCGCAGGTCCACCACTTGCACCGGCGGCAGGGGCCGGTAACGCGCTTCGGCGGGGCCGTCGCGTAGCGTGTGGTAGCCGCTGCCGGAGACGCGGTAGTGGGCCTGAAGGTCGCGCAGGCGGCGGGCGTGGCCCATGATGCGATGGGGCATCTCCAGCAGGGTGAATTCGCCGCGCTGCGCCCGCAGGTACGATTCCAGGCTGGGCGTGGCGGAACCGAGGATGAGTGTCGCTCCGGTCAGGCGGGCCAGTTCCACTGCGGCGTCGCGGGCGCGGTAACGCGGGCGCGGGGCCTCCTGCTTGTAACTCTCGTCGTGTTCCTCGTCCAGCACGATCAACCCCAGCGGCATCAGCGGCGCAAAGAGCGCCGAGCGCGGCCCTACGACGACGTCCACCAGCCCGGCACGGGCGCGCCGCCAGACGTCGTACCGCTCGCCCTCGGTGAGCGCACTGTGGAGGACGGCGACGCGGCCGGGGAAGCGCGCGGCAAAACGGGCAACCGTCTGCGGGGTGAGCGAGATCTCGGGGACAAGGACGAACGCACGCCGGCCTTGCCTCAACACCTCTGCCACCGCGCGCAAATAGATCTCGGTCTTGCCAGAGCCGGTGACGCCGTGGAGTAAGAAGATTGCAGATTGCAGATTGCAGATTGCGGATTCTATGGGGGTCCAGGCAGCCTGTTGGTCGGCTGTGAGGGGCGGCGGCGTGGTGGGGATAAAGACCTGCCCGGCCAGAGGATCGCGCCAGGCCGCTTCGGTATCGAAGGCGACCAGGCCGCGCTCGGCCAATGTATCGAGGTGACGGCGCTCACAGCCGGTCTCGGCATAGACCCAACTGACGTCCACCGGGCCGTCCTCCGCCTGCAAGAAACCGATAATGTCCCGATAGACCTCGCTGCGGAGTCCTTTCAGCGCCGCCTCCACGTCAGCGAGGGGGACGAATTGCACAGTGCGCACCTGTCTGGGGCGAGCGCGCGGTGGGGCGAGGAAGGACTCGCGGGCAATAACGCCGCGGCGCACGAGTTGCCCGGCAGCCGTGCGCCAGTCCACGCCGCACAAAAGTCCGTCGAGTTGGGCGCCGCGCAGCGGGCCGCGCTCCTGGAGCAGGGCAATCAACCGGCGCTGGGCGGGTGTTACCCTCGCGGGCATCTCGCCTGCCAGCGAGAGCACGACGTCGGCGTAACCCACCACCCCCGGCGGCAGCATCAGGGCAAGACACTCGTGGAGTGGCGCGAGGTATTCGCGGCTCAACCAGCGCGCCAGCGCGATCTGCGCCGGCAGCAGCACCGGCTCGGGGTCCACCAGCGACTCGACCGGGCGCGTCCCGGCGACGGGGGATACAGACGCGAGCGTGAGGACGACGCCATAGAGCCGCCGCGGGCCGAAGGGAACGATGACGAGTGAACCCTCCTTCAGGCGGCCCTGCAGCGCCGGGGGCACCTCGTAGGTAAAGGCCGGCATTTCCACGCCTGGCGCCAGGACCGCGATTTCAGCAAACGGTTGGTCGGTCATCGGTACCCCCAACCTCACCCCCTGCCCCCTCCCCTTCCCCTCGCATAGCGGGGGGAAGGGGAGGGGGATAAAGGGGGAGGGGTTAGGAGGGTTATACCTCCTCGCCAAAGCGCGGGCCATAGTGCAGGAACACGGTACAACCTACGACGAGCACGAATAGGGACGTAACGGCGGTACGCAACAGGAAATCCCACCCTGTCGGCGCGCCCCAATAAAGCAGATCGCGGTACGAGGCGATGATGGAGGCCATCGGGTTCAGCCGGTACAGCCATAGACGGGCATTGAACGTGACGCCCAATAGGGTGGCGCTTTGCGGCACCGTCTCGATGGGATAGAACACAGGCGTCAGGAAGAACCACGCCAACATGAGCACGCTGAGGATGAATTGGGTATCGCGGTAAAAGACGTTCAGCGTCGAGAGGACCAGCGTCAATCCGATGGTAAAGATCACCTGAATCAGGATAGTGATCGGTAGCAGCAACACCCACGGCGTCAGGTGTACACCGAAGATGAGCGTCATAGCAAAAAGAACCGGCAAAGCGATGATGAAGTTGATCAGCCCCGAAAACACGATGGAGATGGGCAGGATCTCGCGGGGGAAGTAGACCTTTTTGATGAGATGAGCATTGTTGACGATGGCGCCGGTGGCCGACGTGACCGATTCGCTGAAGAAGTTCCAGGGCAAAAGCCCGCTCAGGAGGAAGACGGGGTAGTGAGGAAAGTTAGTGTTGCGCATCAGAATCGTGAAGAATATGGTATAGACGATCATCATCAGCAACGGGTTGAGCCACGACCAAGCGACGCCCAGGATCGAATTCTTATAGCGCACCTTGACGTCGCGCACGACTAGATTGCGCAACAACTCACGGTATTGCCAGAACTCACGCAGATGTTTCAGGATCGCCATGTAACCCCCGAGGATCTCTGGACGCAAGGACGGCGCGGTAGATTTGGAGCAACTGCCGTCCGGTGCGTTCCCAGGAGAAATGATGTTCGGCCCGCTCGCGCAGGCGCTGACCCGCCTCGGCTCGCTTTTGAGGATCGTCCAGGAATACAGCGAGGGCATCCGCCAGTGCAAGCGGGTCCCCGGCCTTGCCCGCGTACGAACCCAGCGCCCCCATGTATTCCCGGCTCTGCGGCGTATCGAACGCCACGGTGGGCAGGCCCATCGCCATGTAATCCAGGATCTTGCCGCAGCCCTCGGTGGCGGAGAGTTTGGGCGCCACGGCAATATCGCCCAGCGCCAAGTGGGCCGGCGCCTCCTCCAGCGGGATTTTGCCGCGAAAAGTCACCCGGTCGCTCACGCCTAACTCTGCCGCCATCTTCTCATAACGCGGCGTGGGGAAGCCGCCGATCAGCACGTGAAACGTTTTGCCGCGCTCCTTGAGGATGCGTGTCGCTTCAAGCAGTTGAGGAATGCCCTGGTAGTCAGTCAGCAGTCCCAGGTAGACGATGACAGGCCGGCTGTCGGGGATGCCCAAAGCAGCTCGCCGGGCCGCCCGCTCGGCGGGAGAGAGTACAGCAGGGTTGAAGAAGCGTACGTTGACGCTATCGGGCAGCGGGCGGACGCGGGCGGGATCAGAGCCAAACTCTTTCACCATAACTATCGCGGCCTGATTCGTGCTGGTCAGGATCAGATCGGGAAGGGTGTTGATGCGCATTTCAAGCCGCCGCGCCCAATAGTACCACGGCCCGTTGGGATCGAGAAACTTGTGATCCACCATTTCGCTGGTCATGCTGCCCTGATAGTCGGCTATGAGCGGCACGCGCTGGATGCGGCTCAAAAAGTAGCCAATGAGCGCACCTTCGTGCAGGTGGCCGTGAATGATGTCGAAGCGACGGGTCAGCGCGACCTTCAACCCGGTCCAGCCCAGGAAGATGTCGAAGGCAAACTTGTGCCGTGAGGAGCCGATCTCGTAATCGGCGCGCCATGGCGTGGGCCGGGTGCGGATAATCTCCATATCCGGCAGGTCGCGTCCCAGGTAGTAGGTAATGATGGTCACGCGCTGGCCCAGTTTTTGCAGCGCCCGCACCTCCTCAACGACGCGCACATGAGCGCCGTAGTCGGAGAAGAACGAACTGGGAACGATCATCAGGATACGCAGGGTTTCGTGCGACACGCTCAAAACTCGGGGATTATGATAAGTTCTCGGGCTATTTGTCAGGCGAGCGTCCCGACTTTCTGTCCCGCCGGCCGGCTGTGCCGCCAAAGAGCATCTGCAGGAAGCGATCGCCCGGAGAAGGGAGGCGGCTCGTGTCGGCGATTCCGAGTTCCTTGACCCACATTCCCTGCTCGCGCTCCGCAATCCAGCGCACCCGCCCCTCGGCAGCAGCGGTAAACATGCCCGCCAGTGCCTCCTCATCCCCATCGGCCAGCAGATTGCGCAGGCGGATCAACTCGTTGAGGAGACCGTCGAGGCGCAGGAGCACGTTCTCGCGGTTGAGATAAAGGTCGCCGTAGCGCTCGTAAGCGTCGGCGGCGTTGTGGGTGGCGACGGCAAAGCGGAGATCGGCGAATTTGCGCATCTCCCGCCAGCCCGGCGTATCCACAGTCGCCCGCAGGAGCGCAACAGCCAGCAGTTCGGGCAGCCCTTCGACCCCGGCCTGCAGGCCGTCATGCTCGGTGGCATCTATAAGAAGCGGCTGGGCCTCGAGCATCCCGGCCAGCGCGACGAGCCGATTCACCGCTGCGCCGGAGGTCTGGGGCGAGGTGGTAAGGCAATAGAGCGCGTTCTTCAGCAGCCCGGCACTGGCGTCGTCCAGCCCTTCCGGCTGATCGAAGCCGACGATAGCCGGGTTGGGAATGACATGCCCGCCGACGAAGGGGACGTTCGCCGGCAGCAGTTCCGCGGCCCAGCGCAGTACCGGGGTCTTGAGGGGCGCCGTGTCGGTGACCAGGCAGCCGGGTTGGAGGTACGGCGAGATCGCCGCGAAGGTTTCGCGGACCGCGGAGAGCGGCGTGGAGACGATGACCAGGTCCGCGTCCCGGCACACCCGGTCAGCCCGGTGCTCCTGCCGGTCGAAGGCACCCATGCCATGCGCTTTGCGTGCCAGCGCAACGTCAGCATCGCTGCCGACGATCTCGGGCGGCTCGGTTTGCGCCTTCAACGCCAGGGCAAGAGAGACGCTGATACGATTAGCGCCGATGATGGCGACCCGTTTGAACCCCATAGTGCGACCTCCTGAAACCGATTATGAACCATCTCGTGGCTAGTTCTGGTTGTCCGCTGTTTGCAGGGCGAGCAACAGGCGATCTGCCTCAGTCGAACAGGCCGCTGGCCGCTCATGATGCCGCCGGATGAGAGCAACGGTGAGCAAGGTGCAGCCAGCCTCCTCGGCCCAACGCGCACCGGTTTCGGCGTGCCGGGCGTGAACGACGAACGGTTGACGCCACCCACCCTCCTCTCCTTGCCCCAACCGCTCCAACATGCGCGGCGCGAGGCGTCCCAGGAGCACGATGACCACACGATGCCATACCGAGAGCCGGGCGGCCGCCTTGCCCACATCGTGTAGAAGCGCCGCCGCCAGCAGGTGCTGGTTCGTGTGGCCGCCCGCGTTCAGCACACGATACACCGTCAGCGCGTGGTGCTGATCCTGAGCAGATTGACGGCGAAAGAGCACCTGCGCTTCCGGCGTCAGGATGCCCATCGTCCGTACGATCTCCTCTTCCGACACTCGCGCGGTCAGCGCCCGAAAGAACTGCCCGGCGCGATAGCAGATTGTACCCACCATCGCGTTTCAGTAGAACAACAACAGGCGGAGCATGAACAGCATCGCCGGGTAAATGACCCGGCTGAGGATGCCCGACCGCGAGAGCAGGAACAGGGTCAGCATTAGTCCCAACCCGCCATAGCGCTCGAACTGATCCATCGTCTCGGCCCAGCGCCGCGGCAGCAGCCAGGATAGGATGCGCGAGCCGTCGAGCGGGGGGAAAGGGATCAGATTGAAGATCATCAGGCTCAGGTTGATCAGAATGAAGGTGCTCAAAATGTTCGGCAGGCTGATAGAACCGCCTCTTGTAGAAAAATCCAGCCATCCCATCCGAAACGGGATCGCGGCGAGCATGGCCAGCACCAGGTTCGAGAACGGGCCGGCGGCACTGACCAGCGCCCGGCTGGCGCGCATGTTCCCCCGCAGCCGGTAGGGGCTGACCGGCACGGGCTTTCCCCAGCCGTAGCCAAACAACACCAGCGTGATGACGCCGATGGGATCAAGGTGGGCCAGCGGATTGAGCGTCAACCGCCCGTGCAGGGCCGCCGTGTCATCGCCCAGCCGGTAGGCGACCCAGGCATGCGCCCATTCGTGAATGGGCATGCTGGTCAGGAACAGAATGCCCATCGTAATCAGCCAATCGGGATCGAACAGATTCGTCATAGTTGCCTTCGCGTGGTGAGTTGGATACTCATTATAACATGGTTGGCAGAAAGGGGCGAACATAGTTGCCCCTCTGTCCCGATGATGCTATAATCGTGCTATCCGGTCAGATTGTTTTTCTACCACAAAGGACACGAAGGACACAAAGGTTGAAGGTATTGAAGAGACGCAGAGTCAGGTAAAACTGGAACGAGTGACCGAAAGGGTTGTGGCATCTGCGTCCTTCAGATCACTTCGTGTCCTTTGTGTCCGTCGTGGTAAAATCCTTGAGGAGCGTGCGATGAAACTGAGCCGAGAACAGGTCGAACACATCGCCGAACTGGCCCGCCTGGCGCTGACCGAAGAGGAAAAGGCGCTCTACCAGGAGCAACTATCCGCGATCCTGGAATACTTCGAGCGACTACGGCAGTTGGACACCGAGGCGATTCCTCCCACGGCCAGCGTGCTGCCGCTCTCCAGCGTGATGCGCGCCGACGAGGTCAAGGCCCCTTTCCCGCGTGAGGACCTTCTCGCCAACGCTCCCGCTGCCGAGGAGGGGTGCTTTCGTGTCCCCGCCGTGCTCGAAGAATAGGTGTGCCGTGAACCTGTACGAACTGACCATCCACGAAGCAAGCGAAAAACTGGGCTCCGGGGAAATCACGGCGACCGAACTGACCGAGGCGGTGCTGAAGCGCATCCTGGCAGTAGATAACGAGGTCAAGGCTTATCTGACACTGACGCCGGAAGATGCACTGGAACAGGCCCGTCAGGTGGACGCACGCTACGCTGCCGGCGAACGAGGGCCGCTCTTGGGCATCCCCCTGGCGATCAAGGACGTGCTCTGCACCAGGGGCGTTCCTACCACCTGTGGCTCCCGCATCCTGGAAGATTTCATCCCCCCCTACGATGCCACCGCTGTAGCGCGGCTGAAGGCTGCGGGTGCCATCCTGCTGGGCAAGACCAACACCGACGAGTTCGCCATGGGCTCGAGCACCGAGAACTCGGCCTTCTTCCCCACGCACAACCCCTGGGACCTCACGCGCGTGCCAGGGGGCTCCAGCGGCGGGAGCGCCGCTGCTCTCGCCGCCGACGGATGCCTGGGCGCGCTGGGCACCGATACCGGTGGGAGCGTGCGCCAGCCGGCGGCGCTGTGCGGCGTCGTCGGCCTCAAACCCACCTACGGGCTGGTGAGCCGCTATGGCCTCGTCGCCTATGCCTCCTCGCTCGATCAGGTCGGCGTGTTGGCGAAGGATGTGACTGACGCCGCCATTCTGCTCCAGGCTATCGCCGGGCACGACCCGCGTGACTCGACCTCGCTCGACACGCTGTTCCCGGATTACGTGGGGCGGATTGGCAACCCGGCCCACATACATGGGATACGGGTCGGCGTGCCGAAGGAATACTTCATCGAGGGCATGCAGCCGGAGGTGGAGGCAGCAGTGCGCGCGGCGGTGGACACGCTCGCCGACCTGGGCGCAGAGGTGCGCGAGGTGAGCCTACCGCATACCGACTATGCTTTGCCGGTCTACTACCTGATCGCGCCAGCAGAGGCCAGCGCCAATTTGGCCCGCTACGACGGCGTGCGCTACGGTCTGCGCGTGGACGAGGGCGGCGGAATGATCGAGATGTACAAGGCTACGCGGGGACAAGGGTTCGGGGCAGAGGTCAAACGGCGCATCATGCTCGGCAGCTACGCGCTCTCCGCCGGCTACTACGACGCCTACTATCTCAAGGCGCAAAAAGTGCGCACGCTGATCAAGGCCGATTTCGACGCCGCGTTCGCGCAGGTGGACGTGATCGTCGCCCCCACCAGCCCGACCACTGCCTTCCGCATCGGCGAGAAAGTGGACGATCCGCTCAAGATGTACCTCTCCGACGTCTTTACGCTCTCGATGAACCTGGCAGGCAATTGCGGCCTGAGCCTGCCTTGCGGCTTTGACGGCAACGGCTTGCCCATCGGCATGCAGATTATGGGCCCGCCGCTGGGCGAGGAGCAGGTGCTGCGTGTGGCCTACGCCTACGAGCAGGCGACGGAGTGGCACACGTGGAAGCCCGGACTGTAAGGAGGACTTTGGAACCATCCACAAGATTACCGGAATTTCTCCGCCCCATCTTCTGGGACACAGACTTTGACCGGTTGGAAGTGGCCGGGCATGAGCGGTACATCGTCGAGCGGGTGCTGGAATTCGGAGACGATGCGGCCATCCGCTGGCTGTGGCGCACCTTCGGCCCCAACACCATCGCCGACGTTGTCCGACAGAGCCGGGCCCTCTCCCCGAACACGGCTAACCTCTGGGTATTAGTGCTGGACATCCCCGATGAGGAGGTGCAGTGTTTCTCGAAGCGCTGCCGGAGCACGTCCGGCATCTTTTGAAGCGGTTGGGCAGGCTTCCCAACGTCGCGTCGTTCTACCTGGCCGGCGGTAGCGCCGTGGCCCTCCACCTCGGTCATCGTATCTCGGTCGATCTGGACTTTTTCACCGCGCAGGATGACTATGAGGCGCAATCACTGCTCCGAGACCTGCAAAGTGTGGGGCACCTGGTCGTCCGCCAGCAAGACCCAGGAACGCTGAACGCGACGCTAGAGGATACGCACGTCAGTTTCTTCGTTTATCCATACCCGTTGCTGGAAGCACTACATACCCTATGGGAAGTCCAGGTAGCCGGACTGCCAGACCTGGCCCTGATGAAACTGGCTGCCATCGGCCAACGCGGACGGAAGCGAGACTTTGTAGACCTGTATCATATTTGCCACAGCGGGTATGCACTGCATGACCTCCTGTCACGAATGCCGGAAAAATTCCCCCAAGTCACGTACCCTTCGTATCATCTGCTGCGCTCGTTGGCCTACTTCACAGACGCCGAGGCGGATCCGACGCCCTCGATGCTCGTCCCCTTCGATTGGGCCGAGATCAAGCAGTTCTTTGAGTGCGAAGTAAAACGATTGATAAAGGAATTGCTATGAGCAAAGTATGCTTGTGCACCGCGTCTCACGTATCACGCCATTCACCCCACACGGAGCATTGACTGAATGAAAGGCATCATCACCATCGCCGGCTATGGCACGCGCTTCCTGCCGGCCTCCAAAGCCATCCCCAAAGAACTCTTTCCCATTGCCGGTGTCCCACTGATCCAGTACCACGTGGAAAATCTGGTAGCGGGCGGGATCACCGAAATCATCATCGTCGTGCGCGGCGGCAGCGGCGTGATCCAGCGTCACTTTGCGCCCGTCCCCGAACTGGAGGAGCACCTGGCGGCGCAGGGAAAGACGGCGCTGCTCGAAGAAGTGCGCCGTATCTCCGGGCTTGCCAACATCATCTTTGTGCGCCAGCCCGAATCCCTGCCTTATGGCAACGCCTCGCCTGCGCTGGCGGCCCGTCCCTGGCTCACTCCCGGCGAACCGTTCTACTACGTCTTCGGCGACGACATCGTGATCGGCGACCTGCCAGTGTCACGGCAATTGCTCAATGCCTTCGACCGGCTCAGGCCGGCGGCCGTCGTCGCCGTGCAGCGTGTGGCGGACGAGGAGACGCACCTGTACGGCTGCGTCAGATTCAAGCCCGGCTCCGACCACGAGATGGCCGGCATCGCTGAAAAGCCCGCGCCGGGTACGGCCCCTTCCAACTGGGTACAGATCGGCCACTTTGTCTTCACGCCAGAGATATTCGACGTGCTCGACACACTGGAACCGGGAAGGGGCGGCGAACTGTGGCTGGCCGATGCGGTCACGCGATTGGCGGCCCGTGCGACCGTGATCGCCCAGCCCATCGAAGGCCAATGGATGGCAGCCGGCGATCCGCTGCGCCAACTGAAAGCATGCATCGCCGCCAGCCTGCGACGGCCGGACATGCGCGACGAGTTGATCGCTTATCTGCGCTCGCTGGAATTGTGAGGGGCATTTGATGGTAGAGTGTTACGCCGGCTTTCGCCACCCCGAACGCCCACGGGCGTTTCTGTGGGAAGGGGAGCGGCTGGAGGTGGTCGAGATCGAGCGAGAGTGGCGCACGCCGTCCGGCCCGGCCTTCCGCGTGCGCGCGAGCGATGGTCGTCGCTTCACCCTGGCCTACGACGAGGCTACCGAGGTATGGAACGTCCAGCCGGAATTTGAGGGACGGTCGTCGTGACGAAACGAAAAGGCGAAACGCACTGGCGCAAACGCCAGAGCCGGGACCGTTACTTTCAGCAGGCCAAAGCCGAAGCGTATCGCGCCCGTTCGGCGTACAAGTTGCTGCAAATCCAGGAGAAATTCGACATCCTGCACAAAGGACAGGTGGTCGTGGACCTGGGCGCTGCCCCAGGCAGTTGGTCGCAGGTCGCCGCCGGGATCGTGGGCAGTGCAGGTCGGGTGATCGCCGTGGACCTGCAGCCCATCGAGCCGATCCCCGGCGTGATGGCCCTTCAGGGCGATATCACCGCGCCGGACGTACAGGAACGCATCGTCAGCGTAGCCGGTGGTCTGGCAGACGTGGTGCTGAGCGATGCCGCGCCGAACACGTCGGGCGTCCGCGAGCGCGATCACGCGCTCTCGGTCGAATTGGTAGGCGCAGCATTCGACGTGGCGCGACGTTTGCTGAAACCGGGCGGGGTTTTCGTCGCCAAGGTGTTCGAAGGAGAAGACGTGCCGCAGTTGCTTGCTCGCCTGCGGCAGCATTTTGCGATCGTCAAACCACATTGCCCCCGAGCGACGCGCCAGGAGAGCCGGGAGGTGTTCCTGGTATGCAGGGGATTCAAGGAAGGATAAATCTATGGTCATTCTACTGGGTATCCTGGCCGCACTCGTTTTCGGCCTCGTGCCGATGATCGTCTACGCGCTTATTCTGTGGTGGTTCGACCGCTACGAGAAAGAGCCGGTCGGGTTGGTGATCGCTGCCTTCCTGTGGGGCGCGGTGCCGGCGATCATCTTTGCCATCATCGTCGAACTTTTACTGGATATCCCCATCTCCTACTTCGTCGAGCCGGCTACTGCCAGCCTGATCGGGGCAGCGGTGGTCGCGCCGGTTGTGGAGGAAGGTATCAAGGCAGGAGCGTTAGTGCTATTGCTGCTACTGTTCCGCAGAGAGATTGATAGCCTGCTCGACGGCATCATCTATGGAGGGCTGGTGGGATTCGGTTTCGCTGCCGTCGAGAACGTGCTGTATTTCGCCAATGCCCTGTTAGAAGGGGGCCTGGGGGGCGTCGTCTTCCTGGCAATATTGCGCGCTTTCGTCTTCGGCCTCAACCACGCGCTGTTCACTGGCCTGACCGGGCTGGGGATCGCACTGGCGCGCACATCGCCTAACTGGCTGATCAAGATCGGCGCACCCATCGTGGGCCTTGCGGCAGGGATCATCGCCCATGCCATCCACAATGGCACCGTGATGTTTGCCGCCGAGTTATACTGGCCCTGCCTGCTCACGGTTATTTCCGATTATAGCGGCGTGCTGTTCATGTTCGGCGCCATTATCTGGGCCTCGTTGCGCGAACGCCAATGGATCGTCCGCTTCCTGGCCGACGAGGTCCAACAGGGCAGTTTGAGCCAGGAGCAGTACGAGACTGTGTGCTCCTACTGGAGACGGGTGGCGGCGCGCTGGGGTGTGCTGTTCACGGGGGATTTCAGACGCTGGTGGGAGTTGGGCCGGTTCTATCAACAAGCCACCGAACTGGCTTTCGAGAAACGCCGCCTGACCCGGTTCCCTCACGAGCAAGATACGCAGGCACGCATCGTGCGGCTGCGCGGGCAGGTGGTAGCGTTGGCACAGCGGCTATAAGCGGGTAAGGGCGTTCAATTGAACGCCCTTACTTTGGCGGGAGTGGATGGGAGTCGAACCCACCGCGGCCCGCTCGGCGCGGCCCGCCAGCGGTTTTGAAGACCGAGGAGGCCACCGGGCCCCAACCACCCCCGGGGAGTAAAACGTAACTCGTAAAGCGTAACTCGTAAAACGTAGTCGCCGGTCACGCCTTACGTTTTACGCATTACGCTTTTGCTCAAGTACGGTTTACATCATAACCCGATTCACCCAATTAGTCAACCGGCATTCATAATCCGCCATGCCTCTGCTGATAGACGGTCACAATCTCATTGGCCGGATGGCCGACCTACACCTGGGCGACCCCGAAGACGAGGCCAAGTTGGTGGCGCGGCTACGCACTTTTGCCGCGCGCACCGGACGCTGCCTCACCGTCGTCTTCGACCAGGGGCTGCCCGGCGGGCGCTCGCGGGAACTCTCCGGCGGCGGTGTAGAAGTCGTCTTTGCCCCAACCGGGCGCAGCGCCGACGGCATCCTGCGCGAGCGCATCCGCCGGGCGCGTGACCCACGCGGGCTGATCGTGGTCACCTCCGACCAGGCGATTGGGGCGGAGGCGCGGGCGCGCGGGGCGCGCGTGGTGCGGTCGGAAGAGTTCGCCGCGCAGTTGAGCGCGCCGCCCCCGGCGGTCGCGCCCAAGCCTGACGAAGACCTTTCGCCGCGCGAAGTCGAAGAGTGGCTCAGGATATTCGAGAGCAGGGGGAGAGAGTAACGCGTTTGAGATTATCTCGTCCGCCGGATTGTGATCCGACGGGAAGCGAGGCAGATGCAGACCGAGTAGATACTTCATACCCACAGCCGGCAGAACGCGCACAGCCCCGGCGCGCTCGTCGGCTGGCCGCAGTTGGTGCAGGGGTGCAGTTCCACCTGTTCGACCTCCTGGCGGAAAAACCCCGCTTCCCGCGCCCGCAGAAAGCCCAGGTAGAACTGTAACTTGGTACCCGGCGCTTCCTCCTCCATCCGGTCGAGGATACCCTTGTAATAGATGCTGGAAGCGCCGACGGCGTAGGGGCACTCGTCGTAGATGTAGTCAATGCCGGTGATGAGGGCGTATGCGGCGGTCTCGCGCTCGTACAGGCGGCAAAAAGGCTTGACCTTGCGGACGAATCCCTCATGTTCGGCAGGCAACACCGGCGCCTGACGGGCAATATAGCCCGTCTGCCAATGGAGGACGTTGCCGAAAAGCACCGCCGCCTCGTCGTCCAGATTGTGGCCGGTGGCCAGTGTCGTATACCCCCCGTCACGGGCCACACGATTCATCACGTGCCGTTTGATCGTGCCACAGACGGAACAGGGCCTCTCGCGCCCATGCCGTATCCGCCGTGTTGTCTCCGGCAGCGTCTCGCCATACTCAGCTTTGAGGTCTACGATGGTGAGGCCCGCCCCGGCACGCTGCGCTGCAAACTGCTCGACCTTCTGGCGCGAGATGGCGGAATAGTCGGTGATCCCCAGGTCAATGTAGAGGCCGTCGGCACGGTGGCCCAGGCGCAGGAGCACATCCCACAGGCTGAGGCTATCTTTGCCGCCGGAGACCGCCACCAGCACGCGCTCCTCGTAGCCGAACATGGCGTATTTCTGGATAGTGCGCTGGGTGCGGGCGACGAACCACTCGGGGTAGTGGATTTCGCAGAGCGCCAGCCTGTGCTGGCGCATGTTGAGCACGGCAGGGCGAGCACAGTGACGACATTTCATCTCGCACCCAATCCCAGCCTGGCGCGCACGAATCGGCGAACTTGTTTGACTGCCCGTATGGCTTCTCGCGCTTCTTCGAGTGTGGCCTCGAGGCCCGGATAGCGGATGTCAATCCCATACGGATTGAGCATCGCCAGATCTGCATGGATCAGCCGAATATCTGGCTCCGCCTGCGCGACCAACTCTTCGAGTTGCACCAGATCGTGCACCTTCGGAAAATCCAACTGATGCCGGACCAGCAACGCTTTCAAATACTTCTCGGCGCATTGCTGGCATTGATTGCAGACGACATCCGGCACAGGCCTGCGACGCCGACGCGCCAGGGTAAGGGCACTGAGGTAATTGTCTTCTGCCTCTTTGACCCATTCCTCAATCACCCTGGCGTTCATAGAGCACCTTGCCTTTCGCCATAACCTCGCGGAAGAAAGTATCGCCCAGTGCAATACGTTCCGCCACTTCTGCCGGCGTGCGCACGATGATGTCCACCGGAAATGGGCGGGGGTAGAGAATCTCCGAGATCTGTACCGAGCGGGCGTGAATGCTTTTCTCGCTTTCCATGATCACTAGCAGATCTACATCGCTATCCGGTCCCGGTTGACCATAGGCGAAGGAGCCAAACAGGATGATTTTTTCGGGCTGTACCGCATCGGCGATCTTCTGGACAGCCTGGCGAATCCTGGTCTCTGTAATCGGCCACCAATAACAGGTAGACTGAGTGTCTTTCGCCATTTCACCTTGCTCCATCACACCGCCGCATGCCGCGCCTGCCAGACCGCCAACAGTTTCTTGGCCCCGATGGTGGGCAGCATCAGCACCGGATAGAGCACCTGCCTGGTCGGATGGCCGAAGAGGATCAACAAGACAGGCAGCATCCCGAAGGCGATCCCGCAACTGAGGTCCCAGTTGTGGGTGAGCGCCAGAGCGACGGCCAGCGTCAAGAGTACGATCCCCATCTCATACGGGAAGAGTACGCCAAAAACGCCGACCATCGCCGCCATCCCCTGCCCACCGCGAAAACGGAGAAAGAGCGGAAAATCGTGGCCCAGCACGACGAGAAAGCCCGCCCACAGGACGAGGTTCTCCGACAGGTCAAAGTAGCGCGCCATCGCCACGGCCAGTGCTCCCTTGCCGATGTCGGCAGCACCGACGACGACGCCCGCCAGCCGCCCCACCGACTCGAAGGTGTTCTTGGCCCCCATGTTGCCGTCGCCCACGCGCCGGATGTCCACCCCGGCGACGAGACGGGCCACCAGGTAGGCAGAGGGGATCGAGCCCAACAGGTAAGCGCCCAACAGCACGGCCCAGGCCTGTGTCGGCATCGCGCACCTCCATCACCCGCCCGAGATCACGGCGACGAGTTTGACCTCGTCATCCTCCTCCAGCATCACGTCCTCGGTGAGCAGCCGGCCCTCGCGCACGGCCAGAACAGTGTGCGGGTTCAGCCCGACCTCCTGGATCGCCTCGCGCACCCGACGCTGCCCGTGCAACTCCCACTCCTGGTCGCGGTAGATGATCTTCATGCCGCCTAGATTGTACCCGGAAGTAGGTAAGTAGACAAGTAAAAAGTAGACAAGGGGTCATTCGCCCCTTGTCTACTTGTCTACTCGCTACTTTGATTCAGGCCGCGACTTGGGGCAATTCCTCCAGTGCCTTCTTGATCTGCGCGTCGTCGAGTTCGTAATCCGGCAGTTCCTTGCGATGGTAGGCGTCATAGGCCGCAAGGTCAAAGTGACCGTGGCCGCTGCAGTTGAAGAGGATGACCCTGGCCTCACCCGACTCTTTGCAGGCCAGCGCCTCGTCGTAGGCAGCGCGCACGGCGTGGGCGGTTTCGGGGGCGATGATGATACCCTCGGCGCGGATGAAACTCTCGGCAGCCTCAAAGACCGCGTTCTGCTGATAGGCGCGGGCCTCGGCGAACTTGTCCTCGATCAGCCGCGAGACGGTGGGCGCCATGCCGTGGTAGCGCAGGCCGCCGGCGTGGACGGGCGCGGGGATGAAGCCGTGGCCCAGGGTGTGCATCATCGCGATCGGGCCGGTCTTGGCCGTATCGCCCCAGTCGTAGGCATACGGGCCGCGTGTCATGCTGGGACAGGCGGCGGATTCGACGAACATGGCGCGCAGGTTGGGCTTTTCGCCGGTCAACTTGTCCTTCAGGAAAGGATAGATCAGGCCAGCAGCGTTGCTGCCACCGCCCGCGCAGCCGATCAGGATGTCAGGATAATCGCCCGCCATCTCCATCTGCTTGCGCGCTTCCAATCCGATGATGGTCTGATGCATAAGCACAAAGTTGACCACGCTGCCCAACGAGTACTTGTAGCCGGGATGGGTCACGGCGTACTCGATGGCCTCGCTGATGGCGATGCCCAGACTGCCGGGACATTCGGGATCGGAAGCCAGGACGTTCCGCCCGGCATTGGTCTCCGAACTGGGGCTGGGCACGACGGTGCCGCCCCACGTTTCCATAGCGATGCGCCGGTAGGGCTTTTGCTGGAAACTGGCGGCGACCATAAAGACCTTGCACTTGAGGCCGAACTGCTGGGTTGCGAAGCACAACGCACTGCCCCATTGACCAGCACCGGTCTCGGTGGCAAAGCCCTCCAGGCCCTCCTTCTTGCCATAGTAACACTGTGCGACGGCGGTGTTGGCCTTGTGACTACCCACGGGGCTCACGCCTTCCCACTTGTAGTAGATGCGGGCAGGCGTATCCAGCGCCTTCTCCCAGCGATGGGCGCGGATGAGAGGCGAGGGCCGCCAGCGTTTGAGCACGTCCAGCACCTCGTCGGGGATCTCGATCCACCGCTCCTGGCTGGCCTCCTGCAGGATCAACTCCCAGGGAAAGACCGGCTTCAGGTCATCGGGGCCCATCACCTCCAGCGTCGCCGGGTGGCGGTAGGGGGGTGGCGGCGTCTTCATGTCCGCGATGATGTTGTACCAATGTGTGGGCATGTCCTTCTCTTGCAAGATGTACTTGTACTGCGTCATTTCCAGTTCCTCCTGTGAATTAGATTCTCAAATGATGGATGGGATATTCTTCTGTCTTCCTCGATACCATACCTCCTTGCAGCCTCAAGTCTCAAAAAATGCGCTCCGGTCGGTCAGGAATTGCCGGTAAATCTTGTAGTGCGCGGTCTCTTCGTACGAGACCTCCTCGATGCGATCGCCGTCGAAACTGAGAATCTGCGCGCCGGGATAGGCCAGAAGGATCGGCGAGTGAGTGGCGATGATGAACTGGGCGTGGCCGGCCGCTTCGGCCTGCTGCAGGATCTTCAGGAACTCGATCTGGCTGGCGGGCGAAAGCGCAGATTCGGGCTCGTCGAGGAAATAGATACCCTTGAGACGATAACGGGTGCTGAAATAACTCAAGATGCCCTCGCCGTGCGAGAGCGTATTGAGCACACGCCCGCCGTGATACTTGAGCCGGCCCGGATCGCACAGCGCCACGTCGTCGAGAAAATCGGCCAGGTCGCGGAACGTCTCGGCGCGGAAGATCGAGCCCGGCGCACGGCCGTTGGCCCACGTCACGCGGATATAGTCCGCCAGCCGGTCCTCGTAAGGGTTGTTGTGAGCCAGGTGCCGTCGGGGTCTGTCCCAAACATAGACGCCACACCTGCGCGAGATTGCCTCCAACAGCGTGGACTTGCCGGAACCATTCTCGCCCACAAAGAAGGCGATGGGCCTCCTGAAGACCAGTTCCGGCGTCGCGCGGAGTACCGGGATGTTGAACGGATAGTAGCGAGAGTTGGGATAGTTCTCGCTCAGGATTCTCACCTTGAGCAGGTGCATCGCACACCTCCACCGTGAAACAAAAGACGCCCGTCCCAACAGGGCGAATGGTCCATTCGCCCTATCGGGGACGAGCGTCGTGACGATGCCCGTGGTGCCACCCCGGTTAGGCGGTCCTTCAGCGGAACGAAAAACGCGCCGATGACGGCGCGTGGAGTGTGAAGTGCCAGCCTCACTCGTTGTGGGTACGATCCCTCGACAGGTTCAGGATGATACCCTCCGCCTGGATAACGGTGGCGGCTCCGGCCCGGACTACTCGAACAATCCGCTGCTGTCCTGTGATCCGTTGTTCTTTCGGCGGGCGACTCCTGGGCCCATTTGGCACCGGCGCCGGTATCGGGCTTACACCCGCGGCTACGATTGACTCAGCCTGCGGCCCGACTCTCTGAACCTCGCTTCGGGGCCTACTCTTCCCAATCGCGGTCTTTCAATTCCAGATTGTGTTTACAGTATATCACACAGAGGCTGCGGCGTCAAGTCATTCGAGGTGGGGGAGCAACTCTTCCACCAATGCCTCTTTCGGACGATAGCCAACGACGCGGGTGGCCTCTGCTCCATTCTTGAACAGGATCAGCGTGGGTATGCCCATGATGCCAAAACTCTGCGGGGTATTGGGATTGGCATCCACGTCCATCTTGAGCACCTGCATCCGGTCGCCGTACTCCCTGGCGACCTCCTCGACCACCGGCGCGACCATACGGCACGGCCCACACCATGCGGCCCAGAAATCCACCAGCGTCGGTTGCGCGGCCTTGAGCACCTTGCTCTCGAATGTCTCGTCGGTCACTTCGAGCACGTTCGCCATTCGTCTTGCCTCCTTGGGTGATGACGGCCTGGATTATATCCGCGAAGGGACTTTTGTCAAGACCCGGAACTGGATTCCGGGCCTGAAATCTGCTATAATCCTCCACGATGAACGATCACTGTATCTTGCGCGTCGCGCTGGCATCGGGCCTGGCTGGCCTCTTATTCGCGATCTTGCTCGCTGCCACCCACGCCGACTCTGCCGCATGCCCCGCCAACGTCGCGCCGCAGGTGTGGGAAACCACGATGACAGGCAACACCGAGTTCCTGGTGGTGCTCGCCGAGCAGGCTGACCTGAGTGGAGCAGCGATCCTACCGGACCGCGCGGCACGCCTGCACGCCGTCTACGATGCCCTGCGCGAGACGGCGCTACGTACCCGGGCGGGCCTGCGCGCCGAACTAGACGAGCGCGGCGTGAAGTACCGCCCATTCTACATCGTCAATATGCTGGCGGTGAAAGGGGACCGCGCACTCGCCCTGCGCCTGGCAGCGCGGCCCGACGTGGCCCGCATCGTCGCCAACCCGCATGTCCGCCAAGCGTTGCCGAAGAGTACGGGCGATCCGGCGGATCGCCCATTCTCTGCCGGCGCGGGACTGCTCACTCCCCAAGGCATCGAATGGAACGTGGCGCGCATCAACGCCGACGACGTGTGGGCGCTGGGATACACCGGTCAGGGCATCGTCGTCGCCGGACAGGATACTGGCTACGACTGGACTCATCCCGCGCTCGTGCGCCAGTACCGGGGCTATAACGGCATCAGTACGGGCGACCCGCCGGGTCACCCCACCCACGACTATAACTGGCACGACGCGATCCACGAAGATGATCCCCACACCCCGGCGGGGAATCCCTGTGGCTTCGATTCCCCCGTCCCCTGCGACGACCACGGCCATGGCACGCACACGATGGGCACCATCGTCGGCGGCGACGGCGCGGGCAATCAGATCGGCGTGGCCCCTGGCGCGCGCTGGATCGGCTGCCGTAACATGGAGCAGGGCTGGGGCACGCCCGCCTCCTACGCCGAGTGCTTCGAGTTCTTTCTGGCCCCCTATCCGATCGGCGGCGATCCGTTCACCGACGGCGTGCCCGACCTGGCCCCGCACGTGATCAACAACTCGTGGACCTGCCCCATCGAGGAGGGGTGCGACTGGAACACGTTGCAGATGATCGTCGAGAACGTACGTGCGGCGGGAATCGCCATCGTCGCCTCGGCGGGCAACGACGGCCCCGCCTGCAGCACGGTGGCCGAACCGATCGCGCTCTACGATGCGGCCTTCTCCGTAGGCGCGACCAATAGCAACGACAATATCGCCTCTTTCAGCAGCCGCGGGCCGGTGATGGTAGATGGTTCCAGGCGGCTCAAGCCGGACGTGAGCGCGCCCGGGGTGGGAGTGCGCTCCAGCCTCCCCGATGGTAGATACGGCTCTATGAACGGCACCTCAATGGCCGGGCCGCACGTCGCCGGAACGATCGCGCTCCTTTGGTCGGCGCAGCCCGCGCTCATTGGCGATGTGGACACGACCGAGCAGATCATTGCAACGACAGCCCGACCGCGTGTGGATACCAGTTGCGGCGGCGCACCAAGCGGGCAACCCAACAACACCTACGGCTGGGGCATGGTGGACGCGCTGGCAGCGGTGAGGGCAGCCAACCCGGGGCCGGCGATCACCAAGCAGGCGACCTTCCCGCGGGGCCTGCCGGCGCGACGGCTCGTCTATACGATCCGGGTCACGAACACGACTGCCTTCACCCTCACCCAGATCGTCCTGACCGACACGATTCCCCTGAGCACGACCTTCGCCTGGGCCAGCGGCGACTATACCTACGCGGATGGGGTGATCACCTGGACGGCGGCGAGTTTGGCGAGCCAGGCGACGATGACAGCGACGCTGGAGGTCACGGTGGAACATTCATTGCCGGGCACATGTGTGGTCAACGCGGCATACGGGGTGCGCGCCGCCGAATTATCCAGCCCTACAATGGGTACGCCGGTAGAGGCCATTGTCCCCTGGCGTATCTTGCTGTTTCCCATCTTCAAGGACTGGGCCGGTCATAACGCGAAAGGGACGAATAACGCGGAAGGGACGAAAGAGAACGATGGCGATTGAACAAGACCTGGAGAGCCTGCGCCTGCAGGTGCGCCCGCTGCTGCGCCTGACCGAGCCGGCCGACGCGCTGGCCGTCTATTATGCACTCTACCACGATCCCCAGCGCACCGCCCTGTACGTCCACCAGGATGCCACTGGCTACGCCGACGGCTTTGTCGCCGTCTGCCATACCGGGCAACGGCTGTTCGCGCCGACGGTCGTGCTACGTGCGGCAGACGATCACGTGGCCGTCGAACTGCTGCGCCAGGCGCTCGCCCCAGGCCGCCCCTACTACCTGGTCACCACGCCGGACCTGCGCCAAGCCGTCACCGAGGTCGTATCCATCGAGCAGCCGGAGGTCAACCGCATCTACCGTCTCGACCTTTCCCGCTTCCAGATCAGCATCAACGTGCTGGTCGTGGCCGAGCCGGGGTTGGGGGACCTGCCGCGTTTCGTCATCCGCTCGCAGGGGGAACTCGCTGCCGAGGCGGGGCTCAATTGGGCCTCGTCTCATTTCGCCGAGGTATTCGTGCGCACCGTGCCGGAGGCCCAGCGACGCGGCTGGGGACGGGCGGTGCTGACGGCCTGCACGCTATGGGTCGTGCGCTCGGCCCGTCAGCCGCTCTACGTGGCCGACGAGGGGAATGCAGCCAGCATTGCTTTGGCGGAGACGACCGGCTACGTGGACACCGGCGCGCGCGAGTTCGCGGGTGAAGGGATCTGTACCTGCTCGTAGTCTCCACGCTGCCGCAGAAACAAAAAGGCGCAGTTTTCAACTGCGCCTCCATAACGCTTGACCCTCGCTAAACCGCTCAGGCAGATGCTCTCTCCTCAATATCTCCTGTCAACGGCACCTCCTCTGCGTAGGAGTAAACCTCAATCCCCAAATCGGGGATCTGATCTCGCACAGGATCAGCATACCGTCCTTGATGAGCACGTCCAATTCCACCTGGTCAGGGCGGCCAAATACCTCTCCCTGAAAGCCGCAGGATGAACTCTTGTATCTCCCGATCCTGCTGCAACAGGGCCGGAAGGGCTTGCATAATGATCTGCTTGTCTGCTGCGGCCCCACTGCCATCTCTCGCCTCCTTGCGGGCACCATATCGTACCGCAAGGTCACTTATACCTCGAAACATCCATCCTGTCAACAAGTGGGTATTCACCGGTCAGGGTCATTGGTGATGGCCTCGCGTACAGCAAGATTCCTGTGCAGGGTCGGATGGTTCTTATGATTACGGCGTGGGCGTCGGCCGGCGCGGCACGAGTCTGATCGTCACCCGGTCGCTGACGCTGATGTTGCCTGCCGCGTCCACGGCGATGATGTAGAAGGTGTATTGCCCCAGCGCCAGGTCACGCGAAATCGTCCAATTGACGTTAAAGGGTGGGACAGTGCGCACTTTGAACGGCTGCAAGTCCGGTGGCGGCTCGGTATCCTTTCTGCCTGGATAGACGTAGTATTCCACCCGCGCGATGGAATAATCCCGCACCTCGGCGTTGACGTTGGCCCACTCGTCGTAGCCCAGTTGGTATTCCGCGCCATCTTCCGGATAGGTCAGGTTGAGTGTGGGAGAGATGTTGTCCACGGTCACCTGGATGGTCGCCTCGCGCAATGCCATCGAGTGATCTACCACGCTCAGGCGCAGGCTGTAGAGGCCATCCAGCCCCGTCGTGTCCCAGAATTCCAGGACGTTGCGGTCCACCTGGTTGCCGTGATCGGGGCCGATCTGCATCCACGAGGTAGGATTGAGTCCCTGACCAAAGAGCACGCGGTAGAAGTTGAAATCGCCGCCCCTGGCATTGCCGATGATCTGCACGACACCGCGGACGTAGGAGTAGGGAGCAGGGTCAATGATAGCAACCTCGGCGTCGGCGCGCGTGGGGCCGTAGATGGTATCGTACTCGATGGGCGGGATGGGCGGGCGCTTCTCTTCCGGCAGGCTGGCGATCCAGTCGGCGGCCTGCGGCGGGTAGACCTCAAAGACGCGCTCCTCGCACAGTTCCGGCGGCGTATAGACGGTGCACAGTTTGCCGGTCTCGCGGTTGACGCGATAGAGTTGATGCGTGGTACAGGTTTCGGTCGGCTCGGTGCCAGGGATGAACAGTTCGGTCGCTGTGGGACAGTGCGGCCCGGGCCGGTCGCCCGAAACGGCACAGACGGCCCGTTCGACTAGGCCATCCGGCCGCTCGAAGGGGACGATGGGCTCGTCCTGCAACCCATACTCCATGATCGCCTTCCATATCGGCGCCGCGCCGATGAGCCCGGCGGTAGAGAGCATGTCGCTGTTATCCGTGTTGCCCAGCCAGACACCGACAGCCAGTTGGGGCGTGTAACCGAGCGTCCAGGCGTCCTTGTAGTTGTTGGTAGTGCCGGTCTTGGCTGCTGCGGGTCGGTCGTTCTCCAGTTCCAGCGAGTTGGGGCGGCCAAAGATCGCCCAGCGCGCCTGCCGGTCGGCGAGGATGCTGTTCATCAGATAGGCCAGTTGCGGCGAGATGATGACGCGGCTTTCGGGGTGATCGTACTGGTAGAGCACGCGGCCATTACGGTCCTCGACGCGCAGGATGGCGACCGGGTCGAGTTCGCGAAAGCCCTCGCGCCGCCGATCGGCCGGCACCGGCGCGCCGTTCATCACCCCGCCGTTGGCAAAGACGCTGAAGGCATAGACCATGTCGAGCAGGTGTACTTCGCCGCCGCCCAGCGTCAGGCTGAGGCCATAATAATCCAGCCCACGGTCGAGTGTGTTGATGCCCATCGCGTGGGCGGTGCGCAGGACGTTATCCACCCCGGCCTCCTGCAGCGCAGCGACGGCGGGGATGTTGAGCGAGCGGGCCAGCGCCAGGCGCATGCGCTGCGGCCCATGGTACTTGCGGTCATAGTTCTCCGGCACATAGGGAACGCCGTTGGGCTGTTCGAAGGCGGTACGCACGTCGAGGAACATCTCGGCGGCGTTGTGGCCCTGCGCGAGCAGCGTGAGGTAGGTGAACGGCTTGAACGAGGAGCCGGGCTGGCGGCCGGGCCCGTCTACGGCCACGTTGAACTGACCGTCAATCTTCTCGTTCCAGTAGTCGAGGCTACCGACCATAGCCAGGATCTCGCCGGTTGCGGGGCGGATGGCAATGACGGCACCATTGCTCACATGTTGGTCTACTCCCACAACGCTAGCGCGCAGCGCCGGCATGAATTGCGCCGCTGTGCAGCCATTGGCAACTGCTTCCTGGATTACCGCGGCATCCCCGGCGCCGGAGAGCCGGCGCACCTGTGCCTGCAGGACACACTCGGCCTGCTTCTGGAGATCGAGATCGAGCGTGGTATAGACCCGCAGACCACCGCGGTACACCATCTCAGGGTTGAACATCTGTTCCAGTTGCTTGCGCACATAGATCGAAAAATGGGGAGCAAGTATGTCGTAACGTTCGGTAAAGCGCGCCAGGTTCCAGGGCTCGACCTTGGCTCTCCCAGCCTCCTCGGCGGTAATGCAACCCTGATGTACCATTGCGTCGAGCACCAGGGCCTGACGCTCGCGGGCGGCCTCCGGGTTATCGAAAGGATTCATCATTGGGAACTGCGGGATAGCAGCCAGTGTGGCTGCTTCGCTCAACGTCAGGTCGTGGGCACTCTTGCCAAAGTATACCCGCGCTGCCGCTTCGATCCCGTAGGCCAGGTTGCCGTAGAAGTTGGTATTCAAATACCACTCCAGAATCTGTGTCTTGCTGTACTTTTGCGTGATCCGATAGGCCAGAAGCACCTCGGTGATCTTGCGTTCATAGTCCTTCCACTGGGGACCTTCGGCGCTCACGTAACGCCGACCGCGTTCGATGACGATGTTCTTGATCAACTGCTGAGTGATCGAGGAACCGCCCTGGATCCGTTGGCCGCGCAGGTTGCCCCAGAAAGCGCGCGCCATGCCACGCGGGTTAAAGCCGGGGTTAGTCCAGAAGGTACGATCCTCCAATGCGACGGTCGCGCAGATGAGGTGCTCTGGCATCTGATCCAGCGTAACCCAGGTGCGGTCGCCGCCGGTGGGATCGATCACTTCATAGAGCAACACCTGGCCGGTGCGATCGTAGATTTTGGTCGTCTCGAAATTCTCGTTGGCAGCCTCGATGGCTTCCGGCTCAGGCAGGTCGCGGGTGAAGTAGGCATAGGCGCTGATGATGCCGCTGACCCCGCCGACGATGACGCTGACGTTCACCAATACCATTGCCAGCAGTAGAACGCCGGCGATGCGCAGCACCTTGCGCGCCCCGCTACGCTCATAGGTGCGGCGACGCTGACGAGTCTGCACGACGACATGCCGTACGATTCGCTCGGGTACCATCGTTCCTCACCTCCGGAAATACATCGTACCAGAAAGCGGGCAGATTGGCAAGTTGACACCCCTTCAATCGTGTTATATTATTGGCGTACAGAGACCATTCGGTATTTGGCGTGTAGCCGCCTGTCTGAACTGGGGATAGCTATAGCCCGCCAGCCGCCGGGCGATCATTGCATCTTAACAAATTATCCCGCCAATAGGCCGCCCTCAACGGGGCGGTTCGTTCTGGGGCTTTTCCGCCCCAAACCCCTTTCCCCTATTTTTCCCCGCAGCGGGGGAGAAGGGCAAAAGATGAGAGCAGTGTTATTGGCAGAACAATTTGTCAAAGTGCAAAAATCGCCCGGCTCAGCAGGCAAAGGCCCTGCGGGCTTGCACCTGGTTCAGCCGTGCGCTTCCAGCGCACGGCGGGGCCGCGCAGCAATGAATCACCGAATGCTCTCGTACAGCATAGCATGCAAGTTGAGGTGGCGGCATCACATTCCCTCCTGGTCACTGGCGGATTTCGCGTGCGTGGAAAGGCCGATCTCCGCTGCCTGGTTACCGACGAAGGACTGAGATTCTACCCGCTGACCATGCTGACATCGCCCGCGCCGTCGAGGCGCTGCGGGCCGGCGGCCCGGTCGCCTTCCCCACCGATGCCCTCTACGGTGTGGCGGCGTTGCCGTGGGATGAGGCCACGGTGAGGCGGCTGTACGAGATCACGGTCACCCGGGCGCGGCTGGCACAGGTGCGCGTCCCATTGCCCGCAGAACTCGCGCAGTCTGAGAGCGTGTCTGAAAAATACAGGGGCAGACTTCCGAAGTCTGGCAGAGTGGTTCCGGGCAGTACATTGTGGTGCTTTCGATGGGCGTCTAGCCAGGTCAGGTGCTCATCAAGACTTCGGAAGTCTATCGCCGATCAATTTTAAGACACGCTATGAGCGAACGATGACGCGGACGATCACGATGGAAGACGGCGTCTCCGTTACCAAGCCGCAGCGGACATTGAAGCCTGGTTGCGCGGGCTGGAGCAGACGGTGAGCGTGCGGAACGTCGAGGGCGACGCCAAGTCTCGGCGCGTGGATATTGACCTGATCTGGGTAACGCGGAAGAGCCGTTATCGAGTGGAGATCAAGACCCCGCCAGATTGCCATTCGCTTTGAGCAAAGGGGGGGCATGCGCATCCGGTACCTAAGCCTGACTAACTTTCGCAACTATGCCCGCCTGGAACTGGCGTTGCCAGAGCGGCCGCTCTTGCTCTACGGCGCAAATGCCCAGGGCAAGACCAGCCTTCTGGAAGCGATCTACCTGCTCGCTACGGCTTCCTCGCCGATCACGTCCGTTGACCGCCAACTCGTCAAGTGGGATGCCGAAGTGGAGGGGTTGCCTTACGCGCGCGTGTGGGCCGAAATCGTGCGCCGCGAGCGTGTCCGGGAAGTGGAAATCGTTCTGGAGAAGCAACCCCTGGAGAACGGGACAGAGCGGCTGCAAAAGACGATCCGTATTGACCGCGTCCGCAAACGCCGCGCCGATCTGGCCGGACACCTGAACGTGGTACTCTTCATGCCGCAGGACGTGGAGTTAGTGTCAGGGCCGCCGGCCGGACGGCGTCGCTATCTCGACGATACGCTCTCGCAGGTGGACAAGAACTATTGTACGGCGCTGGAACGCTACGAGGAGGCACTACGCCAGCGTAACGCCGCGCTGCGCTACCTGCGCGACGAAGGCGGTGATCCCGCCCAACTGGCGCCCTTCGAAGAAGTATTGGCCTGCGAGGGAGTCGTCATTGCCCGGAAGCGCCGTGAATTGGTGGCAGCGCTCTCACAGCACGCCGGCCACATTCACCAGCGGCTTACCGGCAGCGCCGAGTGGCTGCGGTTAGAGTACCGCCCCAACCTCGACCCGGCAGCCCCGCCTATGCTCAAGTATCAGATGGGGTTGAGCCTGCGCTACGAAGGCCCGCCACCGGAGGTCGGTCAAGAGGAATTGGTGGAAGCCCTGCGGCAGGCACTCATAAGTGGACGGGGAGAGGAGATCGCACGAGGGATGACGCTCTTAGGGCCCCACCGCGACGAGGTGCGTTTCATCGCCGGCTCCCCGGCCCAGGGCACGCACGAGGTGGACCTGGGCGATTATGGTTCACGGGGACAGCAGCGCACGGCAGTGCTGGCGCTCAAACTCGCGGAACTGGAATGGATGAAGGAGCATACCCGCGAGACGCCGGTGCTTCTGCTCGACGAAGTGCTGGCCGAACTGGATGCGGTGCGACGGCGTTATCTACTGGCGCAGGTGGACAACGTCGAACAGGCGCTGCTCACCGCGACGGATCTGGAGATGTTCGACGCCGGATTCCGCGAGCACGCGGCGCTATGGGAAGTGCGAGGAGGGATTGTGAGGAGTGAGTAGAACGATTGCTAATCCGTCCTAACTTTACGCGCATACGCCGTGAACAGGTCGCCCAGATTGACCGGCACGGCCACACCTCGTAGCCCCAGTCTTGTCACCAGCCGCTCGGCTGGTCGCCCTACCCAGGGCATCAACGCTCCCACCCGATTCATCAGATAGCCGAGCCGCAGGTATCGGCCCTGTGGCCGGTCACTGAGCACGCGAAAGCCACAGTCCTGCAGCATGGCCCTCAGCGTACGCCGTGAGAAGTAGTAGATGTGCATCTCCATCAGCCACGGCCAGTATGCCCCCATCAGTCGGGCAAAGAGGCTCTCGATGTCAATGGTGTGCACCACCAGCAGCCCGTCTGGTTTGAGCAGGCGATATGCATGGCGCAGGGCACTGCGCGGGTCGGTCAGGTGCTCAATCACGTCCCACAACGTGATCACGTCAAAGAACGATTCCGGCAAGTCCGCTGTGTCCAACGTCCCCTGCACTACGTGCAGGCCCCGTTTTCGCGCTTCCTCGACCGCCCAATGAGAGGGCTCCAGCCCCCAGGCATCCCAGCCGTGGCGCACGGCGATTTCGACGAATATTCCCGTATAGCACCCCACATCCAACAACGGGCGGCCGTTAGGGGGTCCGGTGATACGTTCTAACGGTTTCAGGTGATGCTCAAAGGTCAGCACACGCCCCTCGCGTTCTTCCAGGTAGAGGGGATCCTGCACGGCCTCGTATGTGTTTGCGATGTCTTGGCGGTCGAGACGTGGGTTGGTATAGACCAGCCCGCACCTCTGACATCGCGCGATGGTGTAATGTCGCCCATAACCAGCGTGTGTGCAGGCATAGGCTGACCAGTCGCTGGTATGCCCATCGGTTACGGTGGATGGATATAACACAGCGACATCATCGGCACCGCACAGATTGCAGCGCACCTTCTCCATCAAACCGGCTTCCTCAGCAGACGTTTCCAGGCCAATCGGGCAGCCGTCTTTAGCGCCCGGACAATTTCGTTCTTGGAAACCTTGGAAGCACCAAGACGCCGATCCTGGAAACAGATTGGCACCTCTCCTGCCTTCCATCCATGCCGCTCAACCCGGAAGAGCATCTCGAACAGGAAAGAATAGCCGCTCGAGCGGATCGCATCCAGGTCCAGACTTTCCAGAACCTGGCGACGATAACAGCGAAAGCCCGCCGTCGTATCGTGTATGTGCAACCCCAGAAGGAGGCGCGTGATAGTGTTAGCGCCCCAACTCAACACTTTGCGATCCAGCGTCTGATTGGAGCCGCCGCCCCTCACGTAACGGGAGCCGATGACGAGGTCGTACCCTTCCTGGATCTTGGACACGAGGGCCGGGACGTAAGAGGGATTATGGGAAAAGTCGGCGTCCATCGTGCAGATGAGATCTGCGCCTTCGGCCAGCGCCTTTTTGAAACCGGCGATGTAGGCCGTGCCAAGCCCCAGTTTCCCAGGGCGATGGATGACGCCCACACGTCCATCGCTCTCGGTCGCCAGGCGGTCGGCAATGGCGCCGGTGCCATCGGGCGAGTTGTCATCTACGACGATGACGTGGGCTCCCAGCGGTAGAGCAAGCAGCTGAGCGACCAGAGTCTCGATGTTGTCTTTCTCATTATAAGTGGGGATGATGATGGTGACTTGCAAGGATGACCTCCGTGAGGCGTAAGGCGTAACACGTAAAACGTAAAGCGCAAGACGTAAAACGTGATTACACCTTACGTGTTACGCATTACGTTCTAGATGGGCAACGTGCTTTCGTTGACGAGCAGTGCCAGGGTTACCAGCCACAGCAGGCTATAGTTCAGCACTCGTCGTGAGCGTCTCTGTGCACCATACAGCAGGGTTGCAGCAACCAGGCCCACGGCCAACCGGGCCATCGCCAGCGGCTCCCGCCAAGTCGAAAAGGGCAAAAAGGGCAACGCAGCGGCTTGAACAAACAACACCGCAACCCAAGGATGCCCTTGCCCCCTCATCAGATCTCGGATCGAGGCATAGAGCGCCCAGAGGGTAGGCAGCATGAACAACGGTCCCTCAATAACGAACAGGAGCCAAAATGCCGGCAGGCTGGTCGTCGCCACGCGCCACAATCCCGCGAAAGGGATGACCTCGAAGCGAGTTGCCATATCGCCGCCGGAACCGATACCCCATTCGCCCAGCCAGACACGCAGGATCACTTGCCAGGCGACAAAGGGAAGCCCAACGATCAAGCCCAAGGTCAGAGCCTCGCGCCAGCGCCGCGCCAGCACCAGGTACAGGAGCAGGCCGAACGTGGCGAGTAGTGCAGTCTCTTTTGCGAGTGCGGCAAGGGCCAGTAAGACGTATTCCGTATTGCATATTGCGTGTCGCCCCTCCGCTCCCCCGCTTCTCCGCTCCCCTGCTTCCCTCCGCCCCCACGCCCATAGCCCCGTCTGCACCAACCCATACGCCAACGGCTCGGTCAGGTCGAGGCGCAGACCGGCGACCAGGCCGCCGTAGAGACCGTAGGCCAGCGCATACCAGCGGCTCACGCGGTGCTCAGCGAGCAGGCGCTCGGTAAAGTACGTTCCCCCGGCAAGTGCCGCTATGTTGATCACGATCAGCGTCCAGGGCACAACACCGGGCCGTCCCAACGCCACCGCCCACGCCAGGATGGGATAGAGGATGCGCTGATAACGGTAGGATGGCGCATCACAATACCGCCAACCGTTCAACGGATCGCGCGCGATAAAATAGGCGAACTGGCCGTCATAGCCCGGTGTGCCCTCAGGTTCACCCCGGCTATAGCGTGTGCCCGCGAGGACGAACATCATCGGGTCGCCATCATAGCGAACCAGGGTCAGCGCCACATAGCTCAACGCCAGCGCCAACACGACGACCCAGGGGCGAAACCAATGGCGGTTATGCACCTCGTCTCCTCAGCCTACCAACTAACCAACTAACCAACCAACCAGCCCCCATCATGCCCGACACACCCATCCCAGCAATGAATGACCAGGGCCGATAGACCATTTCCACCGTATGCCCTCCGGCGTCCAGATACACCGCTCGAAAGGCATGATTCGCGCGCAGGATCTCGACAGGTTTGCCGTCTACTTTTGCCTGCCAGCCTGGGTACCAGGTATCGGCCAACACCAGGTAGCCAGGCGCATCCAGTGCGGCGCGTATTGTAACGCCGTTGGGGGTATCGTGCAAGGAGAGGGTATAGGGATTAGGGATTAGGGAATAGGGATTGGGGTAAGGGGGTGAAGCCTCGATCAGCACGTGGGTGGCAGGGTCGAAGGTGGGGCTGGTAAGGGCAGCGAGCATCTGGTCGGCAGGAACCTGGCGCGCGGCAGGGACGATCCAGGCGCGGCCCAGAGCGTTGGAAAGATGGTAGAGTGTGATGTCGGTACTCGTATAGACCGGCTCCCCGGTTGGCCGGGTTCGGTCGCTGGCGATGTGCGTCACGCCCATCACACGCAGGAGATTCGGCGAAGCAGGGATTGCTGCCATCATCTCGGCGTAACGGCTCACCAGCAGAGGATCAAAATCGTTGGCGGTTGCAATGCCGTCGAGCATGCCGATATTGGGGATAAGCATCTCGCGCATGCCGCGCCAATACGCCACATCACGCGGCCCGAAACTGCGAAAGGTCAAATAGCCGAACTTGAGGCGGTATTCAGCATCGTACTCGCTTCCGGGGTGGGCCGGATCGGTGGGCCAGTAGATACGCCCGTTCCGCAACTGGCTCAAAACCGCGTGCGCATTACCCTGGTACAGTGTGCGATCCACCGACGGCACGAGCGGCCAGCCGAACAAAAGCAGGTCAAGCCCAACGCAGATAAGGACGGCGACCTGCCATAGGAGAACAACACGTACCCAAGCAGGCCGGAGCCCCATGGCACTAGCTTTTCGCGTTCGCTGCCTTGTTGGAGGCTTTTCGACGGGCGCAAAGCGGGTATGGGGCAGCCTTTCCAGGCTGCCGACAGGCTGGAAAGCCTCTCCCACGCCGACAGGCTGGAAAGCCTGTCCCACGCACTGCCCAGATGGAATGTTAGTAGCATTGGGCTGAAGCCTGGTACTCGTTCGCCATAGCACGAGCGCGCCTGCCACAGCCAACGTGACGCCAAATCGCAGCGTGGCCGCGCCAAAGGTCGCCAGTCGCTCCCCGGCGATCAGGTGTGGCGCGGCCCACCCCCCGACAGCCAGCGCCACGCCGATAACCAGCCATAACGTTCCCTGCCGTTGACCTGCTCGTCCCACAGGCCACACCTGCGCGCCAATCCCGGCCAGCGCCGCCAGCGCCACGGTCGTCACGGCCAGCCAGCGCGCCGGGGCCTGGAACAGGTCGAAGGTAGGGATGTGGCGGAACAGGAACGAGAACAGCGGCGTATTCTTGCCCAACGCCAGCACCAACCCCGCCACAACACACCCTGCCCAAAACCCAACCTGCGCCCTTGCACCCCTGCTCCTCCGCTCCCCTGCTCCCCTGCCCTTCCGCACCACTGCCCACACCGCCAGCAACAACGGTAACACCCCTACGTACCCCGCGTCTTCCCAATATGTGGCATACCCCCAATAGTCGCCCCGGCCAGGGTTGCCGAAGAAATCCGGCGCGAGGAATGTGAACAGCCGCCACGGCCAGAACGAATAGGTCATCGCAAAGTCATAATCCACGCCACTAGCACGTTGGGATTGCAACATCAACTCCGCAGTAAGCAACAACTGCACCGCTGCCAGACCAACGCCGATCAGCAATGAGACAATGAACAACGAACAATGAACAATGAACGGTCGCCAATTCCGGGAAACGGAGCATGCAACACGAAACACGCAATATGCCGCCAACAGCAAGCCACCGTAGAAGGCAGTTTGTGCATGCCCCGCCAGCAGCCCCATCCCCAGCGCCAATCCCAGCCAGAGCGCATCTTGAAGCCGACAGCGCTGCACGAGCATCTCGCCGCGCCATAGCCAGACGGCGACCCAGGGGAAGGTGAGCGCGATGCTGGGGAAGAGCGCCGCGCGCGCCACCAGAAAGCCGCTCCCTTCCAGCGCCAGCCCGGCAATGAGCGCCGGGAATCGCTCCAGGCCAACCGCGCGCCCCCAGGCGTACATCCCCACCCCGGCGAGCGCCAGGTGCAGAGCGACCGTCCAACCGAGTGCCATCTCGGCCGGGAGCAGCAGGTAGAGCGCGTTCAGCGGGTAGAACACGGCTGACTGGTAGTTGGCTGCCAGGGGGGCCCCACATCCGACCAGCGGATTCCACAACGGCACGTGGCCCGATCGCCACATTTCGGCGGCAAAACGCTGCCAGGGGATAAACTGCAAGAGCGGCGCGCCCCAATAGAAGGCTTCGCCGGCAAAAAGCGGCCGCCACAAAAGGCAAAGGGCAAACAACGAGCAGCATGCAACGGCCGGCCAGTTTGCAAGTTTGCAAGTTTGCAGTTTACCCGTTCCCCAATCCCTAATTACCAATGCCGCATCCCCTATTGCACAACCCTGAAAATGGAGTATTCTCCTGCTTCGTAGACGGGCAACAGGTAATATGACGACACGTGCGGGTCATAGTTGCCCAGACGCCGCTCCGCCGGGCCCCAAAAAACATAGTTCACACCATAATAGTCCAGCAACTCGTAGCGCCACCTTTCGCCTGTCGCCTCATCGAAGAAGCGGGCCACGAGCAGTTTCTTCTCCGCAAAGTAAACGGTCTCCGGCCCGTGGCCCAGGAACGAACGCGCCCGTATCCGCGCAGGAAGATAGTTCCCCGTCTCGTAAGCCGAGAGCACGACGTCAGTCGGCCCAACCTGCCCGCCGAGCCAGTCCAGCGCCGCGATCTCACCGGCGTCACGGTAGACCGGCGCAGGCAATCCGCGCAACGCCAGGCAGTTCCCTGCGACCAGTATGACGTTCGTCAGCAACAACACGGCGATGCCAACAATCATCACCAGTACAGACCTGAGATTCGAGATTCGGGATAGCGGGCTCAACTTGCCGACTTCACCTGCGATCTTCCAGAGACCCATCGCTGCCAGCAGGCTCAACGGTACCTGCATGCCCTCCACCAGCCGCCGTTGCAGGTTGAACGGCAGGTAGACTAGGAGAGGCACAACGCCCACCCACGCGATCGCCAGCCACACGGGCCGCTTCTCGTGCCAGGCGTCGCGCAACGCAAAGACGGCCAGCATCAGGGGTACGCCATAGGCCGCCAGGTAGTGCAACGGGTGCGGCGACCGGATTGTATTCTGCGCAGCCCAAACCGTATACACCGGCTGAGTTCTGAATACCCACGCGCTGTAGAGCACGATCGGACAAGAGATGAGCGCCACAATCCCTGCCTGTGCCGCCTCGCGCCACATCGCCCGCCGTTTACGGATCCCTAGCACAATCCACGCCGCGCCGGTCACTGCCCACGCGACGGCGATGTAGAACGGCACGATGAAGCCCATCAGCAACCATACAACACCCGCCAAAACGGAACACGGAATACGAAATACGTATTGCGTATTGCGTATTCCGTCATCGCATTCCCAGGCTCGAAGCAAAAACAGCACCCCCCACAGGAGCAGGGTCCGCGCAAGGGCGATGTGGGGGAAAGCATAGAGGACGAGAAAGGTAAATCCTTCGGGGAGGATAAAGTCGAGCGGCTGGCTGCCCAACCATCCGGGCTGTCCCAGCGTGACCAACAGCCAGCCGAGTCCCCCGCCGAATGTAACCATCAGCCAGGCCAACCGCCGCACCGCCACACGTGCCGTGAATTCGGCCAGGAAGCGGTACACGGTCAGCAGCAGGCCCATCCCGAAAATCCAGCGCGCGATGTGATAGACCCACACCAGCCGCAGCGTGAGATCTCTGCCCGGCAAAAGCGCTGCAATTTTCCCCAACAGCAAATGGAACGGGAAGAACAGTGTGCCGATATGGGGTTCAGCAGTGTAAGCAATGTGAAACAGCCAGGCCCCCTCGGCCCCCTGGCGCATCTTGGCTAAGTAGGAGTAGCAATCCTCCAGCGCAAACACAAACCCGCCAAAGACGCGGTTCTCTGTCGCCCAAATCGCGCCCAGAACGTAAGGGACAGACGTGATGGCGAGAGCAAACACACTCCATACGAGCATAAAACCCCACTCGCGTCTTTCGCATATCGCATATTGCCTATCCCCCATCCCTCAACACCCCCTGCCTCTTGCCTCCTGCCTCCTGCTCCCTCCTACCTCACCTCATACACCCTCACACTCCCTGACCTGAACACCAATCCCCAAACTCCTACCCCACCGTCTCCCACCACATACCCAACGTCGTTCTCCCGCAAAAAGCGCTCCTGTTCCTCGCCGGTCATCTCCCCACGAAAGAACGCCTCCACCTGCGCCTTGCGCTGAGCCGCGTTCACCGTCTCGAATGGGTGGCCGTAAACGACCGGCTGCCCGGCCCACGCAGGCACGAATAGCCCCAGTCGCGGTTCGCACAACACAACCGCGTCAGGATGGCCCTCCTCACGTAGCCAGGCGAGCGCAGCCCATTCGTCGCCGCTCAGGTAGAACCACGACGAGCCGCCGGACGCAGCCAGCACCGCCATCAGCACGAGAAAGAGCGGCGTCAGCGCACAAAAGGCTACCACCAGCCCATGCGCCAGGCCTCTGCTACGTGGCCGGAGTCGGGCGCGCAGCCGCCACCACCCCAGGCCCGCCAGCAATCCCAGTGGCACACCCAACCCCAGGCTCAGGCGGCGCTGCAAGGGCAACGGCAGATACATCCCCACCAGCGTCGCGGCGCCCCAGCCCAGGAGCAACCAGCCGCCGGCGCCGCGCCGCGCTGCGACGACGCTTCCCAACACGGCCAGCACCAGCACCAGCCCGTAACTCAGCGTCCAATCCCACAGCGGCGGAGAGGGGGTCACATTCTGAGCATTCCACACCGCCAACACCGGATCGCGGTTCAGCGCCCATTGCATGTATAGTGGATATGGAAGCGCCGCCGCTATGGCCGTCACAGTCCAGAAAGTCCCCCGCCACGGCATTCGCCGCTCGCGCACAGCCTGCGCTACCAGCATCACCCCTACCCCGCCGAACACAGAGACCAGCCCGAATGGCTGCACCACGCCCAACGTCGCGGCCAGGATGGTTATGCCCAATCCCCACAGCCCAGAACGCCTACCGCCATACGTAACACGCAATACGCAATACGCAATACCAGCCATCAATCCGGTCGCCAGCGGAAAGTGTGCATTTGCCAGCAGCGCATAGATGGGGAATGCTTCCGGCACCCACAAGTCGGCTGTCATCAGGCCCAACGATCCTGCCAGCCACCCCATACCTGACCCTACCGCTGCCAGAAGGAACATCGCCCGGCGCTCACCGACATCCGTGCTCAGATGTGAGGCTAACGCGTAGAGCGTCACCAGCATCAGCGCGCCGCCCAGCACCCGCGCTGCGTGGTACATCGGGATAAGCGATGAGCCCGTCCAGCGCGCGATGTGCCCCAGCAGCAGATAAAAGAGATACACCGGCGCGCCCCGCTGCGGCTCCGGCGTATGGGGCAGGCGGAGCAACCACGATCCGGCAAGCCCCTGGCGCATCTTGGCGAGATACGAATGGCCGTCCTGCGGGTTGAAGAGAATGCCGGTGAAATGCGCGCCCTGTGGCGTCACAGCCCAGGCGATGAGATAGGGCACACAACTGGCGATCACCAGTGCCAGCGTTAGCCAAAGTACCCAGCGCCATTCCTTGCGATTGATGCACATCCCATCCGCCTCTGATTTGCCGACCTGCCGCCCCGCTACTTCGCCAACTTGCTGATTCGCCCCAAAAACCGCTCCTCAATCCAATCGGCCAGCCGCACCACATCGTGCACATCAAACTGCGGCACATCCACGTCGAACCGCCGGTCAGAGACTATGGCTAACAATCTTTCATCTTCTGCGCACACCAAACCTCCCGCATCTTGCATCTTGCTTCCTGCTTCCTGCCCCCTGCTCACCTCGATCTTGGGCACGTCCGCCCGCTTGTAGCCCTCGACCAACACGAGGTCAACGTCCCGCACGCCGGCCAGTGCTTCTTCCAGCGTCATCTCCGGCGCAGCCAGGATGGCCTCAACGGCGCCGGCCTGTACGAAGCGGTAGGTGTCCTTCCCCGGCGCGTCGGGTTCAATGGGGTGAGCGGTGTGCTTGACGGCAGCGACATGATACCCGCGCCGTGCAAGTTCGCGGATCAATTTCTCCAGCAGCGTGGTCTTGCCGCTTTTCGAGCGGCCCACAAAGGCGATCACAGGAATCGGCGACATCGTTTCACCCTCGAAGCATACCCCAAACGCCGATGTTTGACAAGCGTGGATAGGGTATGCCCTGGCTCTTGTCTCTCGGAGAACCATCCCGCGGGTGGAGAGTGAAGGGGTAAATTGTTAATGGGCAAAATATGTGGGTAATCGCCGGCTTTCTTCATCTACTGGGCCCGGCAATTGGATCAAGCAGCGGCTTGTTTGACAGATCGTTTGCCCTGTGGTATGATTTTAGACCGTGATTTAGCACTCGATAAGCGAGAGTGCTAAGAGGCAGGTGGGATGGAAGAAGAACTGACGCCACGCCAGCAGATGATCCTGAGCCTGGTGATGCGGGAGTACGTCAAGTCCGCTGCTCCCGTAGGCTCCCGCGCGCTGGTCGAGCACTACGGCCTCCAGGTGAGTCCGGCCACTGTGCGTAATGAACTGGCTCGCCTGGAGGAATTGGGCTACTTGACCCACCCGCATACCTCGGCCGGGCGTGTGCCCACCCACAAAGGCTATCGCCACTTCGTCGAGCGGCTGTTGGGTGAAGTGGAACTGCCCGTGCAGGAACGCCTGACTATTGCACATCAGTTCCATCAGGCACGCCAGGACATGGAACAATGGATGCCGCTGGCGGCCTCCGTCCTGGCGCGCACGGCTCGCAGCGCCGCTCTGGTCACCGCCCCTCAGGCGTACCAATCGCACTACAAGCATCTGCAACTCATCTCGACCCAGGGCCGGACGGTCTTGCTGATCCTCGTCCTGGTTGGAGGCATGGTCAAGCAGCAGGTGCTGACCCTGGCCCAGCCGCTCGACCAGGCGGCATTGAGCGAGGCCAGTGACCGGCTCAACCAGGTATGCGCCGGGCTGAGCGCCGCCGAGATCGAGGCGCGTATTGGCGGCCTGCCGTCGTTCGAGGCCGATATTGCCCACATCGTGGTCGAAATCATGAACCGCGCCGACGAGCGCCAGGCCGAGGCTGTCTACCGCGATGGATTGAGCGAAGTACTGCAAGAGCCCGAGTTCGCCGAGGGAGACAAGGCGCAGGGGCTGGTGCGAGTGATGGAAGAGCACAGTTTCCTCGAAGCGGTGCTGGCCGATGCCCTCAGTCCAGAGATTGGTAGCGTGCGCGTGCTCATCGGCGGTGAAGGGCGTTGGGACGAACTGCGTGCCTGCAGTCTGGTGCTGGCGCGCTATGGCGTCCCTGACTATGTCACCGGGGCGCTGGGCGTGGTGGGCCCCACCCGCATGCTCTATGGCCGCGCCATCTCTACCGTGCGCTTCGTCGCCGGGTTGCTCTCGGACCTGGTGTATGAAATGTACGCCGAATAATCAACGTGGCTTGATGAGGAGGTTGAGGTGTCACCGAAGAAGAAAACCGCAACTACGGAGAGCATCGAAGAACGACAAGAGGAGCAAGTAGAGCAAGCGAAGGCAGAAGAAGCAAAGGCAGAAGCGGAAAAAGAGGAATTGGAACGTCTACAGAAGGAGTTGGAGCAGGCGAAAGCCCAAGCCGCCGAGTATCTCGATGGCTGGCAGCGGGCGCAGGCCGAGTTCTCGAATTACAGGAAGCGACAAGAGGCCGAACGCACGCAGATGGTGCAATTCGCCAGCATGGGCCTGCTGCGCAAACTGCTGCCGGTAATGGACGACTTTGAGCGGGCCATCGCCACCCTGCCGGATAACCTGAGCCGGCTCAGTTGGTGCGAGGGCATCCTGCTGATCAAGCATAAACTGGATGCAGTCCTGGAATCCGAGGGGGTCAAGCCCATCGAGACCGCCGGCAAAACGTTCGATCCGCTGTATCACGAAGCGGTCACGTACGAAGAAGTCACCGGCTACGAGGACGGCCAAATCATCAGCGAAGTGCAGCGGGGGTATATGATGGGCGAGCGGGTGCTGCGCCCCGCGATGGTGCGCGTGGCCAAGGCCCCGGAGGTAGGTATCGCAAAGGAGTAAACAATGGGCAAAATCATCGGCATTGATTTGGGTACGACGAACTCTGTCTGTGGGATCATGTTGGGCGGCGAGCCCACCGTCATCCCCAGCGCCGAAGGCGGGCGATTGGTGCCTTCGGTCGTGGCAATCAACCCCAGCACAGGAGAACGCATGGTCGGGCAGGTCGCCAAACGTCAGGCCGTCGTCAACCCCGAGAACACCATCTTTTCGATCAAGCGTTTCATGGGCCGCAAGTTCGACGATCCTGAGGTGCAGCGGGCGATCAAACTCGTCCCCTACAAGGTCACCGCAGCGCCTAACGGTGATGTGCGCGTCTGGATGGGCGGCAAGGAATACAGCCCGCCAGAGATCTCGGCCATGATCCTGCAAAAGATCAAGACCGACACCGAGGCCTACCTGGGCGAGCCGATCACCCAGGCAGTCATCACCGTCCCCGCCTACTTCAACGACAGCCAGCGCCAGGCAACCAAAGACGCCGGTCGCATCGCCGGTCTCGAAGTGTTGCGCATCATCAACGAGCCGACGGCCTCCAGCCTGGCCTACGGCCTCGACAGAAAGAAGGATGAGACCATCGCCGTCTTCGACCTGGGCGGCGGCACGTTCGACATCTCCATCCTCGACGTCGGCGAGGGCGTCTTTGAGGTGCGCGCCACCAACGGCGACACTTTCCTGGGCGGCGATGACTGGGACCGCCGGATCATTGACTACGTGGCCGACGAGTTCAAGAAGGACCAGGGCATTGACCTGCGCGACGACCGTCAGGCGCTCCAGCGGCTGCGCGAGGCCTGCGAGAAGGCCAAGATCGAACTCTCCACCGTGATGGAGACCGAGATCAACCTACCTTTCATCACTGCCGACGCTTCTGGCCCCAAGCACCTGCAGATGAGACTCACCCGCGCCAAACTGGAGCAACTGACCGAGGACCTGATCGAGCGCACCATCGGGCCCTGCAGGCAGGCGCTGGCCGATGCCAAACTCAAACCCTCCGAGATTGATGAGGTTATCCTGGTGGGCGGCATGACGCGGATGCCCGCCGTTCAGAAGAAGGTGGCCGAGTTCTTCGGTAAGGAGCCTCACAAGGGCGTCAACCCCGACGAAGTCGTGGGGCTGGGCGCAGCGATCCAGGCCGCCGTCCTCGGAGGCGAGGTCAAGGACATCCTGCTCCTGGACGTGACCCCGCTCACGCTGAGCATCGAGACGCTGGGCCATGTGGCGACCCCGCTCATCGAGCGCAACACCACCATCCCGACGCGCAAGAGCCAGATCTTTTCCACCGCCACCGACGGCCAGACGGAGGTAGAGATCCACGTCGTGCAGGGCGAGCGCCCCATGGCCTATGACAACAAGAGTCTGGGGCGTTTTATTCTCGACGGCATCCCGCCCGCGCCGCGCGGTGTCCCGCAGATCGAGGTCACCTTCGACATTGACGCCAACGGCATCCTCAACGTCTCGGCCAAGGACAAAGCCACCGGGCGCGAGCAATCCATGCAGATCATTCCCTCCAGCGGCCTCGCCGAAGACGAGGTCGAGCGCATGGTGCGCGAAGCCGAGCAGTTCCGCGAGCAAGACCAGAAGAAGAAGGAGGAGGTAGAGGCGCGTAACATCGCCGATAACGCGGTCTATGCCGCCGAGAAACTTTTGCGTGAGCAGGGAGATAAAGTGCCGGGCCACCTCCGCTCTGAAGTGAGTGCCAAGATCGAGGCGCTCAGGAGGGCGATGGAGGGGAGCGATGTTGCCGCCATCCGTCGCCGCACGGACGAGTTGAGCCAGGTCTTGCAGCAGGTAGGGGCCGCGATGTACCAGGGGGCCGGCCCCGGCACCCCGCCTCCTCCAGGGGAGGAGCCTCCCACAGGTGGTGAAGAGGTCGTCGAAGGCGAGTTCCACGAAGCGTAAAGGAAGCAAGAGGCAAGATGCAAAAATCGTTGGTGTCGTGCATCTTGCTTCCTGCATCTTGTCTCTTGCATCTTTCTTCCTGCTATGTCATCGAAACGCGATTACTATGACGTACTAGGCGTCAGCCGGTCGGCAGCGCCGGAAGAGATCAAGAAGGCCTACCGCAAACTGGCGCGCCAGTATCATCCTGACGTCAGCGACCTGCCAGACGCCGAAGCCCGCTTCAAGGAGATCAACGAGGCTTACGAAGTACTCTCCGATCCGGACAAGCGAGCCACATACGATCGCTTCGGGCACATCGGGCCAGGCGTAGGGGGCTTTGGCTTCGACTTTGGCTTCCGCGACCCGTTCGAGATCTTCGAGGAGGTCTTTGGGCAGAGTTTCGGCTTCCGCACCTCGACGCGTCGTGGCCCCAGGCGCGGGGCAGACCTGCGTTACGACCTGCGCCTGACCTTCGAGGAAGCGGTCTTTGGCTGCGAGAAAGAGATCGAGGTCACACGCTACGAGGTCTGCCCGGAGTGCAAGGGCAGCCGCGCCGAGCCGGGCACCACGCCGGTACGCTGCTCGGAGTGCAACGGCACCGGCCAGGTGCGGCGGGTGCAACGCTCGATCCTGGGCTCCTTCGTCAGCGTCACCTCTTGTCCCACCTGCCGGGGCGAGGGGCAGACGATCCCCATCCCCTGCAAAAAGTGTCGCGGTGAGGGGCGGGTCTATACCACCCGTCGCCTTTCCGTCACCATCCCTCCCGGCGTGGATCACGGCACGCAGATCCGTTTGAGCGGCGAGGGGGAGATGGGCGAGCGGGGTGGCTCGCCGGGCAACCTGTACGTCGTCCTTGACGTCGAACCACACCCCATCTTCGAGCGGCGCGGCGACGATGTCCTCGTGGCCTTGCAGATCAACGTTGCTCAGGCAGCATTGGGAGCCGATGTGACGGTGCCCACTCTGGAGGGGGAAGAGACCATCTCCATTCCTCCGGGGACGCAAAGCGATACCGTATTGCGGCTCAAGGGCAAGGGAGTGCCCCACCTGCAGCGAAACGGCCGCGGCGACCAACTGGTGGTGGTACGCGTCGCCGTTCCGACCAAACTCTCACGCGAACAGAAGCGCTTGCTCCAGGAACTGGGCCAGACGCTGGAGCCGGAGACGGTCTGGCAGGAGAAGCGCAGTTTTGCGGACGAATTGAGAGAGTTGTTCGGCCTGTAGGGGCTATGGAGTGGCTCGAAATCAGCCTCACTGTAGAAGGTGAAATCGCCGAGGCAATAGCCGGAGTGCTCTCGTACTACGCCCCGCGCGGGATCGCCATCGAAGCCGGGCCTGACGGATGGAACGCGGGCCCGGTTATCGTGCGTGCCTACCTGCCGGCCGATGACGATCTCCCGACCAAGAAACGTCAAGTCGAGGAAGCACTCTGGCACATGGGACAGATCCGGCCTATCCCTGCCCCTGCCTTCCGCACCCTCGCCGAGGAGGATTGGGCGGAGACGTGGAAGGAACGACTGACCGTGATGCACATCGGTCAACACCTCGTTATCCGGCCCTCGTGGTTGGAATATGCCCCTGCGCCCGGCGACATCGTCATCCAGCTGGACCCCGGCATGGCGTTCGGCACCGGCTTGCACCCCACGACGCAGATGTGCCTGATGGTACTGGAGGAGTTGGCGAAGCCGGGGACGCACGTGCTTGACCTGGGCAGCGGCTCCGGAATCCTGGCGATCGCGGCGGCCAGGCTGGGCGCCGGACGTGTGCTGGCAGTGGATAACGACCCCATCGCGGTCAAGACGGCGCAAGAGAATGTGGTTGCCAACGGCGTTCAGGAGACCGTGTGCGTGATTCACGGTTCCCTCGCCGAAGCAGAAGGGAGTTACGACCTGGTGGCAGCCAACATCCTGGCCGCGGTTATCGTGGAGATGGCACGGGAAGGACTGGCGAAGCGGGTACGTCCTGGGGGCACTCTGATTGCCACCGGCATCCTCGACGGCCAGGAGAAAGAGGTCATCGAGACATTGGAGCGGGAAGGGCTAACTCTGGCAGAGCAGCGGCGCATCGAAGATTGGGTCTGTCTGTTGGCCCGGCTGGCACAGTAAAGAGCCCGTCTTCTGGGGAAAGACGGGCTCTGGAATCATTCCTCCTCAACTTCACTAGGCCGCTTGTGCCGGTAGACGATGCGCCCACGAGAGAGATCGTAAGGGGAAAGTTCCACCCGCACCCGGTCGCCGAGCAGGATGCGGATGTAGTACTTGCGCATTTTGCCGGAGAGGTAAGCCAGGACCTCGTGGCCGCTATCCAACCGCACGCGGAACTGGGTGCCCGGCAGCGCCTCGACGACCGTACCTTCGACGTCTATCTTTTCCTCTTTCTTACCCATCTGTGCTCTTCCCCTTCAGGCCGGCCACAACGCCCCTGCTGGCATCAGGAAGCGCCCTCCACCTTGACGACCGCTGCAGCAACAGGCAGATCAGCAGACGGCAGTGTTTCCGCTTCCGTCGTGTCGGTCTCGGCCGACGGCTCTTCGGGCTCAGGCGCAACGTCCTGTCCTGTCTCGATGGATGCCGCTTCGGGCTCAAGCGTAGCGACTGGCTCTGTCTCAACGGGCGGCCCTTTGGGTTCAGGCGTGGCAACCTGTGCTGCCTCGACAGGCACCAGTCCCTGGCGTTCCGCCATCCAACGCTCCCATTCAGCCTGCTTTACCTGGCGGGCGCTCAGGTCGAGCCGCTTCCTCTTGCTATCTATGCGGACGACCTTCACCAGCAACGTCTCGCCGGGATGCACGATCTCGGCAGGCCTGAGTTCCGGCGTGCCGAGCATCTCCCGGGCGTGCAACAACCCCTCGACCCCCAGGTCCAGTTCGACGAACGCGCCGAAATCAAGCACACGCGTGACGCGGCCTTCAACCAACTGGTTTTCGTGATAGTGTTCATCTACCAACGTCCAGGGATCGGGCTGTAGTTTCTTGAGACTGAGTGCGATGCGCTTGTGCTCCCGGTCCACGCTGAGGACGTAGGCATCCACCTCATCGCCAACCTTGAGCACTTGCCGGGGGTTATCCACACGCCCCCACGAGAGTTCCGAGACGTGGATCAGGCCATCGGCCCCGCCCAGATCCACGAATGCGCCGAAATCGGTGATGCTGCTCACCCTGCCATGCCGTATCTCGCCTTCGTTCAGCCCGGCGATCACGCGCTCGCGTTGCAGTTCCTGCCAGGCGCGCTGCGCCCGCCGCTGGGAAAAGATCAGGCGGCGACGCTGGCGATCCACTTCGATGACCTTGAACCCCGTTTTCTGCCCGACCATGGCTGCCAGCCGTTGCTGACGCTGCTCTTCCTTCATCCGTCTGGGCAGCCCCACGATCTGCGAGGCGGGGACGAAACCGCGGATCTTGCCGAACTTGACGATGAGGCCGCCGCGGTTATAGCCGGCAATCTCACCTTCGTACAGTGCGCCGCTGGCCATCATCTCCTCGGCCTTGAGCCAATCTTCGTACAGGTGAGCCTGGTAGATCGAGAGGACAGGCCGACCCTCTCTGTCCTCTGCACGCACTACGAACACCGGGATCGCGGCGCCCACCTGAACCTGCGCACAGGTCGCCGCATCGAGGTGGGTCAGGTCTTCGGCAGGGACAAAGCCCTCGCGCTTGAAGCCAACGTCCATGACGACGCCCTGGTCGTTGATCTCTACCACGACGCCCGTGCGGATGTCCCCGTAACGTGGCGCCTGATAGCCATACTGCTGAGTCAGGTATTCGCCCAGATCCGGCTCGGCAGGCGTCTGTTCGATCGGGCTTGGGTCGGTTGGGGTGTTCATATCCATAAACCAGGCTGCTCCTCGTCGGACACCGCCCTCCGGCAAGGAAACCGGCATCACCTGCACTGGTGCGGGCAATGCCGGTCCACAACCTGTATTGACATCGGACGGATTGGCGAATCGTCTTGTCCTACCCTGCCTACCTCATGCAAAGGCCAGTCTGTCAAAGGCGGTTCGGCTTCGCAGCCCGCACGGTGAAAGGGGCGGTGTCTCCAAAATGTACGTACACGTGTATTCTATCACGTCGTAGAGGAATGTCAAATCGGCTAATCCTCCAACTTCTCGATGAAACTCTGCAGCGTGTCGCTGCCCCGGATGCGGATGCGCGGCATCTCGTAGCGCTCGGCGAAGGTCTCGCTGTTTCCCCACCGGGTCGTCACCGCGCCCCAGTAGCCGGCCGCCTCGAGGACGGCGATCGCGCTGGCATCGTACCGGCCCGAGGGGTAGCAGAAGAAACGCGGCAGCCGACCGGTGTGGTACTGGATTGCTTCCTGGATGCCCACGATCTGGTAGACGAGGTAATCGTAGGACTGCTCACGCAAGTCCACGTGATCCCGTCCGTGAGCCTGGATGTCCATCCCCGCATCCGACATCTCCTTCATCTGCGCCCAGGTCAGGTACTCCGGCTGCTCAAAGTGGGCGGGAGTGGCGAGCACAAAGAAGGTGCCGGTGAAGCCATATTCGAGCAACATGGGAAACACGATCTCGTAGGCGTCGCGGTAGCCATCGTCGAAGGTGAGGACGATCGGTTTCTCCGGCAAGGGATAGCCCTGCGTCCAATACAGGTACAGGTCGGCCAGGGTGATGGTGTGGTAGCCGGCGTCATCCAGATAACGGAGTTGGGCGGCAAAATTCTCCGGCAAGACGGTGAGGTCACGGCGGTAGCGGTCAGGGTCAGGCGGGAGTTCGGAGACGTAGTGGTACATCAGAATGGGCACTCGCACCTGCTCCTCCAGGGCTGCCGGCGTGGGAGTGGGGCTCGCAGCGGCCGACTGCCTGGACGACGAGTGAAGGTTGGGGGTCGGCTCGACCGTCTGAGGGACCTCCCACCCGCTCCACACTGGCCGAACGAAAAGCAGGCTCAGGATGACGGCCAGCATCGGCGCACAAAGTGCCTGCCGCGTCATCCCGAGCCCGGATGTGGAACGGGGAGAGAGACGAGGTCGTGCGGGCATAGCGGGCAAAAGGATACCCCAGGTGGAGCGATCTGTCAAGTGGGCAGCCAGGCCTATGAGCCCGGTGGAGGCGGCGCGTGCGGAAATCACATCTTGTTGTATACTTCTACCGGAGATGGAAAGGGCAGACCAGTACGAGGTGATGTCACCTACCCAGGTGCTCGAACACCTGAGCATCGGTGAGCCAATTCAAGACGCGCGGGTAGAGGGCTTACTCGATCTCGACCCGTTGGTTATGGGTCGCTGGCTTTGCGGCGAGGATATGCGCGGCATCTACCAGCCGATCATCTTGCACAATTGCCTTCTGGATGAGATTGACCTGGAGGCGCGCACGTTCTATGAGATGATAGAACTGGTCGGCTGTCGCATCGCCGCCGCTCACTTTGCGCAGGCCTATTTCTATTCCTCCTTGTTGATCGAGGATTGCATCTTTGAAGGTGACTTTCACGGGCGGGGCATTCAGAACGACGGGCGCGTCGTGATCCATAACACCGTCTTTGTCGGCTGGGCCGAGTTCGAAGGCCTCGTCCTGCGCGGTCGGGCCGACTTGATAGGCGTCTCCTTCCTCGGTGGGACCAATCTGTTGCATATCCTGTTCAATAACTCGCGGGAGCAATTGGGGCGCGAGATCAGGCTCAGCGGTTGTGGATTTCACGCGCACGACGTGCCGGCGGGCCTAGAGATAGCGCAGTTGGGAATCGTGCCACTTGCCGAGAGCGGTCTCGGTGGCGCGAAAGGCCAGCGGAGGTAGTTCCCCGGGCGCGAAGAAGGCTACCTGGTCGGCGTCGTCGCCGGCCCGCAGTGCGCCGCCCACGATGCGCGCCCGATAGACGATGACGATGTTGGCCACGCCTTCCGGCTCCGGCCCGATGACGTCGAGGATGCCGGTGAGTTCCACTTCCAGTCCGGTTTCCTCGCGGCACTCGCGCACGGCAGTCTCGGCGGGATGTTCGTCGCACTCGACAAAGCCGGCGGGGAAACTCCACAGCCCCTGGCGCAAGCCCCCACTCCGGCGCACCAGGAGCACCTTACCTTCGTGCTCGACCAGCACCCCAGCGGCGACCTTGAGATCGCGGAAGATGATGCGATTGCAGGCCGGGCAGGCGCGCCGCATCCGCCCGAAGGCCTCACGGTCCTCGAGCGGGTGGCCGCAGACGGGGCAATAGTTCAGGTCAACGGAGTGCGCCACGTAGGAACTCCTGTGCATCGCAGGTTGCGCGGGCAGCGCCAGTGCCGTAGGCAGCGCTTTCCACATTCTGCCAATCGGCCAGAACGGTGACGACCTCCGTCTCTCGCTCCTCCACCGGCAACGGCACTGCCGGTCCAATGATAACACCAAATAGCCCAACACTCAACCCGCCAGAGCACGTTCAGCCCGCTTCTGCCATGCCAGGTGCCGGCACGATGGAGCGGCTTATGTCCAAAATAGACAGTAATCTGACAAAACTTGACTTTTTCGGACATATTGCGTATAATGACTGTACAAAAGGGTAACACTTTTCTTTCCCCGTACAATGAGCCGCAGAATTGACCCGCTTGATCGCGCGATTGTGCATCTCCTGATCGAGGATGGCCGCATGTCCGGCGCCGAGATCGCGCGACGTATAGGCAACGTCTCCGAACGGGCTGTCAGCCGGCGCATTGACCGGTTGATCCAGTCCGGCGTCATCCGCGTCAGCGCCATCGTGAACCCCAAAGCCATCGGTTTCCCCGTTACGGCCGATGTCTGGCTGGAAATCGAGCCCGGGCATGTGCTCGAAGTGGCCCACAAGATGGCCGAGTTTGAACAGGTGAGTTATGTTGCCTGCTCAACAGGCGATCGGGACCTGAGCATCCAGGTCTGTGCCCGCGATAACGAGGAACTCTACCACTTCGTGACCGAAGTCGTCGGCAATGTGCCGGGAGTCAGGAAGACAAGCACGATCCTGGTGCCGCTGATCCTGAAGGACGTTTACGACTGGGATATTCCCAGTTCCGTATGTGCTGTGGAGAGTGAGGAGGAATGAGATGGATTGATAAACCTCGCCAGTGTGACACGAGCCCTCAATGGCCCAAGTATAGCTAAATAGGAGGAGGAAAATGGCCGAAGAAAAAGTGTTTGCCAGGAAGGCCAGCGGGCTGGTGCGCGGCCTTTCGCTGCTCGATGCGTTTGGGGTCGGGTTCATGAACCAGGGCCTGACGCCCAGTATGTGGGTGATGATCAGCCTGGGGCTTTCGGTCTACACCGGTGGCAATCTGATCATCGCCACCATTCTGTCTGCTGTTATGTGTGGCATTGGCTTCTCGCTGGTGTGGGGTATCTTGGGCGGCAGTATGCCCCGCAGCGGCGGTGAGTACATCTATAACTCCCGTATTCTCAGTCCCCTGATCGGCATTGCGGAAAGTTTCGGCAATGCTTTCGTCTGGATTATGTGGATCTACGTCCTGGCCCCCTGGACGGTGGATCCGGGCCTGGTGATGTTATTCCAGTTCCTCGGCATGCCGCAAGTCGCCGATTTCCTCTCCCAACCGTTGGCTCTGTTCCTGATCGCCAGCCTGGTGAACCTGATCGCGCTCTTCTTCCTTGTCTTCGGGATCAAGGTTTTCGCCCAAGCCCAGAAAGTCGTTATGGCATTGGGTATCCTGGGCGCGCTCGTCATCCTGCTGGTCTTCACCTTCACCTCGCGCGAAGCGTTCGTCCGGGCGTGGAACGACCTGGCGGCTGAATATGGGTCGTTAAGTTACGACCAATTCCTGGTTGCCGCGCAGGCCGAGATGGAGGCAGCCGGCAAGACGCTGCCGGTCACCTGGAACTGGTTCGATACGCTGGGCGTGATGGTGGCCGGTTCGTGGCTGTTTGCCTACAGCTACTGCATCACCTTCATCGCCGGTGAAGTCAAGCGACCCGACAAATCCATCATCCTGGGCAACCTGTTCGCCATCCTCGTGCCGGCTTTCTTTATGCTCTGGCTGTCCATTGTCCTGTACCGCACGGTCGGCTTCCAGTTCCTCAGCGCGGCGGCCTTCGTGGACGAAACGCTGGGCGGCGAGTTGGCCGGATATACCATGCCATGGGCACCGCATTTCGTCGGGCTGGCCGCCGTCGTCACCCGCAGTCCCATACTCTTGTTCCTGATGGCCCTTTCGTTCGTCTTATTCAACTTTTGGTGGGTAGCGCTCTCCTATCTGGCATTCCCGCGCATCCTCTTCGCCTGGGGCATGGATCGCATCGGGCCCAAGTGGTTCACCGATATTAATCCGCGCTGGGCCACGCCGGTCAAGAACCACATCCTCTGTTTCATCCTGGGTGAGATCGGTATCGCGCTCTACGCGGTGTGGCAGGAGCAGATGAGCGGCCTCTCCGTGACCGGCCTGGAGATTGTCTCTGTGTTCGGCGTGACCGCGTTGGCCGCGACCATCTTCCCATTCGTGAAGAAAGCGCGCCATATCTGGGAGGCCTCGCCGTACAGCCACTGGAAGATCGCGAACATCCCGGTTGTCACCATCGGCGGGATTGTCAACCTGATCTACCTGGCGATCCTGTTCTATTTCTTCATCGTCATGCCCGGCCTGGAGGAGTTGACCATTGCCTCCCTGATCTTTTACGTCATCATCTGGGGACTGGGCATCGCCTGGTACTACTTCTGGGTCGCGCGGAATAAACGGGTCGGTATTGACGTCAGCATGGCCTACGGTGAGTTGCCGCCTGAGTAAGAGGAGCAGGGAGCGGAGAGTAGGGGGGAGTCGCGATGAGAATTTTTTTCGTCACCGATATCCACGGCTCCAACATCTGCTACCGCAAATTCCTGAATGCCTTGAAAGTCTACAATGTAGACGTCGGCATTCTGCTGGGCGACTTGACCGGCAAGATGCTGATCCCGCTGGTGGAGCGGGTGGGTGAGGGATGGGAAACCACGTTCATGGGGCGCCATGTCATAGTGGACATCCCGGAGGAGTTGGAAAGACTCAAGAAAACCATCGAGAACATCGGGTACTACTGGACCCATCTGACTCCTGAGCAGTTCGCCGAACTGAAGGCCGATCGGGCGGCTCAGGAGGCCCTGTTCAAGCGATTGATGCTCGACCGGCTGAGGGAATGGATCGCCCTGGCCGACGAACGGTTGGCCGGCACCCCGTACAAGGTCTACATGTCGCCTGGCAACGACGATCATCTCGAAGTAGACGAAGTGATCGAAGGCTCAGATGTGATCGTCAACTGCAATGACCGGGTGGTGATGGTCGGTGAGCATGAGATGGCGACGTTCGCCTGGACGAACCCGACGCCATGGGAGACGCCGCGCGAGAAGCCGGACGAGGAACTTGAGCCGATGCTGGAGTCGCTGATCGGTCGAATCCAGAATGTGTCCACTTCTATTTTCAACTTTCACGCCCCGCCCTACGGCTACGCGCTTGACCTGGCGCCTGAGTTGACGAAGGACCTGGTGCAGGCAGCCGACCGCCGCGTCCACGTGGGCAGCCGCGCGGTGGCGAAGATGATCGAGAAGTACCAGCCGCTCCTGGGGCTGCACGGCCACATCCACGAGTCGCGCGGAGTACAGAAGATCAGGCGCACGACGATCATCAACCCCGGCAGCGAGTATTCCGAAGGCATCCTGAAAGGTGTGGTGCTGATCCTGCAGAAGGGGAAACTCAAGGACTATATCTTCACGTCGGGGTGAAAATGGTCGCTGAGAGAAAATTCCGTTTACCAAAAGACATTCCCCTGGAGGAATACCCCAGCCCGGAAACCTACCTGGAAGAGGCGCGTCGGTTGATTGACGAGGCGTGGAAGCAGGGCCTGATCTTGCGGATGATGGGGCCGATCGCGCTCCACTTCTACTTCCCCAACTATGTGGAGCTATACCGGCGCATGGAGCGGCTGGGCGAGCGCGTCTTCACCGACATTGACTATGCCGCGTACGGCAAGCACAGGGGAAGACTGGTCGCTTTCTTCGAGGCTCAGGGCTACAGTTATGATCCGCGCATGATGATGCTCTTCGGGCAGACCCGTCACATCTACTTTGGCGACCGTATCCCTATGATTGACGTATTCTACGATCAGCTCGACATGAATCACCGCATCAGTTACAAAGGACGGTTGGAACTGCACCCACATTGCGTCTCGCTGACTGACCTGCTGCTGCAAAAACTGCAGATCGTCCACATCAACGACAAGGACCTCAAAGACACGATGCTCTTGTTGCTGGCCGCCCCGATCGGTATGAGTGATGACGCAGGGATCAATGCCGGGTACGTCGCCGGACTGCTGGCCGATGATTGGGGTTTCTACTACACCGCGACGACCAACCTGGAGCGGGTCAAGGCGGCGCTGACCGGCGTGGCAGCGCTGAGCGACGAGCAGCGGGCGCGGATCATAACCCAGGCCGACCATCTGTTTCAGGCCATCGAGACCGCTCCCAAATCCGGGAAATGGAGACGCCGGGCCAAAGTGGGCCCCAAAAAGCGATGGTACAACGAAGTATCGGACTGGGTATGAGAGCAAGAAAACTGCTCCCTATTCACTAATCAAGATGGAGGTCGCGTATGACACAAACAACCTGCTACGCCGGCAAGGTCTTGCGTGTTGACCTTGCCAATGGTACGATCCTCACCGAGCCGCTCAACGAAACCTGGACGCGGGACTTGATCGGCGGCAAAGGACTGGGTTTCCGCTACCTTTTTGATCTGCTTCCTCCTCACACCGATCCCCTCTCTCCCGCCAACGCCATCGTCATCTTCACGGGGGCGCTGGCAGGCACGTGCGTGGCCACCACCGCCCGCACGGTCGTCTGCACCCGCTCCCCTGCCACCGGCACAATCCTCGATTCCTATGTCGGTGGAGCGTTTGCACTGCAGCTCAAACTGGCCGGCTATGACGGCGTCATCATCACCGGAAAGGCGCCGCAGCCAACGGCGCTGCTGATCCAGGACGAGCGGGTGGAACTGCGCGATGCCACAGCGATGTGGGGCCGGGGTATCTGGGAGACGGATGCATGGATGAAAGCGCAGGCCGGTGATAATGACCTCATCACGCTCGCGATCGGGCCGGCCGGGGAGAACCTGGTGCCCTTCGCCTGCCTGACCTCGGAGGCGTATCGCCAGGCCGGGCGTGGCGGGGTTGGGGCGGTCTTTGGCAGCAAGAACCTCAAGGCCGTCGGGGTGCATGGCACAGGAGCGGTGCATGTGCCGGATATGCGCGCGTTTCTGGCATTGTATGAGGAAATACTTCGCACCAATCTGCTGACCGAGGCCAACCTTTGGGCCAACGCCACAGGCACTCCAATGATCGTCGGCCTCTCGCAGGGCGCGGGGCTGCTGCCCACGCGCGGCTTTAGCCAGGGCGTCTTCGAGAGGGCCGGGATGATCAACTCAGACGCGCTTCAGGAGCGCAAACGCGCCAGCCGCGCCTGCGCGACCTGCCCACTGGCCTGTGGCCAGTTTACCCATAGCGCCGCCGGTCCCATGGAGGGGCCGGAGTACGAGACGCTGGGCATGGGTGGCTCGAACTGCGCGATGGATGACCTGGACACCGTCACGGCCTTCAACCGGCTCTGCGACAACCTGGGCCTGGATACCATCTCCACCGGCAATGTGCTGGGCCTGGCAATGTTGATGGCGCAGGAGGGCATCCATGATTTCGGCGTCCACTTTGGTGATGCGGAAGAATTCCTGGAAGCGACCGAGAGCATCGCTTACCGGCGTGGGGTAGGGGAGGAACTCTCCAGAGGAGCACGCTACATCGCTCAGAAGTATGGCGCAGGCCATCTGGTGATGGAAAACAAAGGGCTGGAGTTCCCGGCCTACGATCCGCGCGGCTCCTACGGCATGGCGCTGGCCTACTGTACCTCCGACCGGGGCGGCTGCCACATGCGCGCCTGGACTGTGGCGAACGATGCCTTCGCCGGCGCAGACCCCTTCACGCTGGAGGGCAGGGCCGAGATGACCATGGCGCTGCAAAACTTTAATTCCGTCAAGTGGACCGGTATCTTTTGCGACTTTTGGGCCATAGACGGAGTTACGCTCACGCGACTGCTTGCCGCCGGCACCGGCCAGCCCTATACCGAGGCCGATATCTACAAGATCGGCGAGCGTATCTGGAACCTGGGCCGCATCTTCAATGTGCGCGAGGGCTTTCATCGCAAGGACGACATCCCACCGCCGGCCATCTTCGACCGCCCGTTGCCCGAAGGCGCTACTGCGGGTAAGAATTTCACACGCGAGGAATACGATGCCGTGCTGAGCGAATACTACCGGCTGCGCGGCTGGGACGAGGATGGCGTCCCGACGCCGGAAAAGTTGGCCGAGTTGGGATTGGCCGATATGATGCGTGAAACGTGAAACGTAAGGCGTAGCACGTGAGGGAGGAAGCGATGCCACTCAAGTTTGCAAGCAAGTTATGCACTGGCTGCCGTCTGTGCGAATTGATCTGCTCAGCGACGCATTTCGACGAGTTCGCCCCGACCAGGGCGCGCATCCGCGTCACCAACAACCCGCTGGAGGGCAAGAGCGCGGTGATGGCCTGCTTCTCGTGCCCCAAGGCCCCCTGCATCGAGACCTGTCCGCGCGGGGCGATCTCACGCGCCGGAGCGCGGCAACCCCTGGCCATTGACCTCCAGAAATGCGATGGCTGTGGGGGTGACCCGGCCTGCGTGCCGGCCTGTCCCTATGGAGCAATGTATTTTGACCTACCCACTCAGCGGGCGCTGGCATGCGACCTGTGTGGTGGCGATCCGCAGTGTGTAAAGTATTGTTATCCCCAGGCGGTAAGTCTGGCCGGGGCAGAGAGCAATGATTGAGGGAGGCAGACATGGACTTTAACCATGAAAAAAGCCGGGCCATGTGGCCACGCGCTGCTAAAGTGATGCCCTTGGGCGTCAGTTCCAACTTCCGCTACTGGGGGAGTGAGGATACCCTCTTCGTCGAACGGGCAAAGGGGCCTTACCTGTGGGACATAGACGGCAATCGTTTCATTGATTACCGGCTGGGCTTCGGGCCGATCATCCTGGGGCATGCCTACGACGAGGTGGATACCCGGGTGCGGGAGGCGCTGGCGAACGGTGTCGTCTACGCCTTCACCCAGCCGCTGGAAGTCAGCGTCGCCGAGAAAATCGTGGAGATGTGCCCGGCGGTTGAGATGGTGCGCCTCACCAACACCGGCAGCGAGGCGGTGATGCACGCGTTGCGCGTCGCCCGCGCCTACACCGGCCGCGAAAAGATCATCAAATTCGAGGGCCAGTACAATGGCATGTGCGACTATGTCCTCTTCTCTACCTACACCGATCCGAAATCGTACGGCAACCGTCGCAGCCCTATCCCGGTGCCCTCTACCTCAGGTATCCCCCGGGTCCTGCACGACCTGATCATCACGCTGCCTTTCAACGACTTTGAAGTGCTCGAGGCGACCGTCCGCCGCACGTGGCACGAGGTGGCGGCGATCCTGGTCGAGCCAATGTTGGGCAACTGCGCCGCCATCGAGCCGCTGCCGGGCTGGCTGGAACTGTTGCGCGCAAAGTGCAGCGAGTATGGCATCGTGCTCATCTTCGACGAGGTAAAGACCGGCTTCCGCATCGCGCGTGGCGGGGCGCAGGAGGTCTACGGCGTGTTGCCCGACCTGGCGACCTACGCGAAGGCCCTCGGCAACGGCTATCCTGTGGCGGCGTTCGGCGGCAGACGGGAGATCATGGAAGTGGTCGGTGTGGGGGTGGCCTGCGGCGGCACCTACGCCGGTAACGTCGTGGGGGTGACTGCAGCGGCCGCGACGCTGGAACTGCTGGCGAACCAGCCGATCCTGGAAACCATCGCCGAACGCGGACGCCGCCTCCAGACCGGACTGAAGCGCATCTTCGACGATGCCGGCATCCCGGCGACCATCTGCGGCCACCCGGCCATGTTCTCGCTCGTCATCGGCCTTGCGGAAAAGCCGACTGACCAACGGGGCTGGACACGCAGCGATCATGATTACTACCTGCGGCTGATCCAGGCCGCCTATGCACGTGGCGTCATGCCCGACTATGACCCGCGTGAGCCGTGGTTCATGTCCTACTCCCACTCCGACGCCGTTGTGGACGAGACGCTCAACGTGATGGAGGACGTGGTGCGGGCGGTGAAACGCTGATACCGCCGGCAGGCGTGCGGATTTCCAGAGAGGAGCGGCCTGATGACTTCACTGAGTGCGCAGGAGATCGTCCGCCTGAATCGGGAGTACACATTCTTCTCCTGGTCCGTCCAGTCTGCCGTCAACCCCATCGCCGCTGTGCGCGGTGAAGGCGTCTACTTCTGGGATGCCGATGGCAAACGCTACCTTGACTTTTCCTCCCAACTGATGAATCTGAACATCGGCCACCAGCATCCCAGGGTGGTGCGCGCCATTCAGGAGCAGGCTGCCCAACTCTGCTTCGTCCAGCCGGCGCTGGCGACGGAGCCGCGCGGGCGGATGGGCGAGTTACTGGCGCAATTTGCTCCCGGCAATCTCAAGAAGACCTTCTTCTGCCTGGGCGGTGCGGAGGCGAACGAGAACGCGATCAAGATCGCCCGCGCTTATACCGGGCGACACAAGATCATCGCCCGCTACCGCTCCTACCACGGCGCCACCCACGGCGCGATGGCGCTCACCGGCGACCAGCGCCGCTGGCCAGCGGAGCCGGCCATCCCGGGCGTCGTGCACGTCTTCGACCCGTATTGTTACCGCTGCCATTTCGGCTGGACGCGCGAGACCTGTCATCGCGAGTGCATCACCCACGTCGAGGACGTCATCCGCTTCGAGGGGGCGCAGAATATCGCGGCGATTTTCCTGGAAGGAGTGACTGGCTCCAACGGGTTGCTCGTCCCGCCCGACGATTATTGGCCGCGCATGCGCGAGATGTGCGACAAGTATGGCATCCTGCTCGTCTCCGACGAGGTGATGAGCGGCTTTGGGCGCACGGGAAAGTGGTTTGCCGTGGATCATTGGGGCGTCGTGCCCGACATTATCACCTGCGCCAAGGGCCTCACCTCCGGCTACGTGCCGCTTGGCGCGGTGATCGTCTCGGAACCGATCGCACAGTTCTTCGAGGATAGAATGTTCTGGTGCGGGCTGACCTACAGCGGCCATCCGCTGGCCTGCGCCGCTGCCATTGCCACGTTGCAGGTCTACCAGGAGGACGGCCTGATCGAGAACGCCGCTACGCTGGGGCAAGTCCTGGGACAGCGGCTGGAGGAGATCAAGGCGCGCCACGCCGTGGTGGGCGACGTGCGCTACATCGGGCTGTTCTCGGTGATCGAACTGGTCAAGGATAGGGCCACCAAAGAGCCACTGGCCCCCTGGGGCGGCAAGAGCGCCGAGATGAACCGAATCGGCGCGTTCCTGCGTGAGAATGGCCTGTTTACGTTCATCAACGGACATTTGCTCTTCGTCGTCCCACCGTTGTGCATCAACCGGGCACAACTGGATGAGGGGCTTGACATTATTGAGCGGGCGCTGTCGGACATCGCCGGGCGCATGTAGCACTTGGGGGGGAAGTGCTGACTGTCTCGTGCCCGGCGCTAAAGCACCGGGCTGAACAGGCAAAAGCCCCCTTCGGGGGCTGAAAATAAGCCCGACAGGGCTTTTTGGCTCAGCCGTGTGCTTTGAGCACACGGCGGCGCTCAACCAACGTTCGTCCCCCCCAAGATTTATATGCGCCCGACATCGCCAATGCTTAGAAATAGTTTCCGGTACAAAACTGTGGTAAGAGGCGTCTCTGACGCCGATTTCGGACTCTGGAGCCCTCCTACGGCGTTTTGTACCGAGAACCAGAAATAAGGGAGGAAGTCATGCGCTACGGAACACTCAAGAACTATATCGGCGGCGAATGGGTAACCTCGACTTCGAGTGAATTGCTGGACGTGCACAACCCTGCTACCGACGAAGTGATCGCACGTGTCCCTCTTTCGACGACCGATGAGGTTAATCGGGCCATAGTCGCTGCGAAGGAGGCGTTCCAGGAATGGCGCGAAACGCCCGCCGTGGTGCGCTCGCGCTATATGTTCCGCCTCAAGGCGTTGATGGAGGAGCATTTCGAGGACCTGGCCCACACCATCACTATCGAGCATGGCAAAATCATAGATGAGGCGCGGGGCGAGGTGCGCCGGGCCATCGAGAACGTCGAGGTGGCGGCCGGCGTTCCCTCGCTGATGATGGGTTACAACGCCGAGGACATCGCCGCCGGCATTGACGAGGAGTGCGTCCTCCAGCCGGTCGGTGTTTTCTGCTGCGTGGCGCCCTTCAACTTCCCGGCAATGGTGCCGTTTTGGTTCATGCCCTATGCTGTCGCCTGTGGCAACACCTACATTGTCAAGCCCTCCGAGGTCTGCCCGGTCAGCCAGAACCAGATATTCGAACTGCTGGACGAGGCGGAATTCCCGCCTGGCGTGATCAACCTGGTCAATGGGGCAAAGGGCGTGGTGGACGCGCTACTCACACACCCCGACGTGGCGGGCGTCTCCTTTGTCGGCTCGACGCCGGTGGGGAAGTATATCTACGCCACGGCGGCGGCCAACGGCAAACGGGCGCAGTGCCAGGCCGGAGCCAAGAACGCGCTGGTGGTGATGCCCGACGCTGCGCTGGAAGGGACGGTCGCGGCGATCCTCACCTCGGCCTTCGGTACGGCCGGACAGCGCTGCCTGGCCGGAGCGCTCGTGTTGGCCGTCGGCAAGGTCTATGAGCCGCTGAAGGAGCGCCTGGTAGAAGCGGCGGCGCGCATCAAGGTCGGCGATGGGCTGGACGAGAGCGTGCAGATGGGGCCGGTGGTCTCGCGCAAGGCAAAGGAGCGCGTGTTGGGTTACATCGAAAAAGGTGTGCAGGAAGGCGCAGAGTTGTTGCTCGATGGGCGCACAGTCGCCGTGGCCGGCAATCCCAACGGCTACTTTGTCGGCCCGACGATCTTTGACCGGGTGCGCCTGGAGATGGCGATCGCACAGGACGAGATATTTGGCCCGGTGCTGGGTATCATCCCGGCGGCCGATTTCGAGGAGGCGCTCGCCATCATCGAGGCCATTCCCTATGGCAACGCAGCGTCAATCTTCACCTCCAGCGGAAAGTGGGCGCGCGAGTTCAAATACCGGGTCAAATGCGGCAATATCGGCGTCAACATCGGCGTCGCCGCACCCATCGCCACTTTCCCCTTCGCCGGGATGAAGCAGTCCTTCTTTGGCGATCTGCACGGCCAGGGCCGCGATGCAATCCAGTTCTTCACCGACCGGAAAGTGGTCATCAGCCGGTGGTTCTAGCGAATTTGCGAATTGACGAACTGACGAATGGCGCATCGCTGGCACATTCGCATATTCGTGGATTCGTAGATTCGTACATTCGCAGAGGGGGTATGGTATGGAGCTGGGTACTTTTGGCGCGATTTTGCGCTTTGCGATGCAGATGGAGGAACAGAGCGCGGCTTTCTATGAGACGGCGGGCGAGGTTGTGCCTTCCCTGCAGGAGCTGGAGCAGGCCGCCCGTAAACGGCTGGCGCGGCTGGAGCAGGCCCGCCGCGAGGGCGTGGCCGAGATGATCCTGGAATCCATCACCGGGCTGGATGGCAACGCGTACGCCGTGACGCTCGACCCCCAGGCCGAAGCGGCGGCGCTTCGGGCCCAGGCGCAGGAGCAGGAAGAGGCGGCGGCCCGTTTCTACCGCGACGCGGCGGCCAGACTGCCCATCCGTGAGGTGGCGCGGCTGTTCCAGCGGTTGGCGCAGGAACATGAATCGGCGAGCCTGCAGGTCAGTGAGGAGGCGGCATGAGCGTACACGCCGGGTGGTATCTGCGGGTGGACCTGAGCAGCGGGACGGTCACCCAGGAGCCGGTCATTGCTGAGGATGTCTCGACATGGTTGCTGGGCAGTGGTCTGGCAGCCCACCTGTTCTCTCAACTCCCTCACCTCCCGGCTCCCACACTCCCCGAGGCTCCTCTCCTCGTCTTTAACGGCCTGCTGACCGGCAGCTTTGCCCCGGGCGCGGCGCGAACGTCCTGGTGCGGGCGTTCCCCCCTCACCGGCATCTGGAACGAGTCGAACGTGGGCGGCCACTGGGGAGCAGCACTGCGCTTTGCCGGGCTGGATGGGCTGGTGATCACCGGGCGGGCAGCGGTTCCGGTCTATCTGTGGGTGCACAACGGGCAGGCCGAGGTGCGGGAGGCTGGTCACCTGTGGGGACGCGGGACGTTCGAGACGCACGCGCGCCTGTTAAAGGATACCGCTCCCGGCACCCGCGCCGCCTGCATCGGCCCGGCAGGGGAGAACGGCGTCCCGTTGGCCGGGGTGATGGTTGACGGTCACGCGCATAACCGGGCAGCGGGACGCGGCGGGATGGGGGCATTGCTGGGGTCGAAGAACCTCAAGGCAATCGTCGTGTACGGTGGAGGTAAGGATGCAGCGCTGCGTCCCACCTATGCCGACCCGGCGCGCCTCCGCGCCCTGGTAAGGGAAGCCAACAATTACATCCGCTTGCGCTCCGAGGGGATGTCTTTGACAGGCACGGCCGGCGGTATCCCCGGCGCGGAGAAATTCGGCGGCCTGCCGCTCAAGAACTGGCAGGAGGGCTCCTGGCCCGACGGGGCGCAGGCCATCTCCGGTCTGTCCATCCGCGAGAAGCTGCGCGTGCGGGATACCTTTTGCCATGCCTGCCCGCTCGGCTGCGGCAAGGTGATCGAAGTCAAGGATGGCCCCTACGCCGGAACCTGGGGCGAGGGGCCGGAGTACGAGACACTGTGCGGCTTTGGCAGCAACCTGTTGATTGATAACCTGGAGGCGCTGGCGGCGATTAACGCGCGCTGCAATGACCTGGGGCTGGATACGATCTCCACCTCCGGCGTGATCGCCTTCGCCACCGAGGCAATGGAGCGGGGCCTGATCGCGCCGGAAGAGGCGGGTGGTCTGCGCCTGGCGTGGGGGGAGCCTGGGCCGGTGCTGACATTGCTCGAACAGATCGCGCGCCGCGAAGGGCTGGGGGCGTTACTGGCCGAGGGTGTCCGCACGGCGGCATCGCGGCTGGGGCCAGAAGCGGAATCCTTCGCCATCCACGTCAAAGGGCTGGAGGTGGCCTATCACGACCCGCGCGCCTTTGTGGACATGGGACTCAACTATGCCACCGCCAACCGCGGCGCCTGTCACCTGGAGAGCGGCACCTACTGGCGTGGCTATGGCATCGAGTGGCCCGGCTGGCAGGAAGGCCCTTATGACCGCCTGGCCTCTAACGAGGAAACCGTGCGCCTGGTGATCACGTTTCAGAACTATCTGAGCGTCTTCAACCCGCTGGGGCTGTGCAAATTCATGATCAAGGGCGGCCTGGCCCCGGCACGGACTGCGGCGCTGGTCAACGCGGCGACCGGCTGGGACTGGAGCGCCGACGACCTGTTGTGCACCGGCGAGCGGCTGTTCAACCTGAAGCGGCAGATCAACCTGAGGTTGGGCATCACCCGCACCGACGACACGCTGCCCCGCCGCTTGCTGACGGAGCCACGGCCCTCCGGCGGCGCAGCCGGCAACCTCCCCGACCTGGAGCGGCTGCTGCCGCTCTACTACGAACTGCGCGGGTGGGACACGGGGTAGGAGTAGAGCGCCGCTCTGCCCCTACCCCGTTGAACGATCACCTGTGGAGGCTCTATGCGCAAATCACTATCGTCGGAATCTCTCATCTCTCCCGTCTGGAAACGCTACACCCCTATCGTAGCGGAACGGGCGGAGGGGGCTTATATCTACGGTGAAGACGGCGCGCGCTACCTGGATTTCACCTGTGGCATCGCCGTGACCAATACCGGCCATTGCCACCCCCGGGTGGTGCAGGCGATCCGGGAACAGGCGACCAGACTCCTGCATGGGCAGGTCAACATCGTCTACCACAGGCCGCTCCTGGAATTGGCGCGGGAACTGCGTACGATCGTGCCGCCGACGATTGACTGCTTCTTCTTCTCCAACAGCGGCGCAGAGGCGGTCGAGGGCGCGATTAAACTGGCCCGTCACGCGACTGGACGGCCCAACGTCATTGTCTTCCAGGGTAGTTTCCACGGTCGCACTGCGTTGGCGATGGCATTGACCACCTCCAAGACGATCTACCGCGCCGGATATCAACCCCTGCCGGCGGGCGTCTTTACCGCGCCGTACCCGTACGCCTACCGCTATGGCTGGAGTCCCGAGCAGACCGAGGCGTTCTGTCTGCGCGAATTGGAATTCCTGCTCAGGACCCAGACCGCGCCCGCAGAGACGGCGGCGATCCTGATCGAGCCGGTGCTGGGCGAGGGGGGCTACGTCGTGCCGCCGCCGGGCTTTCTGCAGGGCGTGCGCCGTATCTGCGATGAGCACGGGATTCTGCTCATCGCCGACGAGATTCAGTGCGGATTCGGGCGCACCGGCAGGTGGTTCGCCATAGAGCACTTTGGCGTCACGCCGGATATTCTGGTGATGGCGAAGGGGCTGGCCTCCGGGTTGCCGCTCTCGTGTGTGGCGGCGCGGCGGGAGCTGATGGAGCGATGGACGCCCGGCTCGCACGGCGGCACCTACGGCGGCAACGCCGTCGCCTGCGCTGCGGCGGTCGCCACCGTGCGCGTCATCCGCGAGGAGGGACTGCTGGAGAACGCGCAGCGCCAGGGCGCGCTCTTGCTGGAACGGCTGCGCGAACTGCAACGTGAGTTCCCGGTCATCGGCGACGTGCGTGGGCTGGGGCTGATGGTCGCCACCGAGTTCACCGCCGCCGACCGTACGCCGGCTTCCGCCGTCGTCAAAGAGGTGATCGGGCGCTGTCTGGAGCGGCGCCTGTTGTTGTTGACCTGCGGCGCATATGATAACGTCGTGCGCTGGATGCCGCCCCTCATCGTCACGGAGGAGCAGATCGAAACCGCGATCACAATCTTCAAACAATCCTTTCCTAATCCCTAACCCGGACAAGCCGGAACCAATAAAACCACCAGGGACAAAAAGGATACACAAAGGACACTAAGGATACCTTTGTGTCCTTCGTGTGACCGTCGTGTCCTTTGTGGCAAAATCCTTGCCCAAT
>DAOUBA010000146.1:0-6396 GCA_034432855.1 Anaerolineae bacterium | reverse complement strand
TCGCTCAGTATCACTCGTGCGGCGCATACTTGCCCCGCGACTCCAAAAGCCTGCCTTTTGCGAGATGTGCTCACACGTCTATTCGCCGCTCAATGGAAAGGTACTTGACAAAGTGATAGTAAGCTATTTGGATTGGGCCAGATTTGACAGAATCACCCTGTGCAATGGTTCTGCACAGTTGTGCATTTAGATTACGCCCTCGTCGGTCTCGCGGAATACTTGAGCGATGCGACGCAGTTCGGAGGCAATTTCTCCCAGCAGGTTGGTGAACTGGTTCATCTTGGGGATCATCTCGTTCCACTGGGCGTAGAACTTGTTCTGCGCCACGCCGTCCCACTCGGCATCGAGGGCGTCCATTGTGCTCTTCAACGAGTTGATGATGTTCTGTGTTTCTGCCCTGCGGTCATCGAATGTGCGGGCGACGGCTTCGAGCCTTTCCGGAGAAACGACGATCCGCGTCATGGCTTTCCTCCGATTTGGATATACCGTAAAGTAGATATATAATATTATAGCATCATTTTTGTGAGACACAAGATTGTTGCAGTAGCCCTAGCCGGAGGGGGAGCAATGACACAGATTCGTATTGATACTGACCACACTGGCCAGGTCGGGCGACGGCTCGTTTCGGCAGCAAATCGTCTGGACGAGATCGGGCGCGAACTGCAACATGCCATTGGCACTCTGGATACCTGGGCCTGGGATGGCGCCAGCCGCGCACGGGCGGAGCCGTTACTGGGCCAGGTGCGCCCGGAGAGCCAGCGCCTGGGACAGGAGTTGGACGCGCTGGGGCGCAAACTGATGCGGGTGGCCGCAGCCTTTGAGCAAGAAGACAACGTGGCAGCGCGAAACATGGAGGAGATGCCATGGGTAGACTTTACTCCAGGAACGGCTGTAGGCGGTAGTAGCGGCATGGCCGGGGGTGCCGGTTCGGGCATCGAGATCGATGGCTTCGCGGGACCGTCTTGGTCGTTCGACCGCGAGGGTAAGCGGGAGCGCGATCTAGAGACCGAGGTGGACGTAAAACTGGTGGACGGAGCTCTGTACGATGCCCAAGACGCTACGGGCGACGTGAAAGTGGGAGGCCGGGACATTGGAGACTACCGGGCAGACGTGCAGGCCGGCAAATACGAGGTTGGCGCCCGGCTGGGGTTTGGGGAAGATGGTTTCACGGCCGGGGCTTATGGCGAGGTGAGCAGCATCGAAGCCACGGCGGTAGGGGTGGTCGGTGGGAGCGCGCTGGGTTTGGCCGCTGCAGGTACGGTTGCCGGCCCCAAGGCGGAAGGATTCATCGGTATAAAAGACAATACGCTGGGCGTCTCGATCGGCGGCTCCCTCGCCTCGGCCGAAGCCGAGGTGGGTCTGAACGTCGCGGGCGCCAACGTGGGGGTCACCGGCGGGGTCTCTCTCGGATTCGAATTGGGCTTTAAGATCGGCAAGGATACCGAGGTGAAACTTGGTCCTTTCAAAGTGGGACTGTCATTCGGCACGGCTAAGGAATAATAGTTAGGGGGCGCAATGAACCAAGATGCATACATTCTTTCCCGCGCTGAAATCCATTACCTAATGAAGGCGATGGGAGCCGATGCTATGATCGGGCTGGGGGCAGTGAAGCGGGTGGCAAAAAAGACTCTGGAGCGTGGGCATGCCTCCCTGGTGCAACGAGGGCTGATCACTGCCAGCGACAAGATAGATCCGGCGCTCGAATCTCTGGTGCGGGCGAGCTTCTTTCCCGATGGCGCGTTGATCGTCGTTCGAGATATTCCGCAGATCGGACGGCAGCTCCTCTTATTCTTCCGCCGCGGGAGTACACTGCTCCTACATACGTTCCCCAAGCGGTATTTCCACCGCCTGGCCCCACTCGATGGCCCGGCGCAGGCCCTGGACCTGATCCTGCGCTGGTTCCCCTTAACGGCCTACTCGCAGCCGGAGAGCAGCCTGCTCATGACGGCGGAGCAATTCGAGAAACTGCGTGAAAAGGCCGAATCCCGCCAGAGAAACGCCGCGTTCCGGATGTTGGCAAGCGCGCCCATCGCGGAAGAAGAGAAACGCAACCTGATCGAGGCGATCGAACAGCGCACGCTCAGCGGCTCGTTTGCCGCGCTGCGCTGCGCCCAGGGTGTGATCACACAGGCGCACTCGGCGGCGGTGGTCGCCGGCCCCACGACGGCCTGGCTGATCGTGCAACCCGAGGGAGCTGCTCAGGACGATCAACTGCTGATCCGCCGGATTGGGCCGGGGTTCGAGAGCGTGGTATCCGGGCTGCTCCAGAGAATATAGGCAAGGCGAAGGAGGGATGACACAAATTCGCATTGATACAGAGTGCGCCAGGTGGGTCGCCGAGCAGCTTGTCTCTGCGGGCAACCTGTTGAACCGGATCGGGGGCGAGTTGCAGAGCGCCATCGGCAGCCTGGATACCTGGGCCTGGGATGGCGCCAGCCGTGCGCGGGCAGAGCCGCTGTTGAGCCGGGTGCCTCTGGAAAGCGAACGTGTGGCCCAGCAGTTGGATCACCTGGGTTGTCAGCTCACTCGCATTGCCGAAGCCTTCCAGCAGGCTGATAACCAGTCGGCTGCGAGAGTGGAGGCCATTCCCTGGTTCCTGCTCGAATCATCTCCGGATTGGCATAGTGGCACCGCACTTCGCCTGGGGACATTGCTTGCAGGTGGAGGAGGTGTGGCCGCTATCCCGTGGACCAGGCTGCCTGCAACTGCCGCAAGGAGTGATGCGTGGCTTATTGAGAGACTGAAGGAAATCCCCGATGCTGTGGCGGAGTGGCTTTCGCCTGTCCTCTCGTCCATCGCCGGCCTGTTCGGTTGGCATGTCACCGTTTCTCCACAACCGGTGAGTTGGATTCCCGCACCGCCGCCACAACCACCGCCGACAATAAGCGCTGAGATTGGCGTCGGTTATGCAACGGCTCGGGATCTGACGCCGACCTTGAAACAGACTGCGGGATCGTATGAGTGTGCTCCGACCGCCGTCAGTATGGTTCTGTATTACTGGAATAATGTGGATCCCAACAACCAGGTGCGCACTCCACAAGAGATTATCCAGGGATTAGGCGAGCGTTTCAACCCTCGAAGCGGCATTGATGCCGACGAACTGGTCGCCGGGTTAAGGGAAATGGACCTGGGCTATACGACCATCGAACGTCGGGCCGGGCTGGATCGGCAGGGGCTGCAATCCGAACTGAAAGACGGCCCTGTCATCGCTATGGTGCATCTGAATTGGAGTAGTAACGGTTATCCCCATATGGTCACCGTCACTGGTATGTCGGACGATGGACAGACGGTCTATGTGAACGATCCCTGGACTGGAGAGGCTACGGAGATAGACTGGGCCACGTTCGAATCGAGTTGGACCTTCGGGGGCCGCTATAGTGGGGCCTCCCATCTCATTGTCAAGATCAGACCGTAGGATGTTTCCGATGTCGTCAGAGACTGCCGTCAAAATTGCGGCGCTGGCCCGGTGGTTGCGCTGTTTGGACCCCTTAGCGTGGACTGAGATTGTTCCTTCCCCTGACTTTGCCAGATTGGCCGTGATTTGTGATCAGGATGACCCTGCCCAGGCTGGATTGTACGTGGGCACAGTAGAGGACGAGGCGCTCTGGCTCCTGGTCACATTTCAGGATATGGGTCGCCTGACGCAAAGTGTTGCCGGTACGGTCATCACCCGCCCCTGCTGGTCCGCTGATGGAAAGTGGTTGGCTTTTGTGACATACGAGGGCCTTCCGCCGGGCAAAGCATACAGACTTTGGGTCGTGCAAGCGCAAGTGGGCTTACAACCCACGTTGCTCTACAAAGGGGCAGGCGTTATCGCTGCGCACCTTTGGGCACCAGATGACTCCTGTTTGGCCGTAGCCGACTCTGATGCCGGGCTGGTTATTGTGCACTCCGATGGCACCGTGAAGGTCATAGACGCGCAGGCTATGCGTTATCCATTGGGGCAAAATGCTATGACCTGGCTCAATGGCGGACGGCAAGTGGTATATGTGAACCTGGCTCCAGATCAGGCCGGACTGTGGATCGCGCAGATACCAGATGGACAGAAGCGGCAGGTTATTGCGTTGAAACAGGATGAACTTGTGATCCCGGCCGGTCTTCCACACCAGCCAGCCTGGGGGGCACTCAGGGGATCCATGTACTATCCGGAGAGCGGCGTCACCCTGTACTTCTGGCCCGATGGTGCTGATGAACCGGAAACATTACTGCTGTCTAATCTCACATTCGACCCCGCTTCTTACCTTTTGCCCAATGAGGACGGTTCTCTCTGGGCGTTTACGGTTTGGGAAGGGGGGCGGCGTACTCCGCTTGTGGTGGACTATACAACGCGCCAGTGGCATGCTCTTCCTCTCGTCGGTGCAGTAACCCGGCCGATCGGCTGGTCAGATGCGCCTAGAACGCTGTGGGTGTTACTTCATCCGCCCCAATTGGCCGGACTGAATGTTGACCGGATCGCCGATCCCGTTTTGCCAGTGCAGGATACGCTTGCCCTGGAATTGACATCCGCCGAGTTGCTCTACTTGCTGGAGACGATGGGAGCCCATAGGATGTTCGGTCTGGAGAGCTCTTTTCTAGGCATGCCGAAAGATGAGTCTGGACGGTTGAGGGAGGATGCAAAGCGCTCATTGATCTCTAAAGGGTATGTGGCCGAAGTGCCTGGCGATCGGCTACGAATTGACCTCACTGTAGCGACGTTGGTGCAGTGTTGCGTTTCTCCCCAGCAGACCTGGACGGTCACTTTTGAGGGTGCAGCAGGGGAGAGCGATGTGCGTCACATCCATCAGGTTCAGACGCTCATTGTCGAGGATGCTGTCCTGGCCTCTGGTGCTCACCGATTGACGCCTCTGCGCGACCATGCAGCAGTCCTCCGGCGCATTGAGCAACAAATTCGCGTGGGGGAACAGCCTGCGGCATCAGGCCAGCCGTTTGTTTTGCGAGAGGAGCTCCTGTTCCGTGCCAGAGAAATCGTCATCACCCTTGGCGGAGAGACCGCTGCCCGTTATCTGATTCGTATGGGGGTACCAGAGGTCACGGCTGTTCAATTCGCTCGGGCATTGGCCCATTCAGTGTCCAATAGTTCTATCTCTCGGTGGAACATTGGCGAAAGGACGGTGGTTGCAGAGAAGGGCATCGGTATCTTGGAGGAGGTATCAGGCCTCTGGTTGCTCCAGCCTTTCGTGGCTGAAGGTCTCGTCTGGATACGAGTCTCCCCGGCCAATGCGGCGACGGTTCGAGAGCAGATCGCCGCGCTGCTCGCTGGGAAAGGCACATCGTCTGTGTGAGACGGATGAGGACTGTCGTTGTCTCTTTGCAATCCCCACGCGGAAGCATAGACCTCGAACTCTCCGGCGAGGTTCCCGTACGCAACCTGCTGCCCGAACTGGTGCGTGTCCTGCAGTTGCCGGCTGTTGACAACGTGAGAAGGCCCATCGCCTATCAACTCGTCCACCGACAGCGCCCGCTGCGTGAGACCGAATCCCTGCTGGAAGCCGGGGTTGTAACAGGCAACACGCTATTCCTGGTCAGTACTTCGCAAACAGGCTCTGTACCCGGCGGGGCAGGCGGGAGCCATGGAGGTACTTCGGCCCTGCTGTGCTGTCCCTCAGGAATGGTGGTCGCACTGGATAATTACGGAAAGTCCGAACTCACCATGGGGCGTTACGATGCCCGCACAGGCAACTCTCCCGATATTGACCTTTCGGGAGAACCGGAAGGCAATACCGTCTCGCGCTCTCATGCCTTGCTCCGTAAGCAGAGTAACCGGTGGGTGTTGATCCCCCTCTCGACCAAGAACCCCACCATGGTCGGGAAAACCCGGCTTGCGCCCCAGCAGGCACAGCCTCTAAATTCAGGAGACCGTATCACGCTGGGAGCAGTTGAACTTGTTTTCGAGGCCGGTCACGCATAGCACGGCCCTCACACGCCAGCCATTCGCGGTATTGATGACCAGGTGGGGGCCTCCCTGTGAATGCCTTGCCGCTCGGCGATTTGCATGTTTAGTAGAAGTGTGTATACTAATTCGAAAACTCCCGCCGGACTCTGGCAGGCGGCGCTCCGGTATCCACCGCGGGCAAAGTTGGATCTGCTGACTATTTTCGTGTCCACCGTCTCGGTGCGTTCGACGCGCGAGGAGGGCTTATGGCGACACGTAAACCGAAATGGTTATCCTTTGCAATGGTGCTGGCTTTGCTTGGACTATTTCCGCTGCCCGGCACGATCTTGCCCCTGGGTGCCGCGCCACCTTGGCAGCTTGAGATGAGCGCTCCTGTCCTCGCCCAGACGGCGGAGATACCCTCTCCCAGTCTGACCCCCACCGAGACACTGACTATCACACCGACGGAGATAAAAACCCCCACGCCGACCGCTACTGTCACTCCAACGCCTACCCCGACGCCG
>DAOUBA010000145.1:0-5549 GCA_034432855.1 Anaerolineae bacterium | reverse complement strand
AGCACCGCCGATCCCTATGTTGTCCAGGCGGGCCGCACCATCCCGGTGCAGTTCACGCTGACGGATGTGGAGGGGAACTTTGTGGCGGATCCGACGGTCACCCTGCGGCTGTTGGATGCCAATGGTGACGTAGCGGTCGGTCCCGTGGGCCTGGCGACCAATCCGGCGCGGGGGATTGTCATCCAGGGCAACCGCAAGTATCACTACGACCTGAGGACGACTGGCCTGGCAGCGGGCGACTATAGGCTGGCGGTGTCCTACAACTCGACTGCTCCCGGCCAGGCGGCCACCATGACCATCCTGCTCCGGGGCAGGTGAGAGCCTGACGGCCTCCAAGCCAGAGACGCCATGAAACAGCCCCCCGTTCCTGATAGGGACGGGGGGTATTGGTGACTCGTCTCGACGCAATCGGCGGTCGGTGGTCTCCCTAATAATCAGGCACTTGACAAAATGGGAGGAGGGTGTAGTACAATATGGACGTATCGTTACCGGCGTCAGAAGGAGGAGACCGATGCACATTCTTTCCAATGCCCCAGGCGGGCAACGACATCGCGCAGCCGGTCGTGCTCCCTTTGCCCGCATCGTCCCCCAGGCCGGGCAGAGCCTGGCGTGGCTTATGGCGCTTGTAGGTGCTGGAGTAGTGTTCGCCGTCGGGCTGCTCGCCTCCCCCGTTGCCTCGGCTATCCCTGGTCAGCAGCCGCCGCCGCTGGCGACGGCGGTGAGCGAGGAGGGCTCGTTGGTGTATCTCGCAGCCGACGCGCAGGGACGCCCGCGCGCCATCGTGCAGAAACCGCGCAGCGATCTCGACGCCCTGCCGGCCAGGGTGGACACCGCTTCCACGCTGGCGAGGATGGAGATTCCCGAGCAGTGCGAAGTCAGCGGGCTGTATGCGGCTCCCAGAGGCCAATGGGTGGCCGTTCAAATCGGCTGTGAAGATGGCATGTTTGTGAAGGTATTGCACGCGGTTTCAGGCCATATCCGCAGCCTGAGCGTCGATCTGGGTCTCGACAGCATCTTCCTGGGCTGGACGCCGGACGGCAACTCGGCCATCTTGCGCCTCGACCCCATCGGCGAGAACGAGATCGTTCAGGTCAACCTGGAAGATGGCTCGACCGGGCGGCTCAACACGCACTCCCACACCTACAACGTCGCCATCTCACCTGACAATCGGCGGGTGCTCTACACGGTGAGCCGCGGATTGGGGCTGGGCGGAGAGTTGTGGATGATGAACCGCGATGGGAGTGACAAGCGGCTTCTCTTGCAGGAGCCCCGGCACGTCATCGCTTACCCTCGCTGGTCGCCGAGAGGGGATGCCATTGCCTACATTCGGATGCCGGACACGAACATCCCCTTCACGGTGGGCGAGTTGTGGCTGGCCGATGGTAGCGGCCAGAATCGCCGCATGATTGCCGCAGCGGATGCCGGGCACGGCTATCCGCCAATGTGGTCGCCGGATGGGGAACTGCTCGCCTTCATAGTACGTGAGAATCCGCAGAGCGTTCGCGCCGACAACCTGGCCTGGGAGTTGGAGAGCAACATCTACCTGGCGGACATCGAGACCGGCGAAGTGCGGCCGCTGACGCGGTTCGAAGGAGTCCTCACCGATAGCATTGCCTGGTTGCCCAACGGCAAGCGCCTGGCTTTCCGTACTACTGTGGGCGGGACGTCCGCCATCTGGTTGGCGGATGTGCGCACCGGTGAAGTGCAGCAGGTGACGGTTGGTGCAGAGGCTTACTGCCCGGCGTGGCTGGGCGAGTGAAGGAGGGGGCGAGCGATGAGACGCAAGACGGCGATGGTCTTGTTGCTCCTGCTGGCGCCGGTGGCTGCCTGCCAGCGCAGTTTGCCACCTGCCGCGACCGGGTTGCCGGGGGCTACGGTCTTTTCTCCCACTCTGACGCCGTTGCCAACGGCGACGGCTACGCCTGCCCCTACCCCTCTTCCGACCTGGACGCTTCTCTTTCACGGTGCGCCGTGTGCGGAGACGGAGTCGGAGTGTGTGGTGGCGGGGGAGACGCCCATTGCCTATTACGCCATAGAGAGCGATGGAAGCGGTCTGGAACAGGTGACCGAGTTTCCGTCCGGGCTGCTGCCTCCGGAGGGGTCGCCCCGGCCGTATGGCGAGCCGCGTCTCTCTCCCGACGGCAGGCTGCTGGCCTACCCGGCTGCGGAAGGGCTCTACGTGGTGGACACGGTTGGAGGGGGAGGGGAGTACATCTTTCGGCCTGAGGGTGTCTCTGGGGTCAATCCGGTGGGACCGGTATGCTGGCTGCCAGACGGGGAAGGTCTCTCGTTCGTGGTGCGTCGTTGGGGGGAGGGACGCTGGCACAACGAGTTCTACCGCATCGGCGTTCACGGCGAGGAAGCGCGCTTGCTGTTCACCCTGGCCGACCTGGGCAGTTTCATCTGGACGGGGGTATGTTCGCCGGACGGGCGGGAGATGGCCTTTGCCATCAATCCGTATGGGCACAAGGAGACAGGGGTCTATGTAGTGGATTTGGAGAGCGGGGCGTGGCGGCGGATACTCCAGGGGTATATGGTGGACCTGATGCGTGCGCCGATGGATGCTGCGCTGCGGGCACAGACGGAGGCGTTGCGTGCCAGCGGCAAGATCATCTTTGCGGGGGTGCCGTGCCGGCTGCGGGGGCCGGATTGTGCGCCGGTTCCGGGTGACCCGCTGTACTATTATGCGGTCAATTGGGATGGCAGCGGGTTGGAGAACGTGCTGGCGATTCCTGCGCTTGTCGTGCCGCCGGCGGGGGCGCCTGCCGGGGCGTTCGAGGGGCCGGTGGAACCCTCGCCGGATGGCTCGAAGCTGGCTTATGCGGACCAAGAAGGAGTCCACATCGTGGAGGTCTCAAGCGGCGAGACGCGGCTGGGCCATCCGGAGATGACCTGGTACTTCGAGCGGTTCGTTCAATCCTACCGGCAGGCCCCTGTCTGCTGGACGGCGGATGGGGAGGGCTATGCAGTTCTGACCCATTGGCGTGGGCGGTTTAACAGGATAGCGAGAATGCCTTTGGGGGTTAAGGGGGATGAAGAAGTGCGCCCATTGTTGTTTCATGACGAGGAACTGGAGATCTTGACGTGGGCGTGTCTCTCGGAGAGGGGGGAACTGGCCTTTTCGCTGCATCCACAAGGAGGGGAGAAGCGCGGGTTGTACGTGCTCGACCTGGAAAGCGGTGAACAGCGGCGCATCCTTGAGGACTATGAGGTCGTCTCGGTTGGTCTCTGGCCGTCTCCGGCAACGCCGCAGTATCTCTTTGCCCCGCTGCCCGGGCCGGTGTGGCGGGTCCACTTTCAGGGTGCTCCTTGTGCGCGACTGGGAGAACCGTGGTGTGATTTTGGTTTTCCGGGGTCTGAGGGCTACATTAGTTACTACTCCTTCTACAGCGATGGGACGGGCCTGCAAGAGATCGCAGAATTTCCGCAATCTTTCCGTGACCATAGGCTTTCCCCCGACGGTTCCTTTTCAACCTATTCTCTACTCTACGATTCGGTGGAAGGGTCCGCGGGTCTCTATGTGAAAGACCTGTCAAGCGGTGAGGCACGTTATCTCGTTGGGCCAGAGGATATTCCCGGCGTAACGTCGGCGCACCGGCTTGTTCCTGCATGCTGGACGCCAGATGGCTCTAAAATCAGATTTTACGTGCGATTCCAGGAAAACGAACATTGGAAAGGCGCGTTTTATAGCATAGATCTGAACGGCGAAAACTTGCAGCGGTTGCTCGCTTCCCCCGGTTTGGAAGGTTGGGAGTCTCTCGCAATAGGAGCGTGCCTGCCCGATAGTCAGGAGATGCTTTTTCCCATTGATTCCGGTAATCTGACCGGGCTATATTTGGTGAACCTAGAACGCAACGAATGGCGACCGATCCTTCGCGGATATAGTATCCACGATATGGTTGTCAAATCCGTTGCAACCCCTTAGAGTACGAACCCCGATTGGAGGGAGAGATGCAAAACCAACATAGGCTGGCGAAAATCTGCCTGATCGGTGTCTTGTCAGTTGGTATACTAACTCTGGTACAAGTGCTGGCTACGATGACGTTAGCCGGTTCTCTGCCATTGCCTCTGCACCAGGATGCTCCTCCCATTCCTTTCCTGTATCCTCCGTATTATGGCGAGAGTTATGTCACCAGCGTCTTTGACCATGCTTATCCGCTATATGGTCGTGAGACGGAGGTACTGACGCCCAGCAATACCTATATCGTGCATAACAACGGGGTACAGTACGGCGCGAGCAACGCAGAGGTGAATGTGGAAGATTGCGCTGGCCCGCCGTATTGCTATACCGGCCACAATGGCATTGACTATGGCGTAGCCCAGGGGGAGCCTATCCTGGCGGCTGCTGGCGGTGAGGTCATACGTGCCGGTTGGGCAGATTTTGACCACGAGAGTTATGGAATCACGGTCTTTATTGATCACGGCAACGGCTATAGAACACGTTACTCTCACCTCAGCAGTGTAAGCATCGCTGTATCGGACGCCGTAGATACCGGAGAGACGATCGGTACCGGTGGTGGCACCGGTAATTGGACTACCGGATGCTCCTACCGCAGGCATGACTGTTTTGACCCTCATCTCCATTTTGGTGTATACAAGGATGGATTCAGTCGGAATGATGTGGTGAATCCTTACGGTTGGTACACTACCACCGAGAGCACGATAATGGAGGACCCCTGGGAAGTATACACAGGCTCGCAGAAGACGAGTTACAACCTGTGGGCCCATGCCCCGAACATCAGTATGACCGTAGAAGGGCATGCCTGGGTTGATCCTGCCGCCCGGTATCCATCCGGCGACGCTCTCGACCGTCCTGCTCCTCCCTCTCCGACCGATCCCGGCGCCATCGTGGTGGACAACGACGCGGTCGTGGTGGTAGACGCTGATGGCAACACCCAGGCCCCGCCGGGCTGCTGGACCTTGCGGAACGATGCGGGATACCAGGGCTCAACGCTTTCCTTCTCCCCTGTGCTTCTTTCAGGCGCTCCCACTTGCCGCGCGCGTTGGCCGCTCACTCAGACTGTGGGAAGCGCGGGCACGTACGCAGTGTACGCCTATATCCCGTCCAAATATGCCACGACCGAGGGCGGCGCCATCTATCGCATTCATCACGATGGTCAGGTACACCAGGCCATTGTCTCTCAAATGTCTTTCAACGATGCCTGGGTCTACCTGGGCAAGCACCATTTTGCTCTGGATGGGACGACGGATGAGTACGTCGAATTGGGGAACGTGACGCTTGACGACACCGAGGACCGGACATTCGAGGTCGCCGCCGACGCGGTGATGCTCGTGCCGCTGCAACCCACGACTCCTACTCCAACCCCAAGTCCTACCCCAAGCCCTACTCCTACGCCCACCCCCACGCGCACGCCTACCCCAACGCCAACGCGCACGCCTACGCCCACCCACACCCCCATGCCGCCGGTAACCATGGTCGAACTCCCCGTCCTCCAGGGCAGCGACGACGCCGGGCACCACTATCTCTGCACCTACTCGACGACCTGGAACGAGGTCTACTTTGGCGAGTGCAACACCGGGGCTGACAT
>DAOUBA010000144.1:0-5155 GCA_034432855.1 Anaerolineae bacterium | reverse complement strand
GTGCAGGTTGATGCCCTTGACCGCTCCAAAGACCACCAGCACGGTGAAGAAGAAGAGCAGCGACACTGGCGCAAAGTAGGTCATCCGGCTGGCCATCGGCCCCGGATTGATGGGGTGAGGCATCTTGATCCCGATATCGAAATCCGACACCAGGTTGTTGAACTGCCACACCAATCGCCAGCCCTGGGCGGTCTCGGCCTTGTCCGAAGGCGAAATCGTATTCTCCGGGAAGTCAAAGCCGTCAAAGTCTGTATTGACCACCAGGGCAAAGTTCTTCACGGTGGCGATGCCGTCGCTGAAACTATAGAACCAGGTATCGAGCCCGCGCGACTTGTAGGCGACATGGATGTCGGAGGTCTCGCCAGGGGCCAGTCGCACCGTGGCAAGCAAGCGGTTGCCCGAATCCCCGCCAGGCGTTACCTGCACATCCCGCACGCGGAACTCGAAATCGTCATAGATCGCGCGCGCCGACGGGAACTCGAATGTCACCGTGACCATCACCGGCTCGTCCAGGGGATTCTTGAAGGTATAAGCGCCGTCGAAGGTCACGTCGTAGGTAGCGTACCACAACAGTCCCTTGCGACGGTTGTCGAGTTTCAAGTCTACGGTGATCTGGCCGGACTCTAGTCCCAGGGTCTGGCTCTGCCCGTCCTCGGTGGAAAGGGTAACCTGCGGCGCCTTCTGAGTATGGGGTGTGCCCCACAGCGCCTCGACCCGTCCGTCGAGCCAGGCGTGGCCCTGCTGGGTGCGCGCGACGATGCTGGTGCCCAAAATGGCCCAGGCCACCGCCACGCAGCAAAAGATGAAGATAACAGCGATCAAACGCGGAACGGTCATTGGTGCACCTCCTGGTCGAATCTGCGACTTCATTTTACCGGAAGTGGGCGGCTCTGTCTATGCCTTGGCCGCGCCATTCCACGCACTCGAGTGCTTGACATAGGATACCGCAAGGGCGGGCGCATTGCTGGACGGATGCGAAACGTGAGCCTGACGCCCGCTCTACGAAGCGGCGAGATGGCGCGTCTACTTGCCCACCAGGTCAACGCTCACGATTTCCGGGCGGCAGAGGAAACGCGCGCGTGGGAGGCCACCGCCCTCGAAGCCGATCCCCCGACTGACGTACATGGTCGTTTCGCCTTCCCGAAACAGGCCGGAGGCATAGCGCCGGCCGTAAACTCGACAGGGTGGCATTCCGCCAGAAACCACAAGAGGCGATGGACTGTCAGCATAGGCCCCTAGAGCGGCGTGCAGATTTCGGGTTGGAGCAGGTCGGCGTAAAGCAGCCCATAGTAGGTGAGATACAGGTCGCCGCCGTCGCTCGTCCTGGTGTGGGCGCAGACGACATCGAGGAGATTGATGAGCGGTTGGGGGGTGGTATGAGATCGAAAGGTCTCGGTCATGCGTTACGGCAAGTAGACGTGGGGATCCACCGGGCGGCCCTGGTAACGCAGTTCAAAGTGCAGGTGAGGGCCGGTGGAGTAGCCGGTGGTGCCGGCGCCACCCAGGAGTTGGCCCTGGCGCACGGTCTGACCGTCTTCGACGGCAAACTCGGTCAGGTGGGCATAGTAGGAGAGCCAGCCACCTTCGTGCTTGACGATGACGAGGTTGCCGTAGCCGCCACCCCACTCGGCAAAGATGACTTTGCCATCGGCCACGGCGACAATGGGATCGAGCGTCTGGGCGGCGATGTCGAGGCCGATGTGGCCGGGATTGCGGGGATCATGGAAGGTCCAACCGGAGATGTCGCGGCGAGTTGTGGGCCATATAAAGTTCGGGATGGCGACGGGGCTGGCGAGAGCCACGCCGGTCGCCTGTAGAGCAGGGGGGCCGGTTACTGTAGCGTCGGCCAGGGTCAATGCGAAGGAGTAACGCCCCGGTTTGCCGGAGAGCGGCGCGACCTGCACGCGATAGAGGCCGTCGGCGGGGAGGACGGGCTGGAACAGGTAGGGAGGCAGGAATAACGAGCCGCCCTCCTCCGCCAGCACATCGCCGTCGGGGGCAACCAGACGTACGGCGAGTTCGGCATCCACGTTGGAGCCGCCGCCGGGGTGCAGCCACATTTCGACGGTCACCGATTGCCCGGCCTGGCCCAGAAAGAGCCACTCGTCCGTGGATTCAGTGCCCAACATGCCGTCCACAGGGACACCGGGGGTGAGCCAGGCCGTGGACACGGAGGGCGTCGGTATGGATGCAACGGTGGGCAGACTGGCGGGGAGCGCCGCTGCCGGAAGCAGTTGCCCCAGCCAATCGCGCGCCAGTGCTGCCCCGGCCAAGTATGCCGCTGTGGTCAGCGCGATGACGAGAACCAACCAGATTCCGAGTGAAAAGGGGCGTCTACCTCCCCTGGCTGTATGCGAGTCCATTACCGATCGTCGTATGCCTCTGCCAGTGCTTGTCGTGCTCTTTGGAGATGTCGGAGTGACCGGAGCGAAACCGTCCTGCGGCAGCGGTGGCGCGTCGCCGCACCTCCGGATCCTCGCCCCCTTTCACTGTTCTACCTTGCATATCCGCCGGCACCGGCACACCCATCAGGTCAAGCACCGTGGGAGCCACGTCCATCAATTCTAGCCCTTCCACGCGCTGCCCGCCATAGTCGTGACGCGGGTCCCACAGGATAAAGACGCCGTACTGGTCGTGGTTGGCATCGTCGGGCCCGGTATCGTTCTCGAAAGTGTAGATGTCGGGGATGCCGAAGGAGCCCACCGCCCGCCAGCGCAGGTCGCCAAGATAGACCATCAAGTCGGGCGGGACGTTGCGCACCTGGCGGTACAATTCTTCCGGCTTGTAGACCACCGTCCCCATCGGCCGACCCTTGTCGTCGGAGAGGGCTTCGAGGCGCGCCTTGAGTTCGTCGCGCACCTTCTCGTAATCGCCCGCCGGAACCTTGCCCTCTGGTTCGCGCCCTTCCACGTTCAGAAAGATGCGCGAATAATAGCCCCCTTCACCCCAGGCCGTTGTCCTGGGCCAATCTATCACTGCCTTCTCGCGGGGGGTGAGTACGCCCGATGGCGGCTCCTCCTTGAGCACCAGCAACCCCTCCCGGCGCAGCCACTCGTTCACGGCAAAGCCGCCGTCCATCGTCTTGACCCCGTGGTCGGAGACGACCAGCACGACGGTGTCGTCGTCCAGCATACCCAGAAGTTCGCCCACCTGCCGATCCAGGTAGCGATAGTAATCGGGGATGGCGTTCTGGTAGGGGTTACCCGGCTCGTGTTTGGGGTGGTCGGCGGCCCAGTATTTCCACATCCCATGATGGATACGGTCGAGGCCGATCTCAACGAACATAATAAAGTCCCACGGCTTCTGGCGCAGGAGGTATTTGAGCACGATAAAGTGCTTCTCGGTCATTTCCATGATCTGCCGCAGGAGAAAGTCCTTATCGTCGGTGCGGAACTGCGGCACGTCCACGTCGTAGGGACGGCCATCCAGCACCTGCTCGATCTCGTACCGCAATTCATGCGGATACGTGTACTGCTGCTCGATGCTGGGGGTGAGAAAGCAACTGATCATGCAGCCTTTGAGCGGTTGCACCGGATAGGATTGGGGGACGCCGACGACGATAGAATCCTTGCCTGCATCGGCAAGCACGTTCCACACGCGCGGCTCGTGGATGGCGTTGGCGGTGGCGATCGCCATGCGGTCATAGGAGTAATCGGCGCGATTGCGGAAGCCATAAAATCCCAGCGTACCCGGGTCCTTGCTGGAGACCATCGAGGTCCAGGCCGGAACGGTGATGCAGGGAATGGTGCTGGAGAGCGGGCCGTACAGTCCCTCGTCAATCAGGCGACTCAGGTTGGGCAGTTGGTCCTTCAGCCCCAGGGGGTTTTCGGCGCCCGTCTGGAATAGCACGGCTGGCGGAGCACAGTCGAGGCCGGCGATGAAAACCTTGCGAGGCCGACGACGTCTGAGAAATTTGAACATTTTCGATTCCTTGCTCGGAGTCTTGCACGTGTGTGGATTGTACCACGCAGATTGGGGGTGGTCAAGGGGCGCGCAGTTGCCCATCGTCGCTCTCGCTGGTACAATATCCGGTATGAAGGCGACGCTATTGCGCGAACCCAAACCGGCAGAGGAACGGCCGCTGGAATCGGCCGATCTGCCGCTACCGCAGCCCGGCCCCGGCGAGGTACGTCTGGCCGTGCGGGCCTGTGGGCTGTGCCACACCGACCTGCACACGGTGGAGGGGGACCTGGCGCTCCCCAAACTCCCCATCGTCCCCGGCCACCAGATCGTGGGCGTGGTGGAGGCGCGGGGCGAGGGGGCGACCCGCTTTGCGCCGGGCCAGCGCGTGGGGGTGCCCTGGCTCTACCGCGCCTGCGGGCGGTGCGAGTTCTGCCAGCGTGGGCTGGAGAACCTGTGCGAGGGCGCCCGGTTCACCGGCCTGCACGCCGACGGCGGCTATGCCGGGGCGATGGTCGTGCACCAGGATTTCGCCTACCCCATCCCCGAGGGCTTTTCCGATGTGGAGGCGGCGCCGCTCCTCTGCGCCGGTATCATCGGCTACCGGGCGCTGCGGCTGAGCGCGGTGCAGCCGGGCCAGCGGCTGGGATTATACGGCTTTGGCGCCTCGGCGCACGTCACGATCCAGGTCGCGCGCCATTGGGGTTGCCAGGTCTATGTCTTTACCCGCAGCGAGAGCCACCGCCGGCTGGCGCGAGAGTTGGGGGCGGTCTGGACCGGCGGCGCGGAGGAGACCCCACCGGCGAAGATGCACGCGAGCATCGTCTTTGCCCCGGCGGGCAGACTGGTGCCGGAGGCGTTGCGGGTGCTGGAGCGCGGCGGGACGCTGGCGCTGGCCGGCGTGACGATGACGCCGATCCCCGAACTCGATTACAGCCTGCTCTATTGGGAGCGCACGGTACGCAGCGTGGCGAACTTTACCCGTCGAGACGCCGAGGAATTGCTCCAGGTCGCCGCCGAGATCCCCATCCACACCACGGTGCAGACGTTTCCCCTGGAAGCCGCCAACGAGGCACTCCTGGCGCTCAAACGGAGCGAGATTGACGGTGCTGGGGTGCTCGTAGTATCGGCGTAACTATTCAGGTGGTGACTGGAAGTCGCCCTTTTGGGCCTGCGGCCATTGGTCGGCCTTCGCCGACCTGCTCCTTGCTGCACCACCGGGCAGTGTCGGCGCAGGCCGACACCTGGCGCGAAG
>DAOUBA010000143.1:0-1835 GCA_034432855.1 Anaerolineae bacterium | reverse complement strand
CTTCGCGCCCGCCCAACCCCCCGATTTCTCCTTCGCCCAGACATGTGGGTAATCACCACGTTGCACAACCCTGCGAGTTGGGTTAGAATAGATTCCAGTCTACTCAGCCTGTCTCCTAGTCTGTCATTGCGAGGGCGCGAAGCCAAAGCCGCGAGCGGAGCGTGGCGGGCATCCGAAGCAATCTCCGAACGGTTTCTGGAGATTGCTTCGCCGCCCTTCGCTGCGCTCAGGGCGGCTCGCAATGACACAGGGTGAGCAATTACGCGGAAACTAGAATAGGCCCGGAGGTGTCCTTGAGAAACGTCGCTGCTGTCATCCTCGCTGCGGGCGGATCCACCCGCTTCGGCCAGCCCAAGCAACTGCTCGCTTGGGGCGGTGTGCCGCTCGTGGCCCACATCGCCGATCAGGCGCTCGCTGCCGGCCTTGACCCTGTCGTCGTCGTGCTGGGCAACCAGGCAGAAGCCGTCCGCGCGGCGTTGGGCACCCGGCCTGTGCAGACGGCGATGAACTGGCGCTGGGAGACCGGCTTGAGCGCCTCGGTGCTGGCCGGGCTGGCCGCACTCCCGCCCGAGACCGAAGCGGCGATCTTTTTACAGTGCGATCAGCCGCTGGTCAACGCTGACCTGCTGCGGACGCTGGTGAGCCGCTTCGAGGAGAGCAACGCGCCCATCGTCTATCCCACGCGCGCAGACCAGCGTCGCCCGCCGGTTCTCTTCGCCCGTCACCTTTTTTCAGAACTGGCCTCTATCACAGGCGACGAGGGTGGGCGCGTCGTCATCGCCCGGCACCCCAACGATGTCGCCACCGTCGAGGTCGCCGATCCAGACGTGTTGGCCGACATTGACACGCCTGACGATTACGAGCGGCTAGTGCAAATTGCAGATCGCAAATTGCAAGTCACGAGTTGCCGTTTGCCATCCGCCATTCGCCATCTGATTGTGGATATGGATGGCGTCCTCTGGCGCGGCGATACGCCGGTGCCGGGCCTGCACGAGTTCTTTGCCTTCCTGCGCGAGCGCGAGATCGGCTTTATCCTGGCAACCAACAACTCGAGCCGGTTGCCGGAGCAATATGCCGAAAAACTGGCTCGCTTCGGCGTCGAGGTTTCACCAGAGCACATTCTGACCTCCTCTCAGGTCGCCGCGGCGTACCTGGCGACGGTTGCCCCACCGGGCACGCGCGTTTATGCCATCGGCGAGGAGGGAGTACGGCAGGCATTGGAGGAGCGCGGCTTCGTGCTGACCGACGAGGAGGCCGCCTACGTCGTCGTCGGCTGGGACCGGCAGTTGACCTGGAGCAAACTGGCGACGGCAGCATTACTCATCTACGAAGGCGCTGCCTTCGTCGGCACCAACCCCGACACGAGCTATCCCTTCGAGCGCGGCCCCGTGCCGGGCAACGGCGCGCAACTGGCGGCGCTGCAGACCGCTACTGGCGTCGCGCCTCTCGTCGTCGGCAAGCCGGAGCCGTGGATGTACAAGGAGGCACTGCGACGCATGGGAGCCCAACGGGAGACCACCGCTGTCATCGGCGACCGGCTGGATACCGACATCGCCGGCGGCGTGCGGCTTGGGCTGAAAACAGTGCTCGTCCTTTCGGGCATCGCCACCCAGGCCGACCTGGCCGCCTCGCCAGTCAAGCCCGACCTGGTGTGCGCCGACATTCGGGAACTCATCGGGCGCATGTAGCACTTGGAGGGGAAGTGCTGACTGTCTCGTGCCCGGCGCTAAAGCACCGGGCTGAACAGGCAAAAGCCCCCTTCGGGGGCTGAAAATAAGCCCGGCAGGGCTTTCGTTTGGCTCAGCCGTGTGCTTTGAGCACACGGCGGCGCTCAA
>DAOUBA010000142.1:0-16964 GCA_034432855.1 Anaerolineae bacterium | reverse complement strand
TCAAGGGAACAGATAGTTGACAACCTCCACGAGTTGGTGTAAAATATACACCAACTAAATAGGCTTGTGGTGCAGGGGAGAGACCGCTTCAATGCGGCACCGAAGGGGCAAGCCGGTGTGGATGGCTGGTCGCGCCGGCGAAACTCTCAGGTAAAAGGACACTGCACCTCGACACCTCTGGAGAGTCCTCCCCGTGAGGACGCCGAAGGGGCAATCTCGATCGCGGATCGAGAAAAATCTCTCAGGCCGGTAGACAGAGGGCACAGCAAAAATCCAGCGCGTTTTTCTGTGCGCCTCCTGTCTCCGCCGAACACATCCCACTCTACAGGAGGCTTTTATCATGTACAAGAAACTCTTCATCCCAGGCCCGACTCACGTACGAGAGAAAATCCTGCAAGCGCAGGCCGTACCGATGATCGGGCACCGCGCCAAGGAGTACTCTGACCTCCACGCGCAAGTCACCCCCAAACTCCAAAAACTCCTCTACACGACCCAGCGGGTCTACATGTACACCTCGTCTTCCACCGGCGTGATGGAAGGCGCGGTACGCCAGGCCTCGGTCAAGCGCGTGCTCAATACCGTCTGCGGCGACTTTTCCGGGCGCTGGCACAAGATGACCGTCGCCAACGGCGTCCCCTGCGACAAGATCGAAGTGCCGCTGGGCCAGGCGATCACGCCGGATATGGTGGACGAGGCCCTCTCTAAGGGCGATTACGACGCCATCACGATCGTGATGAATGAGACCTCCACCGGCGTGATGAATCCGGTGCAAGAGATTGCCGCCCTCGTCCGCAGCAAATACCCCGACGTGCTGATCCTGGTGGACGCCGTCAGTTGCATGGCCGGCGTCAAGATCGAGTTCGACGCCTGGGGGCTGGACGTCTGCCTGGCCGGCGTGCAAAAGTGTTTCGCCCTGCCGCCGGGGCTCACCATCTGCGCGGTGAGCGACCGCGCCCGCGAGCGGGCCAAACAAGTCAAATCCCCCGGCTACTACTTCGCCTACTCGGAGATGGACAAGAGTTACGAGAAGAACCAGACTCCCGCCACGCCCGCCATCAGTCTCATCCAGGCGCTCGACGTGCAGATGGACGACATCTTCGCCGAAGGGCTGGAGAACCGCTTCCAGCGCCACAAAGATATGGCGGCCTACATTCAGGACTGGGCACGCAAGTACTTTGCGCTCTACTCCGACGAGAGGTACCTCTCGCTCACCGTCACCAACGTCCACAACACGCGGGGTATCAGCGTCGCCGACCTGAACAAGGAACTGGGCAATCGCGGCGCCATGATCTCGAACGGCTATGGCGACCTCAAAGAAAAGTGCTTCCGCATCGCGCACATGGGCGACCTGACGCTGGACGATATGAAGTGGTTGACGGCGCAGATTGAGGACATCTTGGGGCTATAGTGATTAGTGACAGGAATTGGGGGCGCTTCCCAATCACCGATCACTAATCACTCCCTTGAGGAGCACTATGGCTATCATCAAACCCTTCCGCGGCGTGCGGTACAATCTGGGTAAGGTTGGTGATCCATCCACCGTGATCAGCCAACCGCACGACAAAGTCCAGGGTCTGCAAGAGCAGTACTACAATCTGAGCCCCTACAACGTCATCCGGCTGATCAAGGGGTTGGAGCAACCAGGCGACAAGGAGCATCACAACGTCTACACCCGCGCGCGGGATACGTACAGGGCTTGGCTACAAGAGGGCATCCTGATCCGCGAGCAGACCCCCGCCCTCTACGTCCTGCGGCAAACCTTCCGCATGCCCGACGGGAGCAGCCGGACGCGCCAGGCGCTCATCGCTGCGCTGGAACTGACCCGCTTCGACGAAGGCGTCATCCTCCCGCACGAGCGCACGCTGCGCGACAGTATGGTAGACCGGCTCAACCTGCTGCGCATGGCGGAGATGAACTTTAGCAGCGTCTTTGTGCTCTACCCCGGCAACCGCATCAACGAGTTGCTCACGTCGGCCACTGCGCAACCGCCGTTGTTCGAGGCGCACGAGTTGCTCGAACACGAGGTGATACAGCAGTTCTGGGCCATCACAGACCCGCAGGTGATCGCGGCAATCGAAGAGGAGATGGCGCCCAAACGCAACCTGGTCATCGCCGACGGCCATCACCGCTACGAAACCTCCCTGGCCTACCGCGACGAGATGCGCGCCCGCTACCCCGACGCGCCGCCGAATGCCGGCTTCAACTACCGTTCGGTCGCGCTGGTGAGCATGGACGATCCCGGCCTGGTGATCCTCCCCACGCACCGGCTCATCCACTCCCCCAACTCGATGCGCGGCGCAGCAGTGCTGGAGCGTGCGAAAGAATTCTTCGACGTGACGCCGGTGCCCGACCGCGCGGCACTGGAGCGGGCGGTGCAGGCGGCGCGCGGGATGCCGCGCACCCGCTTCGGCTTCCACGACGGCACGCAGGCCGTGCTCACACTGCGCGATCCCGATGTGATGGAGCGACTGCTGCCGGAGCGCAGTCCTCCCTGGCGCGCGCTCGATACCGCCGTGGTGCACGAACTGTTCATCGAGCGGGTGCTGGGGATTGACAAACAGGCTGTAGCGGAAAAGAACGCCGTCGAGTTCCTCCGTGACCCACAGCAGGGGTACGACGCAGTAGATCAGGGCAAGGCGGACTATTTCCTCCTGCTGAACCCCACCCACATCGAGCAGGTGCGCGCCTGCAGCATGGCCGGCGAACGCATGCCACAAAAGTCAACCGACTTTTACCCCAAGATCATCAGCGGCCTGGTGGCCCTGCCGGTAAGCGCAGACGAACGGCTGTAGGCGGAGACCTGCCGCCGGATCACAATCGGAGATGTGCCGCCAGACGCAACCGGCGGCTCAGCGGCCCTCGTCCCTAAGACGGGGGCCGCGCCTTGCCTGATACGACACGACGCGGTACAATAATAGGCGCAGTTCTTTACCGCGCAAGGGCGATTTCCTGCCGCCCCAATCGCCACTGACCAAGAGAGAAATGACCACCAGCGACCGCATCAGAGTCGTGATCGCCGATGATCACCCGGTAGTGCGCACCGGCATCAGGAGCCTGCTGACAAAGCACCCCGACCTGCAAGTAGTTGGCGAGATCGAGGATGGAACACGGATAGAGCACCTTGTGGCGCTCTGGCAGCCGGACGTACTGGTGCTGGATGTGGCCATGTCTGGCCTGGACCCGGTAGCATTCACCCACCACCTGAAAGAGCGGCATCCCGATTTGAACATCCTGGTGCTCACTGCCCACGACGACGATGCCTACGTCACGGGGCTGCTCGCCGCCGGGGCCACCGGCTATCTGCTCAAGGAAGAGGCGCTCGATATGCTGGTGGCCGCCATTCGGGCCGTGGCGCGCGGCCAGTCGTGGCTCACCCAGCGTGTCGCCGGCCGGCTAGCCCGTAAAGCGGTCACGCCTGTGCACATCCCCCCCGTCGGCCCGCTTATCCCCCGTGAGCGCGAGGTACTGCGGCTTCTGGCCCTCGGTCTGAGCAACGCCGAGATTGCCGACCAACTGTTCATCACCAAGCGCACGGTCCAGAACTATGTGAGCACCATCTACGGCAAACTGGGGCTGGATTCACGTGCCGAGGCGGTGCTCTACGCCATCCGGCACGGGATCGTGGACGTGAGCGAGGTCAAAGGGACGTGATTCGCCTGGCTTGGGCAAACCCTGCTGGTTGCCCACGCCGCCGAAGTGGCCGCCCGCGCCGGGCGGGTGCTGCGGATGAGGGACGGCCAGATTCTCGCCGCAGGATGGCGCCTGTGGCTTGAAGCCTTACTGCGGCTCCCACACACGCACGACCTGGATGCCTTCCGCCTCCAAAGCCCGTATAACCGTCTCCCGGTCCACCCGTTCCAGCCGCACGACGACGACGCGATCCTCGGGCTTCTCGCCCCAGAACATGCCCAGCGAATGGATGTTGCCGCCAACGGAGGCGATGCACCCTGTCAGCCGTGCCAGGCTGCCCACCTCCTCCGGGATCACTAGCGAGACGCGCAATGAGGGATGCCCGCCGCCCAACGCCTCGACGAGAATGCGAAAAATATCCGTGTCGCTGATGATGCCGATCAAATTGTCATCTTCGACAACCGGCAGACAGCCGATGCGGTGATCCACCATCTTGCGCGCCGCCTCCTCGATGGGCAGGTCGGGCCCGACGGTAATCACCGGTGTTTGCATCACCTGCCCGACCGTCGTGCGCGAGAGGATATAATCCACCTCAAAGACGCTCAACGTGGTGGCCGGGGTCGGCGAGGCGTAGACCAGGCTCTTCTCGGTCACGATCCCCACCAACTTGCCCGCGCTATCCACGACGGGCAGGTGGCGAAACGGCTTGCTCCGGATGAGAGCCAGCGCCTCCTTCAGGCTCGTCTCGGTCGTCACCGTCACGGGATTGGGCGTCATACGATTTCGGACAAGCATCTGATCCCCCTCGATTCGGTTATCCCGGGGGCCAGCCCAGGCGGCGTCCACCCAGCAGATGCACGTGCAGGTGGAATACCGATTGGCCGGCCCCACGGCCATTGTTGACTACCAGCCGGTAGCCTTCGACGATCCCCATCTCTTCCGCCAGGCGACGGGCCACGCTGAACAGTTTGCCCAGCAGCGGCTCGTCCTCCGCCTCTACCTGTGCCACGCCGACGATGTGGCGATGGGGGACGATGAGGATATGGACCGGCGCCTGGGGGTGCAGGTCGTGAAAGGCGGTCACCTTCTCATCCTGATAGACGATGCGGGCGGGAGCCTCACCTCGCACGACGCGGCAAAAGACGCACTCGTTCATCTGATCACTTCTCCGATCAGATGGCCGTTTTGCGCCGCCAGCAAACGTGCGGCGAGCAAACGGTTGTGCAGGTCCCCTTCTGCCCGTGCGACCACCCGCAGGTAATTGTCGGTCAACCCGACCCAGAGGCCATCGCTTCGGCGTTGCTCCCATAGCACGGTCATCTCTCGCCCCACAAAGCGCCGCCGGAAACGCGCGGCCTGCTCTGTGCCCAGGTCGCGCATCAATCGCGCCCGCGCCCGACGTACCTCGTCCGGCACCTGGGCGGGCAGACGGGCGGCCGGTGTCTCTGGACGCGGCGAATAGGGAAAGACGTGCAGCCGCGCAAATTCCAGGGCGGCCACAAAGTCGTAACTGGCGCGAAAGGCGGCCTCATCCTCCCCGGGGAAACCGGTGATGATGTCAGTGGTCACGGCCAAGTCGGGGATAGCGGCGCGAGCAGATTCTACCAGGCGGGCAAATGCCGCTGTCGTGATGCGCCGCCCCATCCAGCGCAACGTCTCGTCGCAACCAGATTGCAGCGTCAGGTGCAATTGACGGCACAGGCGCGGGTTTTGCCACAACGCGAAAAGCGATTCGTCCACGTCCCACGGCTCGAGCGACGAGAGACGCAGACGCGGCAGATCGGTCTCGGTTAGCAGTGTCTGGATCAGCGTGCGCAGCCCACCGGTCATCCCCAGGTCGCGCCCGTAAGCCCCCAGATTCACACCGGTCAGTACCGCCTCCTGGCAGCCTTCCATGACGAGCCCTTGCACCTCGGCCACCACGTCGGCCAGAGGACGGCTGCGCGAAGGGCCGCGCAGGAGGCGGGTGATGCAATAGGTGCAGGTGTTGTCGCAGCCGTCCTGAACCTTGACGAAGGCACGGGTGCGGGACCTCACCCCTACCCCTCCATCCCGGGGGCAGGGGGGATGAGGTGGGGGGACAATCGCCTCTACCGCACTTTCCTTCTCCGCATTGGGGATGACCCAGACGACGCCAAGGACGGCGGAGCACGTCTGGGGCGCGAGCGTGGCGTAGCAGCCGACGGCGGCAATGCGCGCCTGCGGGTTGGCACGGGCCAGGGCACTCAGGCAATGACGCGACTTGCGCTCCGCCTCGGCGGTGACGGCGCAGGTGTTGACCAAGCAGATGTCAGCCCGGGCCGGATCATCCACAACAGCGCAGCCTGCCGCTGCAAATTGGCGCGCCATGCTCTCCATCTCGCTCTGATTGAGGCGGCAGCCGAGACTATGCAGATAGATTCGCGGTGGCTCCCTCTGGTCAAGTTCACACATACGCCAGATTGGGGTCGTCTTGGATATAGGGGATACGCGCTCCCAGGTAGGGAAGCGGTTCCAGACCGTGCCAGGATCGCAACAGGTGGTAGGTCGGCGAGGTGAGAAGCCGACAGGCATCCACGGCCTCGCGCCACTCCGGACGACGCACCTCGGCCACCGTCTCAGGGTATGGGAGGATGCCATAGTCCCAAGCCGCGCACAGACGCGCGATAAAATCCACCCGGTCGGCTAACGTCTCCAATGCCTCCGGTGGCTCATCGTCCGGGTATAAAGTACCATCAATCCATCGAGGCATCCAGAAACTCTCCCGCAAACCACTCGCGGAGGTGTGCAGCAGCCCATTCATCCGGGTCGAAAGAAGAGCACATACTCTGGTATCTGTTGTGGACGGCGCGGCTGAGGCACTGGGCTCATCGTGACAGTCCCTCCATCCTGAGGCTGCCTTTGAGCCGTGGGGCATCCACGATATCCATCACGGCTGTTCCACCTGCAGGTCATCGAAATGCACCTCTACACCCGGCTCGAAGAACGTGCCGGCATAGAGGCCAATGTCGCCAGTTCTGTAATCGGTGTCCTCTATCTGGGCCAACTGTACACCGTTAACGACAAAGGTCATCGTGCTCCCTTGGCACATCACCTCCAAGGTGTTTGTCGCTGCCCCCCGGTGAATGGCGTCAGAGGTGCTCCAATCGCCGGTCAAATTCCTGCGCTCCTTACCGTCGTACTTGCTGACCAGGTAGTAGCCGTCGCCGCTGATGGAGAAGATATAGAAATGATCGGGATCCTGCATGCGCATCAATACGCCGTACTCGTTATCGTCCGGACCGGCGACCTGGGTTGCCTCGACGGTCAGGCGAAAATCGGAGAACGTGCGCCCGGCGGAGGCCCAGGCGAGGCTGTTAGGCGTCTTGACAAAGATGCGCATCGCGCCATCCTGGTAGGCAACCTCCGCCGAAGAGTCCGACTCGGTCTTCCAGCCGCTGGTTGGGTTGGAAAAATCATCGCTCCAGGGCAACGCCCCCTCTCCCCCTCCGGCGCAGGCAACCAACAACAGAGCCGCCAGCACCACGACACGCCACTCTCTGCACGTCGTTATCATCGGTCCCCCTTCTGTGACCCAACCGTCAAGGCGCGGTCACCAAAAAATCATCGAACTTGATCAGAGTGTTTCCTCCCAGCCCGCTCCCGGCGCCAAGCCCCACATAGCCCCGTGTGAACGTACTATCACTGACGGTCGCTACCATCTCGCCGTTCACGTAGAGGCTGAGGCTATTCCCCCGACAAACCGCCCGGATGTGGTTGCGCTCACCCGCCCTGATAGCAGGAGAGGGTAGCATCCCGCTACCTTCGCCGGTGAGAATCCTCACAGTTCCGCCTGCGCGTCTGAAAATGGCATAATAGCCATCCGCACCGACGGCGAAGTAGTAAAAGTTATCGGCATCCACGTAGCGGCACAGGACGCCGAAATGGCCGTCCGGCGCTCCGGAGACTAGACGGGCGTCCACCTCGACACTCACATCGGCGAATTTGTCACCCTGGCGCGCCCAGGCAAACCAGTTGGGCGTACGTAGTTCAATAAAGTATTCGCCGTTCTGGTATCCACGCTCAAACTGATCGCGTTGGTCCTCACCCCAGCCGCTACGTGGGTTATCGAAACTGTCCTGAAACAAGACACTTTGCCTGCTATCCCTGGCACAGCCCGAGAGTACCAGGATCAGCACCAATAACCAGGGCCCCAGATACAAGTCTTTCCTCATGATCGCCTCCAGTCGGCGAGTTCCTCGCCCACAGAACTGGGAAGATTATAGCATGGGCGGGGGATTTATGAAAGGTGCTGCGTTGTCCATCTTGAGCGACCGTGATATAATATATACTATGCAACGTATACGGTGCAAGGGGGAAGTATGGCAAAGAAGGTGAGTGCCGCCGATCGCAGCAAGGCGCAGGAGTATGAGAAGCAGGGCCTGCAGGCTTATCAGGAATGGGACATTGAGCGCGCTGTGCAGTGTTTTGAGGCTGCGGCTCGCCTGATCCCCGACGAGCCCGACTATCTGTTGCACCTGGCGCGGGTGTTGGCCCGCAGTGGGGATTTTGACCGCGCCCTGAAATCGCTGGCCGACTTTATGCGGCTGGAACCCAACTCCCCCCTGGCCGAGCGGTTCGAACCCCTCTTTGCCAGCGGCATGGACAACGTGGAACTCTTGCTCACCGACAGGATGACCGCTGCCGGGATGCCCCTCGAGGAGATCGGCGCAGCCATTCAAATGTGGCTGGAGTACCGCATTGCCCTGGGACGCGAGCCGCTCATTATGCGCAAGCCGGAAACCTGGGCCGCGGCGCTCGATTATACGGTGCGCAAGGTCAACCTACGCCCAGTGAGGCGACAGGAGATCGCCGCCCTCTACGGCGTTAGCGAGGCAGCATTGAGAGAACGGCATGACGATCTGGTGCGCACGCTCGACGTAATGCCGTGCGATTATCGCTACTTCACCAGCAGGGAAAACCCACTCGACAAACTGGTCGAGGCCGCTGAACTGCTAGAGCAATTGGAGGCCCGCTTCCAGGAGCCGTAGGAAGTAGATAAGCAGCCCGCGCGGTCCCCATGAGTATAGCGGCCTCGTGAACCCCGTGTGCGTGGCCGGCTCTCCCACTTCCGCCCGAAACGCACACAATGCCCTCAGCCCGCAATTTCCCGCGTCACCCGCCCCGCCATTTCCACTGCATAGTTGCTGCCGCGATCCCACGGGTACACCTGGCTCATATTCGCCAGCCATAAGCCAGGGATGGGCGTCTGGAGTGCAGGAATGTGGCGCGAGTGGTCCACCGGCGGCACCGGCTGGGCATATTCTTCAATGAACAGCCAACTGGCGCGCACCCAGTCGGTGGAGAATTCGGGGTTGATCTTGACCAGACCCGACATGTAGGTCTCGAACAGTCGCTCCTTGCTGTAGCCGAAGTAGGGATGATCGGGCGGGAGGTAATCACCGCAGTAGACGATGTGGTCGCCGCCATAGTGCGCCGGCGAGATGTAGTTGGTATGCTCGACCAGCCCCATGAAAGGGAAGCCTTCGCCTTTGGGCAGGTTGATCCAATAGTGGCCGTCGGTCAGCGGGCGTTTGAGCGCCAGGATCAGCGCGAGCGCCCCCATGGACTTGAGCGCGGCCAACTGGGCAGCGTATTCGGCGGGCATATCGGGAACCAGCCGCAGCATCTCTTGCGGCGAGCAGGTAGCGATGACCCGCTCATAGTCGGTGACGCCCGCCGCCGTCTCCAGCCGGAGGCAGCCTTCGGCGATGTGGCGGATACGATGCACCGACGCCTCCAGCCGCACCTCTCCGCCCTGCGCCTGTACCCGTTCGACCAGCAGGTCTACAAAACCCTGAAACCCGCCGACAAAGTAGCCCAGCGCCGCCGTGCGCTTGTGCAGCCGCGCCCACATCCAGGCCATGTTGACCTCGGCATAATTCTCTTCGCCGAATTTGCTGATGAGGAGCGGCTTCCACAGCACGTCGTAGGCGCGCGGGCCGACCCAGCGGCGCATCCACTCATCGGCGGTGACGTGCTCCAGCCGCTCCCAATTGCGGGTGAGCGTCAGGTAAAAGCCCACCAGCCCGGCGCGCAGCCGATCCACGAACGGCAGTGGATCGAAACGGAGCACGCGAATGGCGCGGTGTAGCGGCGCAAAGGGGACGAACTCGAGCGAGGGGACGGGGCTATCGAGCGCATAGAGCCGCCCCTGGTAGTAGAGGCTGGTGGTGGGACGCGGGAAGAAGAGGCGCTCACGAGCGCCGAGTTCCTCGATCAGACCGATGACCTCCTGATCGGAGGCGAACCAGTGATGGTAGAAGCGCTCGAGCGGCCACTCCCAGCGTTCGTCCCGAAAGCCCGCCGCGAGCCCTCCCGCGTAGGGCCGTGCTTCGTAGACGGTGACATTGTGGCCGCGCTTCGTCAGTTCATAAGCGGCGGTCAGGCCGGTGATGCCGGCGCCGATGATGGCAATGTCCATAGGCAAACCTCAAATCCCAATGACCAAAGCCCAAACCTTATCCCCCGTCCCCAGGCCTCCTTATCTCCCGCCGCATCTCGTCCCCTTGTCCCTCTGTCCCCAGGTCTCTTTCCCTCTGCTCCTCATCCCCCGGCCTCATTGTTTCCCTGCTCCCCCAGCGTGCGGTCCAGATCCGCCTTCCTGATTCCGGTGCGCCACATAAACCACAGGCCAGCGAAGGTCTCCGTGCACCATAGAACAGCGTGGAGTAGCGCCTGGTAACTGACGGCCGTGTCTTTGGGAATGCCTACCATGCTCAGCACCAAGATCGCCGGAGCATCAAACGTGCCGACGTTGCCCGGCCCTGAGGGCAGCGCAGTGCCCAGGTTGGCCACGCCGCTCATCAACAGTAATTGGTGCAAGTCTACCCCGAAGCCGAAAGCGTTCATCAGCAGACGGTAACTGATCGTCTCGGCGGTCCATACCGCGATGGAAAACTGCAGTACGAGCGTCAATGTGCTGACCGAACGGACGGACTCGAATCCCCCGATGAATCGTTCGGTAATGCCTAGCAGCCTCTCCTGGAAGCGATGCGGGGTGAAGCGCCGGACAGCCCATCCCGACAGGCGGCGCAGCGGCATCGGCCACAGCACGATGGCGTAGATGACTGCCAGCGCACTGCTGAACACAACGGCAGCAAGCCCAAATATGTACCGCAAGTTCACCGTCACCGTTTCGCCGAACAATTCGACCGCCCGGGCTCCTGGTATGCCGCCGATGAGTGCAGCCAGGATCAGGAGCAGCACCATCGTCAGGCCGTCAAAGACGCGTTCAACCAGGATAGAGGCCAGGCCAGCGGAAGCAGAAACAGAGTTGCGCTGCCTCAAGAGCAGCACACGGATGATCTCGCCGGTGCGCAAGGGGTAGATATTGTTCGCGCCGCGGCCCATTGCCATCGTGGGCAGGAGTTGACGCAGCGGAATGTGCCGCTCCGCAGACAGTAGCGCCTGCCAGCGCGCCGTGCGCGCGACCAGTGCGAGGAGATACAACAGTACCGCCGGCATAATCCAAACGTATTGGGCCTGTCGGAAGGCGCGCAATACTTCCGACGGCTGCAACCTTTGAACGGCAATGTACAGAAAAACGGCGCTAACGACCAGGCCGACGAGCGCCCGCCAGTTGATGCGGCGCGTGCGCTGCACTCCGACTTTCAACTGTCCACCATTTGACATTGAAACTCCGTTCCCAAGACGGCTTCCTTCTCAGACAACAGCAGAAACGACTACTTTCGCTGCCGCAGCGCCTCGTAGAGCACTACGGAGCCTGCTACGGCGGCGTTGAGCGAAGCGACCTGGCCGAGCATAGGAAGACGCAACAGAAAATCGCACCGTTCGCACACCAGGCGGCGCAACCCTTCTCCTTCGCTGCCTACCACCAGCGCGAGTGGCCCGCGCAGATCGGCCTCGCAATACACCTGCGCGTCGGGCCGGTTCTCCAACCCGGCCATCCACACGTCGCTGGCCTTGAGTCGCTCGATCACATTCACCAGGTTCGTCTCCCGCGCCACGAGCAGGTGCTCCACAGCACCTGCCGAAGCATTGACCACCGCTGGGGTCACACCAACTGCCCGCCGCTGCGGGATGACAGCCCCGTGCACACCCACCGCTTCCGCCGTGCGCAGCAGGCTACCCACGTTCTGCGGGTCTTGTAAGAGATCGAGCAACAAGATCAGAGGCGGTTCACCGCGGGAACGGGTCACCTCCAGAATCGCGTCCAGCGTGACGTAGGGGTACTCGCTTGTCTCCAGCGCGACGCCCTGGTGGTGCACTTCGCCCAACCGATCCAGATCGAGCCGCGTGACGCGCTGCACCGGCACCCCGACCCGTCTGGCCAGAGAAACGATCTGGCCGACGACGTCCGTCTGCCGGATGCCCTCGGCCAGCATCACCTTGTAGGGTTTCCGTCGCCCGGCACGCAGCGACTCGTAGACGGCGTTCCGGCCATAGAGGGTCTCGCTCATTCCTCCCCTGGCTCTCCCTCGCGTTCTATCCGCCAGGTCGGCCCTTCAGGACGGTCCTCGACCACGATGCCCAACTCCTTCAACTGCTCACGCAACACGTCCGCCTGTTCCCAATCCCGCGCCTGGCGGTACTGCTGGCGGATACCCAGGATAATATTCATCAGCCCCTCAACCAATTCGCTGCCGATCTCCTGGGTCAGGTTGTCCGGGATGATGCCCAGTACCCGCCCGCCTAACTCGCGATAGAAACCATCAATCGCTGCGAGCGTCCCACGGCTGATTGGCTGCCCGGAGGCTAACAGTGCGTTCACCTCCTTGCTGAGATCGAAGAGTGCGGCGATAGCCCGCGGCGTGTTAAAGTCGTCGTTCATCGCCTCCACGAACGCATCGCGATACGCGTCGAGGTCGGTAATGTACGAAAGATCCGCCGTGCCGGCTGGGGTGGCCTGCTGCATACGCGCCCGCAGTGCGCGCACGGTATTGTGCAGACGCTCGACGCCGCGCTCGGCAGCGAGCAGCGCCTCGCGGCTGAAATCCACCGGACTGCGGTAATGGCCTGATAGGATGAAAAAGCGGATCGCCTCGGGGCTGTAGAGTTTGAGGGCATCCTTGATGGTAAGGAAATTGCCCAGGCTCTTGCTCATCTTGACCCCATTAACCGTTAACGAACCGACCAGCAGCCAATAACGGGCGAACGGTTTGCCGGTCGCAGCCTCCGATTGGGCGATTTCGCACTCGTTGTGGGGAAAGATGTTCTCCAGCCCGCCGCCGTGAATGTCGAACGTCTCGCCCAGGTACTTGACAGCCATCGCCGTGCACTCGAGATGCCAGCCGGGATAGCCCCAACCCCACGGAGAGGGCCAACGCAGGATGTGCTCAGGCGCGGCGTGCTTCCACAAGGCAAAATCGGCTGGGTGCCGTTTCTCCTCGCGCACGGCCACCCGTGCGCCGGGCTCCAGTTCATCAATCTTACGGCCAGAGAGTTTGCCGTATTCGGGGAACTTTTCCACCGAAAAGTACACGTCACCCTCGTCCGTCGTGTAGGCATACCCCTTGTCCAGCAGCGTTTTGATGATCTCGATCTGCTCCGGGATGTGGCCGCTGGCGCGCGGGGAGATATTAGGGCGAACGAGTCCCAGAGCGTCCATGTCCTCGAAATAAGAGCGGGTGTAGGTCTCTACCAGTTCCATCGGCTCGATCCGCTCCCGCCGCGCCCCCTTGAGGATGCGGTCCTCCCCTGTGTCCAGCAGGTGGCCCACATCGGTGATGTTCTGCACGTAGCGCACCTGGTAGCCCAGGTGTCGCAGGTAGCGCACCATGACATCCATCGCCACGTAGGTCTTGGCGTGCCCCAGATGGGCGTGATCATATACCGTCGGGCCGCACACGTACATTCCCACACGCTTCTTTTCCAGAGGCACGAACGGCTCTTTCAGGCGGGTCAGATAGTTATATACTTGCAATCCCATTGTTATCCTCCGCTTCCTAAACCTCCCGTCGCGCAAACAGCATCCGGCCAGCCGTCGTCTGGAGAACCTTGGTCACGACCAACTCCAATTCCTGGCCGATATATCGTTTCCCATCCTCCACCACGACCATCGTCCCATCATCCAGATAACCGACACCCTGGCCCGCCTCGCGGCCCTCCTGAACGATCTTGACCGTGAGCGTCTCGCCAGGGAGGAAGAGCACCTTGACGGCGTTCGCCAATTCGTTGATGTTGAGCACCCGCACGCCCTGCAACTCGGCCACACGGTTGAGATTGTAGTCGTTCGTGATGATCGGGCAGCGTAACCGCTTGGCCAGCATCACCAGGCGATCGTCCACATCGCGCACTCCCTCGACGTCCATATCCGTGATGTACACTGGAGTAACCGACTCATTTTGCAGCCGATGCAGCATCTCCAGCCCACGGCGACCACGGTTACGGCGCAGGGTATCGGAAGAGTCGGCGATGTGCTGCAGTTCGTTGAGCACGAAACGCGGAACGAGCATCTCGCCCTCAACGAAGCCGGTGTGACTGATGTCGGCAATGCGCCCGTCAATAATGACGCTGGTATCCAGAAGCACAGGCCTGCGCCCGCCGTTCCTGTCCCACGTGCCCTCGCCCCATATCGGGAGTTGCCCGCGAACCGCGCCGAAAATGTCATCCCGGCGAATCCCCATCACCAAGACACCCAGGTAGCCAAAGAACAACGCCGCCAGGAAAGGCAGGATCTGGCTGAAAGGCGGTGGGAGCAATGAGAGCGGGAACGAGACCAGTGCGGCGACGATCAGGCCGGCGATCAGCCCTAGCGTCGCGGAGAGCAATTGTTGGGCCGGCACCTGGCGGATACGCCTACGCAGTCCCACAATCGGCCGCACGGTCACATAAGGCGTCAACACCAGACCGACCAGCGCACCGACCAGCATAAAGATCGCCGCATATTGATAAGGCGAGCCTCCTACGTGGGCCGCCAGGTAGACGCCCAAAAAGGCCCCACCAACGGCAGCCGTGATCATACCCACAACGCGCGAGACGAACTCTGCACTCATGCGAACCCCCTCCTATGCTCAATTCTGTATGCGAGGCCAGCAACAAAGCAGGTGAGCGCCAGCAAGGCCCCACCTGCCAGAAAACGCTCCATGCCGCCGGACTCGCGTGCATGGGTGCGGTTCTCATCTTCGTACCAGAACACCTACGGCAAGAATGGATGAACGAATGAGTGCACGGAATAGAACCGCACGACGGATAACCGGAAATCCCTTGCTGACTCTACTTTCCGCTAACTTCGGTTTTTAGCCTCTTTTAGCGCTTGGCACCCCCCATATCTGGGGATAAACAGTTAATAAAGCACCACCTATGGGGGTCGGCGCAATTTACCGGAAACTAAAGTTGCTGATAAGGCTAGTGATGTCAATCTTAACACATTCACCGCCAAAAGTCAAAGTGACGCGGTTCACGAGTAGTAGGCATTTTCCCGCTATTGCGCTATAATTACACAAGCGGGTTTCCACCGGAATCAGATGGAAGCCACTGCACGCAATGCCTTGCACAACTTCACCTTGAGCGAACAGCAACGAAGGAAGAGCACGATGAGCACACCACTCCGGGTACTGATCGCTGAAGATCGTGAAGGCGATGCTGCTCTCATCGTCCAACAGTTACGAGACAGCGGCTATGACCCCCAATCCAAGCGGGTCGCCACCCCCGAGGCCCTCGGCGCCGCGCTCGCCGACTCGACGTGGGACATTGTCATCAGCGACTATCTTATGCCGCACTTCAGCGGCCTTGAGGCCCTGGCGATAGTCCAAGAAATCAACCCCGACGTGCCCCTGATCATCGTCTCCGGCGTGATCGGCGAAGAGACCGCAGTGGCTGCGCTGAAGGCCGGCACGTGCGATTACGTGATGAAAGACAACCTGATGCGCCTGGGCCCCGCCGTCCAACGGGCACTAGAGGAAGCCCAGGAGCGCACGGCACGCAGACAGGCAGAGGAGGCACTGCGCGAGTCGGAGGAAATGTACAAGACACTGGTGAGGACCTCGCCGGATTCGGTGATCACGACCGACCTGGACGGCACCATCACGTGGGTCTCTCAACACGCCCTCGATCTAGTTGGTGCAGAGCGTGCCGAAGAATTGGTGGGAAGAAGTGCATTTGAATTCATGGTGCCAGAGGATCACGCAAGAGCACAGAACAATATGCAGAAAACCCTCGAAGGAGGAATCCTCAGGAACGCAGAGTACACCCTGATCAGGAAGGACGGAACCCGCTTCACCGGCGATCTGAATGCTGCTTTGATCAAAGATGCGCACGGGAATCCCAAAGCCTTCATCATCACCGCCAGAGACGTCACCGAACGCAGGCAGGTGGAAGAGGTACTCCGGCTCAGGGTAGAGCAGTTGGACGCCCTGAGCCAGGCCTCGCAGGCCGTTACCGCCTCGTTGGAACTGGACCAGGTATTAGCCAGAATCGTGTCCCTGGCTCACGGAGTGGTGGGGTCGGACTATACGGGCGTGGTGCTGGTGGACGAAACGGGACGCATCGGCCAGAGCGCCGAGGATTTGCCCGGCATGCCGGCCCTGCAATATCGCATCCGCGATAGAGGGCTTACCAACTGGATCGTCCATTCGCGCCGACCGGCCATCATAGAAGAGATCCGCGAGGACGGGGTTATGAATCCACATCCCGGCCGAGGCGCACCACGCTTTGCGAATCCGGTGATCGTGAAAGCCGGGGTCAAGTCACTTGCCGGACTCCCGCTCCTGGTCAAGAACCGACTGCTCGGCGTGCTCTACCTGCACAGCCTGCACCCCGGCGCTTTCCACGATCAACTGCCGCTGCTGACCGCTTTCGCCAACCAGGTTGCCGTCGCCATCGAGAACGCCCGGCTGTTCGAGGCCGAACAACGCCAGACGCGACGGCTGACGCTGTTGGCGGAAATCGCCCGTATCGCTGCGACCACCTACGACGCCGATGCATTGCTACAGGCCGTAGCCGAGAGCATCTGCCGCTACTTTCCCATGGTCGTGCTCTTTACCCTCGAGGAAGAGGGGCATACGTTGGTCTTGCGCGGATCCAGCGGTAGCGCCGTTGTCCCCACAGCCCGTGGGCATTATCGCCAGTCGGTTGAGTTAGGGATCAACGGCTACGTCGCGCGCACCGGCAAACCCTACCTGATGCTCGACGTCCACGGTGACCCTTATTTCTATAACCCCGATGAAACACCGATTCAGTCGGCGCTGTGTGTCCCTATCCTCGACGACGGAGATGTAGTGGGGACAATAGACGTGGAAAGCGAACGCCTGGCCGATTTCGGTGCGGAAGACCGCTCGTTGCTGGAAGCAGTAGCCGATACGGTGGCTATCGGGCTGCGCAACGCCCACCTGCATCAAGAGACCCGGCGACGC
>DAOUBA010000141.1:0-4444 GCA_034432855.1 Anaerolineae bacterium | reverse complement strand
CCAGGAACGTGTCCGTGGCAAGTGCCCCCTCGAACTGGCCGGCTACGAGGTGCAGAAATTGCCAATGGCGCAGCTCTTCCGCGGGCTGGCCCTGCAATGGCCTGCTGCCGCTTTCCAGGAGCTTGGCCCCAATGTGTGACGGTCCCAGCACTTTCGTTTGACTTGTCGCCTGGAGCACACTATAATCTCAGATATGCAATGCTCCCTTGCACGCTCGGTGTTTCTACCCAGGGCCTTCTACTGCCTCTTCTTCGCAGCGATGGCCTCCCTGTACCCCTTCCTGGCTCTCTACTATGCGCAGTTGGGGCTTTCTGGCGATCAAATCGGCACGCTGGCCGCCATCCCGCCTTTGGTCTCCCTGTTCGCCGCTTCCCTGTGGGGAGGGGTAGCCGACGCGACCCAGAAGCATCAGCACCTGCTGCGGCTCGCCATCGTCGGCGTAATCACGTTCGCCCTGATTATCTCCTTCACCAGAACCTTCCTCGGACTGATCCCGACAGTCATCGCCTACGCGTGCTTCATGGCCCCGATCATCCCGCTGATTGACAATGCGGTACTCAAACTGCTGGGCGATCAGGCCGACCGCTATGGCAAGGTGCGTCTTTGGGGCGCCGTTGGCTGGGGCGTCGCGGCACCGCTGATGGGATGGTTGGTCGAGCAGTTCGGCCTGCGCTGGTCATTCTACGGCTACGCCATCCTGATGTGCGGCAGCCTGGCAGCCTCGTGGTATCTGCCGGTCGCCCGCGCCAGCATCGGCGGAGGATTCCGTCGTGGCCTGCGTGCGCTCTTGCGCAACCGGCAATGGCTTTTCTTCCTGCTGATCGTCTTCATCGGCGGAATGGGACAGGCCAGCGTCAACAACTTTCTATTCCTCCACCTGAGCGACCTGGGCGCGAGCAAGTCCGTAATGGGTTGGGCTCTAACTATTGCGACGGCGAGCGAGACAACGGTGCTTTTCTTCGCCGACCGCCTACTGGCCCGTTGGGGCGCACCCAAGATGCTGGCCTTCTCACTGGGCGCTACCGCTGTACGCCTGCTGGCCTATTCCTTCGCGCGCGTGCCCTGGCTGGCACTGCTCATCCAGTTATTGCATGGCCCCACTTTCGCCGTCATGTGGGCGGCAGGAGTCTCTTATACCAACCGGAGCGTGCCCGTGGGCCTGGGGGCAACCGCGCTGGGGCTCTTCTCAAGCGCCAACTTTGGCGTGGGTGCAGCGGCCGGCGCATTCGCTTGCGGGCTCTTGTACGAGCGCCTGGGCTCCTTGTTGATGTTCCGCTGGATGGGGTTGTGGGGATTGTTCGGCCTCGTGCTGCTCGTCGTCATTGGTCTCAGGCAACCCCAACCGGCAACTGCCGTCTGAGCGCCGACCCGACCGGATACCGCTCGATATCTATTCAGCCTGTGCTCGTCGGACTATTGAAGACTATACGAACCATCCCACGCTAACCTATATTTTGTGCGCGATTTGACGAGTCGGTATCCAAAAGCCTTGCAATCTTAGATTTTTGTGATACAATGTTACCAATCCGACTTTTGACAGATTAGCGAGAGATGGGCGGCGTTGAGAGTCTATAATTGTACAAACACAGTGAGACAATGAGATACGAGTTACCCGCGTTCGTCTTGCCCGCCGGACTGACATTCCTGCTACTCCTGGTGGTCGGACTGGCAGTGCCCCCCCTTCAGGCCCTCGCTGGCTTCACCCCTACCCCGACGCCTACCGAGATACCAACTGCCACCCCGACGACCCCGCCCCCCCCACCTCGGCACCCCCGCATCCGGAACCCCCCACTCCAACCCCCGTGCCCTTGCTGCCGGAGAGCGGCGGAGGCGGGTTGACCATCCCCTGGGCTATCATCCTGACACTGGGCGCAATGGTTATTCTGGCAGGATGGGTCACCAGGCGCAGAGGATGACCTGCAATCCTTACGCTTTACACCTTACGCCTCACGGAGAAAAAATCTATGCGCAACCGCTGGCTTCCCCTGTTGACACTCCTATCCCTCGTCGGCAATCTCCTGACCGCCAGCACCGCTGTCGCCTCGCCGGCAGAACATGCGCCACAGGCAACGGAATATGTCATCCCTGCCAGGCCCCTCGCCTCCATCTGGCTTCTGCCGCCGCCGCTGGGATACGCAAACCCTGATACCAATGCCCTCCCCGCCTGGTTCGCCCCCGGCCCATTACAGAACACGGAATACGCAATACGCAATACTCCTCTCCTCCCCGCCTGGTTTGCCCCCAACCCATTACAGAACACGGAATACGCAACACGCAATACGCACCACACCATCCACCCCTCCGCCGTCACCGTCACCGGCCCCGAAGCGCCCATCAACAACTGCGACGTGGTCACTTTCACCATCGTCGCCGCCAACGACGCGGTGACCACCACCGGCGTCATCATCACCAGCACCATGCCCGCCGGATTCTCGCCCACCCAGGTCGTCTTCAACGTCGGCGATGTGGGCCCCAACGGGGTCATCACCCGCCACGCCGTCTTCTCCGCCACCTGCTCCGCCGTCTCCGGCCAGAACGTGGTCACCCTGACCCAGGACGGGTATATCCCCATCGTCCGCTACACCGACTTTGTGGTCAACCCCGGCGCCATCACCGTGCGCAAGGAGCCGGCCGTCATCCCCGCCGCGCCGGGCGACGTGGTCACCTGGACCGTCTACGTGGAGAACACCGGTTACGGCACCGTCTCCAACGTCGTGGTCACCGACGTGCTGGGCAGCGGTCTGGAGTACGTCTCCGGCGTCACCTCCACCTCCTACGTCTCCCTCGCCGTGGGGCAGGTGGTCACCTTCCCCATCGCTGCCCGCGTCGTGGGCTGTTCGGGGCTGGAGAACGTGGTCACCGCCACCTGGGGCTGCCCCGGCCAGACCTGCCTGACCCCCCAGACCGCCAAGGGGGCGGTGGATCTGCAGATGATCAACCCCGACCTGGAGTTCACTCTCCCCTCTTTTGACGTGCCCTACTGCGCCGGGTCGGGCGTTTTTACCGTGCCCATCACCAATGTCGGCGACGGCACCGCCTACTCCGGCACGCTGGCGGTGGACCTGGCAATGATCAATCCCGACCTGGAATTCACCCTCCCCTCTTTTGACGTTCCCTACTGCGCCGGGTCGGGCGTTTTTACCGTGCCCATCACCAATGTCGGCGACGGCACCGCCTACTCCGGCACGCTGGCGGTGGACCTCTCTCCCTTCAGCGTGACCGTCGCGCCGGGGGCAACCTACAGTGGCGGCGCATTCCACCTGCCGGACATCCCGCCCCACGGCACCTACAGCCTGGTCTTTACCCTCACCCTGCCGTCCGCGGTCTGTACGATGCCCCGCAGCGGGACGTTCAACTTTGACTTAGACTACACCGATCGTTGCGGCAACCCCTACACCGAACTGCCGCAATCCGCTTCCTGGCAACTGGTGAACACGCCGGGGCAACTGAGCGTGAACAAGTCCATGCCTGCCGAGGTCTACCGGGGCGAGAACGTCACCGCCACGGTCACGGTGAACGCCGACGGCATCGTCGGGACGGTCGTCGTCACCGACCGGGTGCCCGCCGGATGGAGCGTGGTGAACGCCGATGGCGGTAACGTCTTCACCGTGGGCGGCGTCACTTATATCACCTGGACGCTGAGCGGCTCGGCGACCCTTAACCCGGTCTTCGCCACGCCCGACGCCGCCACCGGCTGCCAGTACTGCGGCACGGTGGCGACCAACATCGTTACCGCCACCGCCTCCGACTGCCAGAACTGCCTCCAGACCGCCACCGCCCAGGCCAGCACCTACCTGCAGTGCGAGGAGCCGGTCGCCACGACCGACAAGCAGGTCTCCGCGCCCGTGGCGGTCTGCAGCGACCCGGCCTTCACCTACACCAACACCTACGCCTTCGCCGACTCCTTCATCGTCACGCCCACCTGGCAGGGGATGGTCTTCACCGATGTGCTGCCCTATCAGACCTACATCGCCGGCAGCGCATCGGTCTGGATGGGCAACGGCGTCCTCACCTGCACTGCCGTCTTCTCCGAAGCGGTCGTGGGCGGGAGTCTGGTCATCCGCAACATCTCCCCCACCTGCGCCATCACCGTCCCCGGCGCGACGATGTGGATTTCCTACACGGCGGCGGTGGACGAGCCGTCCGCCTGCTCCGATGCTGAATTCTACGACTGGTCCTACCTGAACCTGGGGGTGACGGGCAACGCTGAATGTGCCGCCGACGGCGTGATTGAAGAGGGCGTCTTCGTCCGGACCCTGGCCCCGGCGATGACGCTGGGCCTTTCCGGCCTGCCTCCCTGGGTTTCCTCCTGCGGCGTCTATACCGTCACCCTCACGGCGCAGCGCACCTCCGCCGTCCCGGCCTACGACGCGGTCATTGACGTCCCCACCAGTACGTTCTACATTTTAGAGGTTCTGGGCTTCTCCGGCACCACACCGGTCTA
>DAOUBA010000140.1:0-54601 GCA_034432855.1 Anaerolineae bacterium | reverse complement strand
TGCGCTCCATCCTGGTCGGTTACCCAGGGGCGCACAGGCCCGACCAGCACGCGCACCGAGGGGTTCTCCGCCCGAATGACCTGCACGGCGTTATCGGTGTGAGAGACCTCTTCGCCGTAGCCGTTGAAGAGACGGGCGTACCACTCCGGCGTCACCGGGCGCTCGGGCGAGAGGGAATTGCTGTTCATCGCATTGTACCCGCTGCCGATGATATAGCCGTACACGCCTTGCAGCCGTCCGTCCCGCGCCAGCCGCTGCAGGTATCGGAGGTACTCGGTTAGAGCCACGTAATCGCCCGCTGGTGGCAGGCTCTGGCTCTCGTCATAGTCCACCCGCACCAGCACTCGCAGCCCCTGCTCCGTGGCCCGGTGGACGCGTACAGCCAGGTCGTCTATACCCCAAAACGGTTCCTCGGCCAGACGGGCATAGGTCAGTTCCACGGCCCACCCACTGCGACCATGCCAATCGCGCTCCGGATTGGCAAAGACGACGCCCAGTTTGGTCGGCAGCAGGCGGGATGGTGGAGCAGGATGCGCCGCTCCGATCACCATCCGTCCGCGCTCGATGCAGCCGGTATGGCAATCGCGATAAAAGATGAGGATGCAATCCCCATCCTCTGGGAGGACAAAAGCCCATTCCCAGATCAATGCATCGCCGGGACCAAGTGGCCACCTTGCGGGCTGGATCGGTTGTCCGTCCACTGTGAGCAACACATGTGTCCACGGAACGGTGTCCATTACCCACAGTCTTACTTCCTGGCCGGGGCGGGGTGCGGGGGGATCGAGGCGCATTTGGGGCCACAGCAGCGTGCTTTGTTGCCCGCCTCCGGGAATCACAACGACCTGCCCTGAGATGGGCAACAACCAGTAGCCACCCAGCAAAACCGGGAGTAACAACGCCCACCGCCAGCGTTGCAGTACTTTCCGGACCTTCATGGTTCCCCCTCTTCCGGTAGCGCCGGCAGGATAAAACGCACGCACATACCCGTCTCATCTCCTTCCGTGCAACTGGTAATTTCCAGGCGGCCTCCGTGGCGGCGGATAATTTCCTCTACCAGCGCCAGACCCAGGCCGCTGCCCTCGATTTCCTGTGGGGCTGCCCGGTAGAAACGCCGCGTGAGGTGGGGCAGGTGTCGAGCCGGGATGCCGGGACCGGTATCGCGCACGGCGAACTCTACCCCCTCCGCGCTGCTCTGCAGAGAAACCACGGCCTGATCGCCGGGCCGACAGTACTTGACGACATTATCCAGCAGGTTGATCAGCACCTGCATCAGCCGGTCCGGGTCGCCCACAATGAGCGGCAATGCTCCGGTGATCTGCATCGAGAGTGTAATTCCGCGTTCCTCCGCCTGGGGAGTGACCTGAGCAATGGCCTGTTGCAGCAACGGTATGGGATCCAGCAGGCAGCGCTCGATATCCACACTGGTCTCCAGACGCCCCAACTCGAGCATCTGATTCACCAGGCGGGCCATGCGTTTGGTCTCCACTTTCAGCAGACGCAGGGATTGTTGTCTGATCTCTTCGGATATATCGGGAAGCAGAAGGATTTCCAGGTGGGTCAGGATGGTACCGAGCGGCGTGCGCAACTCATGGGAGAGGCCACTCAGGAGATACGACGCCGCCTGTTCGACGCGCTGTTGGGCCGTGACATCCAGAAAGAATACCACGTCCAGATCGCGCCAGGGGATCACCCACCAGCAGATGGTGGTGCCGGAGGGGAGCGAGACGTTCCGATGGCTTCCCGGGGCAGCCATCCCGCTACGCATGTGAGAGCGGTCCTCTTCCAGCACACCGACCCAGTCTGCCTCCGGCAGGGTCCCGGTGGGCGAGAGCAGCCCAAGCGCGCGTCGCGCGTAGGGATTGGCGTAGCGATAGGTACGCGGGCCGTCCAATACCAGCCAGCCACAGGGCGCCTGCTCCAGTGCAGCAGCCATCCCTTGCGGATCGAAAGGCATCCTTCTGCGGCGACGCCGACGATCCAGCCAGAGGCTCAGAAAGACGGCAGCCACCATGATCAGGAGCAGGCCGAACAGCAATCGGCGCAGATCGAGAAAGAACATCCCCTCCGTTACCCGCCCTCGACGATGGTATAGTCGTAGGTGATCTCGACCGTGCCGCGCAGCGTGGCAGCCACGGAGCAATACTTTTCCTCGGAAAGGCGAATGGCGTCGGCGACCGCCTTCTCTTTCAGCCCTCTGCCGTACAGCGTATAGTGGACGTGAACCTTGCGAAAAGTCCACGGGGGCTCGGCATCCTGTTCAGCGGTGATCGTGATCTCCAGGCTGGTCAACGGCTGGCGCTTTTTGTGCAGGATGTCCACCACGTCGTAGGCGGTACAGCCGCCCAGAGCCACCAGCAGCAGTTCGGAGGGCTTCATCCCCACGCCCTCATCCGGCGAGGACATGACCACCGAATGGTGGGTACTATCAATGCCGACGAATTGCCGTTTGCCGATCCACTTGACGGAGATGGTACTGGCCATTTACGTTTTACGCTTTACGTTTTACGCCTTACGTTTTACGCTTTACGCCTTACGCCAACAGCCTCTTCAACTGCCGCGCCGTCCCCACCGCCTGGCCCTGCCAATGGTTGTTCATATAGACCAGCGTCAGAGGCGCCTCCTGATCGAGCTGGCGGATTTTAGGCACCCACTCTTGCAGTTCATCGTCGCTGTAGGTATAGTCGTACCGTTCCCATGCCTCCTCGTGCTGCCACCACTTGGCCGCATTGCGCCCGTGAAAGCGCACGTGGGCCACAGGCCCCGTGGCGACCGCCACCGGCGGCATCAACCCCTTCAAGCGTGGCTCGTCCACACAGCAAAAACCCAGGTTGAGCGCGCGCAGTTCCTCGAAGGTACGTTCGTTGACCCAATCGTGTGAGCGGAACTCGACCACTACCGGCAGATCGCCAAAGCCCTCGCGCAGCGAGCGGAGATAAGCGCGGTTGGCCGGGTTGGCGTGGAAGGAGTGGGGAAATTGGACCAGGACGCAGGCAAATTTTTGCGCCTCGATCAGCGGCGCAAGCGCGGCTGTGAACTCTTCGATCTGCGGTTTGGGGTTTTCACGCTCGTGGGTGATGCCCTGGAAGGCCTTGACGGCGAAGAGAAAGCCTGCCGGCACTTTGGCCGCCATCTGGTCGAGCGTGCGCGGGCTGGGGATGCGGTAGTAGGTGAAATTCAGCTCACAGGTGGGGAACTCGCGGGCGTAGTAAGAGAGCCACTCGCGTTTGGGCAGGTTTTCCGGGTAGACCGGCCCCACCCAGTCGTCGTAACTAAAGCCGCTGGTGCCGATCAGGATGGTCATATACCCCTCCTGTCCGTACCAATGGGGAGAGACAGGCTCAGAACAATTGACCCAGTCTATCCACGACCTGGACGATCTGCTGCTCGCGGCTCTTGTTCATCCAGTTGACGATCCCCGATCCGCAAACCGTCGCACCTTTGGACTCGCAGAGCCGCTTCATCTGGCGAACGGCGCGGTTCCCGCCCATCCAGGGATAGGGAAATGCCTCAGTAACCAGACAGGCCACTTTCTTGCCCTGCAACGAAGCAATCTGCTCGAGATAGCCGAGCATTGGCCAGCAGAGGGAAAAGCCCTGCACCGGAGCGCCGAAAACCAGCGCGTCGTATTTTCCCGCATCGGGCAGCGTCTTGAACTGGACAGGCTTGCCCGGCGCAACTTTGCCGATGACCTCGATCCGTTCCAGCGTCACCGTATGCCCGGCTGCAGCGAGTTTTTCCTTGAGCCTCGTAGCGACGGAATAGGTGTTGCCGGTTTGGGAATAGACGATGATGCCAATGTTCATTGCGCTCTCCTTTTCCTATCTGCTCATCAACACCCCGACCCCGGCCCAGATGAAGCGCACGCCGGTGTAGACGAGGAATACCCCACACACTATGAGAAGCGCCTGGTATACCCGATCGTTCAGCCACGGGCGGCCGGAGGCAACAGCGGTCGCCAGCAGCGTGTTCCAGCCATAGTCGGCCGAGATGTGACCCAGGTAGAACGCGGCAAGCGCCGCTGGTCCCTGCTGCCCGCTCGCCAGCACGTAGCCGCCGCCCACCCCAATCCACCAGACGTACCAGAAAGGATTGCTCACCGTCGTCGCCACGCCCAGACCGATCAGGCCGCGGCCCGCCCTGTTCCCGGCACAGTCATCGGCGTGGGGCAACCTCGACCTGCCTTGTACGGCGCCCCACCCCATCGTCCCGCCCATCCAGAGCAGGAATAGCCCGCCCAGAATGCCGACCCCCGCCACGAGCGCCGGGTACTCCAGCGCACGCCCCATCCCCAACATCAGCGCCCCTACCGCCAGTAGTTCGACCAATGCGTGACCGGTGCTCACCAGGGGGCCAACGCGAAAGCCCTGCCGCACTCCTTCGGTCACGACCGCCACGCTGACCGGACCGGGGCTGACGACAGGGCCGATGGCCATGCCGAACGACCAGGCGAAGAGGGCGAGATAATTCACAACCTGTTCCTGTCCAACAACTCACGCCAGACGCCCAAGGCCCCGATCCTGACCGCCTCTTGAGCGATATACTGAAGGTTCAACTTTGGGCCCGATACGCGCAAGATGGACTCGATATCGTCCAGATGCCGGGTGGACCTGCTGCTCTGATAGGCTTGCAACTTGGTAAGAATGACCGCTTCAGGTGGCATATAGGCTGCCTTGCGGAATTCGTCAAAGTCCTCCGTCCGACGATGTTCAAAAGCCCATCTGTAGACCGGATCTCGGCCCGCTATGCAAAAGTCAACCTTGATCCCGGTCTCTATGTGAATCGCGTTGAAGTACGATCCCCTTGCCTCTTGAATGGATTCAACCGAAATGTAATAACCATCCTCTTGCAACAACCGGGCCAAGGTCTTTACCTGGTCAAAAGACAGACGGAGCACAACGTCCATATCCTGGGTGAAACGGGGCTCGCCGTACAGAGCAACAGCTACTCCTCCCCAGATTACGTACTCGATCCCGCAGGCTTCAAGAATATCAATGACTCCTCCAAAGGCTCGATTCTGTTCGAGTTGTACGTCTGCCATTCTCGTCACTCCACGACAGACGCAGTTCCTGTGACCAGACGCCGGGCCTCTTTCTCGACCTGCTCATCACTCCAGTCCGGGTGGCGTGAGCGAGTCCCAACCCTGGCCTGCTGCAAAGCAAATTCGAACATCTCGAACATGCGGCGCATCTTACGTACACTATCCCATGAGCGATAGACCTCAATCTGCAATGGATTCGGCTCTTCCCCGTAGAGCCGTTGGCGTGAAGTTATGACCGGTGGATCTTTTAGGTAATAGCCCTCTGCCTTCGGCGTGTCGCTGTAGCCGATGCGGATTCCCCAGGCTTTCAGAGCGGCAATATCACCCTCCAACGCCTGCTTTGCCTGCCCGCCAAAGCAGCCTTCGCCCAAACGCTCCTCGACCGCTGCCTGCAGGTCCGGAACGGAATGCGGGCGACCATCCATCAACACCTCGAGCACCGCCATTCGACGGCCCAATTCGGGATTGGATTCAGCCTGCCTCGCCAGGACCCAAAGCCACGGAGCATCTCGGCAGTCGTCCGGCAGGCGGTCCAACGCCGCCTCCCGCCACGCTGCCAGCCACTTCCCCGCCCTTTCGCTCTGCTGCACCTTCCCCTCCACTCAATCCTCCCCAATAATCACCCGTCGCGTGCGCCCAGCCGCCTCCGGCGGGCCGATGATGCCCATCTCCTCCATCTGCTGCATCAACTGCGCGGCACGTGGATGGCCGATGCGCAAGCGCCGTTGCAAGAGCGAAGCCGAGGCGCTGCCGGTACTCCGCACCAGCGCAATCGCCTGCTGCAGCAGATCGTCGTCCTCGTCGCCAACTGCTCCCGGCCCGTGTTCCGTTGGCCGCATCATGCGCTCCCATGGCGCCTCCTCCTCGACCGCGCCCACCTGCTTGCGCCAGAACTCGACCAGGCGCTCGATCTCTTCTTCGGAGACATAGCAGCCCTGCACGCGCACCGGATAGCCGGCGTCGGCGCCCAGGTAGAGCATGTCCCCGCGCCCCATCAACGTCTCTGCACCCGGCATATCCAGGATCACCCGCGAGTCGGTCTGGCTGACCGTGGCGAAGGAGATACGCGCCGGGAAGTTGGCCTTGATCAGCCCGGTGACCACGTCCACGCTGGGCCGCTGCGTCGCCACGACCAGGTGGATGCCCGTCGCACGGGCCATCTGGGCGATGCGGCAGATGGTGCGCTCGACCTCTTCGGGGGCCAGCATCATCAGGTCGGCCAGTTCGTCAACCAGCACGACAATGCGCGGGAGCGTTGGCTGACCTTCGCGCTTCATCATGCGGTTGTAATCGTCGAGATGACGCGCGGTGGCGGCGGCGAAGCGCTTGTAGCGATCGTCCATCTCCAATGCCACCCAACGCAGCACACGCACCACACGCTCCAGGTCAACCTCGACCCGGCCGTACAGGTGCGGCAGGCCGTTGAAACGCACCAGTTCCACCATCTTGGGGTCAATCATCACCATCCGCAGGTCATCGGGTGTGTTCTTGTACACCAGGCAGGTGATGATCGCCTTGATGCAGACCGATTTGCCCGACCCGGTCGTACCAGAGATGAGCAGGTGCGGCATCCTGGCAAGATCGGTCACGACCGGCCCGCCTGCCACGTCGCGGCCCAAAGCGATGCCCAACGGCGAACCGAGTTTGCGGAACTCGTCCGTTTCCATTACCTCGCGGACACCCACCAGTTGGACTTCGCTGTTGGGCACTTCGATGCCGACGATGGAGCGCCCTGGCACGGGAGCCTCGACGCGGATGCGTGGCGCGGCCAACGCCAGTGCAAGGTCGTCGGCCAACGTGCTGATCTGGCTCACACGCACCTTGCGCCCGAGAGCCCCGGAACGCTCGACAAAGCCGGGCCGCACACCGAACTGAGTGACTGTAGGCCCCACGCGCACCTCGGCCACCTCGACGGGCAGGCCGAATTGCGCCAGGGTCTCTTCGATGATGCGTGACTTCTCGCGGATTTCTTCATCGGTGAGTGCCGGCCCTGCCGGCTCATCCAACAGATCGAGCGGGGGCAACTGGTATTCGCGTGGGCGTGGAGGGAGCGGGACTGCAGGTGTGGGCACCACACGCGCCCCGGTAGCAGCCGGAGCCGGGGGAGCGGGACGCGGCTGCGCAGCGGGACGCACCTGGGGCAATGAAGATTCTGGCTTCGCAGTGGGTGCCGGGCGTGAGACGGGCGGCGTACGCACGGGCGGGGCCGGCTGCTCGCGTTCGCGCGGCACGGCAGGCCGGGACGGCGGCCGTTGAGGCGTCCGGTCTTCCTTTGGAAGGGCATGACCCGCAGGCTTTCGCGTGATCACGTTCCAGACCGCGCCTGCCCATTGCCTCACCTCGGCAGAGGTCACGTCGAATGCCAGGCCCAGGCCCAACACCGTCAGCGCAAGCAGGACAAGCACAGTTACCGGCAAGCCCAGATAAGCCGTAAGCGTGACCGAGAGCGCCCAGCCGACCAGTCCCCCACCCCACCCGGTTTCCACCAGAGCCCAGGGGTCTCGCGCGCCGGCGATTGCATGTGTCAGTGCGAGCAGTGCGAAGAACACCAACTCCGCACCGACGAAAGGCCGCCAGCGCCACTTGATCGGGCGATCCAGCAGGTGCGCGATCCATAGAAGACCAGCCACCAGGATCGCCACGGCCAAAGGGTACACCCCCCAACCCAGCAGGTAACGCAGTGCGCCGACCCAGGCATTCGTCCAGCGTCCAGCCGTCACCCGGAACAGCGTCAATAGCGTGATCAGCCCCAGCGCCCCCACAGCCAGAGCCAGAATCTGCTGCACCAACGGGTGGGTCAGACCCTCTCGCCAGCCAAGGCGGGACTCTGGTTTTCTACTACTGCTGCGCTTTTGTGTCATTTCTCCAGATCCAGACTTCGCAGGCTCAATCCCATCCGCCGCCGCTTCCCATCGAGAGCAATAATGCAGGCATTCACCCGGTCGCCCTCCTGTAGCACATCGCGCGGGTGCACAAACCCCTCCTCCGCCATCTCCGAAGCGTGAAGCAACGCCTCCAGTCCATCTTCCACGCGCACAAACGCCCCGAAATCCGCAACGTGCGTGACGATGCCTTCCACAATCTGCCCAACCTGGTAACGCTCCTCCACGGACAGCCAGGGGTTAGAGCACAGTCGCTTGACGCTCAGTCTCACACGCCCGCGCTCGCGGTTCACATCGAGCACGTACACCTCCACGGGCTGTCCGACCTCAAGCACTTCATCGGGGGAATCCACCCGTCCCCACGAGAGTTCCGAGACGTGCACCAGCCCTTCCACCCCACCCAGGTCCACGAATGCCCCGAAGGGGCATAGCCTGCTCACCGTGCCCTGGCACACATCGCCAGGCGAGAGACTGTCGAGCAACTTGCGGCGTCCGCTCTCGTCGCAATAAGTGGCCCGCTCCGAAAGGACGATGCGGTTCTGTTCAGGATATACCTCAATGACCTTGAGACGCAGATTGGTCCCTACCATGCGCTGCAACTCGGCATAGCGTTCTTCCTCGCTCAGCGCGGGCGGGAGAGAGAGCAGGTGCGAGGCGGGCACGAAACCGTGCAGGCCATTCCAGCCGACCACGACCCCGCCGCGGTTATAGTCGAGCACCGGCAATTCCAGCACGTCCCCGCGTTCCATCGCCTGCTGTGCAGCCTGCCAGTGTTCTGCGCCAGGCTGTGGCTCTGCCCATGCGTTGGGCGCCTCGTCACGCGCTGGCCAATCGGCGGCCATTGGCGCGCCTCCATACTCCTCGTCGTTCAACAGCGCCCGCCAGTATCCTTCGTCAGGCGGCACATCCCCCGGAACCCATATCCCTGTTACTCCCATCGTCTTTGCGCCTCCCAAAGTGCTTGCAAGGTTAACCCCGGATCCTCACATGTCCCTCTTCGACGATCCACAAGTGTTTGTCAAGCGGCTCTGTAGAAAGCATCTCCACAAGGCGCGCCAATATCAATCCGGGGAAATCCGCAGGAGGATAAGCAAGGCGCTACTCCAATATGGTTACCGCGTCGTGGCCGGCCCTTCGCAGGAGATCCGTCACCAACCGGCAGGTTCTCATCCACCTTAAACTTCATGCTGGAGCCAAATGAGGTATAGCAACGACCCGCTCTCGCCCTAACTCTGCAGCATAAGCGATAGCCGCCTGTATCGCTTGAGGGGTCAACGTTGGATAGGATTGAATGATCTCATCAGGCGTAAGGCCGGCAGCCAGATTGTCCAGCACGACAGAGACCATAATGCGCGTTCCCTTGATGCACGCCCTTCCGTGACAGATGTTCGGGTCAACTGTGATATAGTCTTGCCACTTCACAGACCACCTCCCTGGATCTCGGAACTGGCAACCTCTGCTCAGCACCTGGCTGTACTCATCCACTGTCCGATTATATGGCCGCACCAGAGCGTTGTCAATCCTCCGTCGAACTGGCCTGGCGATTGTTCAGTTCCTCCCGTTCCATTTCGGCAAGCGTCTGCGCTACGGCTTCGATCGCCACGCGCTGCTTGCGGTAGAGGTCCGATTCGCTCATCGCCAGCCGACGCGCGATCTCGCTCACGCGACGGCCCTGGAGGAACTTGAGGTCGAGGATGTTGTACAGAATCCACTCCGGCGCGGTCATCTGACGCTGGCCCTTGGGCCGCAATTGCTCGATGGCCTGTTCGAGCACGGTCCGCAGTCCCTTCAGCACGTTACCGTCGTATTCCCACGCGGCGCGTTCCACCACGCGCAGTCCCAGCAAAGGGCTGGAGGCTAACTTGGGCCCACCCCAATAGTGGCTCAGCGCATCGCGCACCCAGCGACGGAACTCGGGCGCCTCGATCAGGCTGAAGCCGGTGAGCGCCTGCTCGCCCACGTAATGCACCACGCCCCGGCGTCGCTGGATTTCCTCGATCTCCGGGATAATCTGCTCCAACGCGCCAAAGATGCCCTGCTGCAGTTGGCGATCCTCCAGCGCTGCCGCCGCCTGGATGAGCAACGCCTCCAATCCGGCCTGTTCTTCCAGGCTCAAGTCCGGCTGCGGCGAGCGCGCTGCAATGCCCACCACACCGACCACGCCGCGCTGTCCCTTGATACGCAGAGGGGCCAGCCAGTAACCATCCCATACGAACAGGTCGCCGTGCCGTCCAACGCGCTGCTCCTGATCCGAACGCGCGGGCGACTGCCACGCCTCCGGAGGCAACGCCTCCGCCGCGCCTGGTTCTAGCCGTCCGCACACCACCTCGAGGCGCGGCTTTCCTCCCTCGATCACGGCCAAGAAGGCCGTCTCCACACGCAACAGATCACACAACGCCGTGAGCACGTTCTCCAGGAACTGACGCAGATCGGTCGTCGTCAGCAACCGACTGCTCAATTCCTGCAGCCACTCGATCTCCGGCAGATCCTGACGATAGAGCACGTGATCCAGAAGCGGCTTGGTCATTTCGATGGCGAACTGCAGGAGCAGGATCGTGCCGACCACACCAAAGAGTACGAGTCTCTGGCTGGGCAGACCCAGCCATCCGCTTGCCTGGGACGCTGCCACGATGACCACGACCAACACGATAGCCGAGAATGGCCCGCGCAGCAAGAAACGCGCCAGCCTCCGCTTGACCACGCGGTCGGGCGTGAGCGCGCCGAAGAAGGCCACGCTGTAGGCCAGGAGACCCAACATCAGCCCGACCCCGACGTTGCCCAGCACCAGCAGCAGCCACAGGGCCGTCTCCGGTGCATAAGAAGGCCAGCCGGCGACCAGAAGAAAGGGGAACACGCCTGCTGCGGGTGCCGCGAATGAGGCCATCAGGTAAGCCATGCGGCGGCGCGAGGTCGTCGTGAGGCAGCGGCGGCGTGCCCAGACGACGTTAGCCGCACCCCAGATCAGGCCGGCGAAGAAATACAGGACGAACAGGGGAAAAAGTGGCCCGGGCTGCAAATGCGGCGCGCGCGGCTCCATCACCACGCCGCGCACCACATCGTCGCTGAAGGCCACGCCCAACAGCAGGAGCGCGCTCAGGAGATAACTGGCCCACACGGCAACGTTACGCCACCTGCTACGAGCGCCGGTCGTGAGGAGCAGCGTGTTGGAGAAATCCAGGTAGGCTGCCGGGGTAAAGGCGATCCCCACCCACTGAGCACGCAGCCAGGTCGCCGCCGCTTCAGCATCCTCAATACCGAACACCGCCAGGTCAACGAAGTAGGCGATCAGCACGCACCCCAACAACGTAGCGAACGAACGGGCCACGCTGTTACGGATGTTGTAGATCGCGAGGTAGAGCAGGAGGGCACAGGAGACGATGACGATACCTGAGGCAAGGATGACGTTGAGCAGTTCGAGAAACACCTGTACACGAATCGCCGAAAAGAATCCCATTCACAGAACCCACGTTTATCACAGAGATTGGCCAAAAAACAGGGCGATGTCCTGGCTCGGCCAGTAGTGGTCGTTGAAACCACAGAAAGCCAGGCCGCGCGATTGGCAGAAACAGGTGGCCGGATAGTTTTTGGTCTGCACCTCGACAACAAGCCGGGCCAGGTCACGGTCACGGCCCCACTGGATCGCGGCCCACAGCAGCGCCGTTCCCACCCCGCGTCGCCGCGCAGCGCGATCCACCACGAGGTCGCCCACTCGGACGATGCCGTGCTCCGGTTGAACGGTCAACGCCGCGTATCCACAGATACGCCCATCATCCACCGCCACCAGGAAATCGTCGCAGCGTCGCCAGCCGGCCAGCAGGGCTTCACCCCGACACGGGTACTCTACACGCATCTCGCGGGGCAGGCGTGCCAGGCGAAAACAAACCGTCAAGACACCGCTTTCCTCCCGCGTCTCCACCTGCCAGACGTGGTCGGTGGTATACGAATGATCCAGCGCCAGGCACTCCTTCAGATCTCTGGACCTCGCAGGGCGTACCTCCACGTTTCCTCCTCAGCAATGGATTGTACCATCAGGGAGCGATTGAAGCAAGCACATCGGACGGGTCGGCGACTCGTCCTATGCACAAACAGGACGGGTCAGCAACCCGTCCTGTTTGTTGGCAACCTGTCCGGGGTTAACAACCCGTCCTACGCCTTGCGGGTGTGGCGCCGACGGACGAGGTAGCGGATCAGGAAGAACGCCCCCACCAGAGGCGCGGCGATTACAATTGCAGTAGGGAGGATAAGCACAACGATGACGATAACCGCATCCACCAGGAACTGCATCACGCGGATGAGGGACTGGAAGGCATTGCGCAGCGTGCCCACCGGGCGCCATCCACCTACCTGGATCGGCTGCGCCAGTTCATCTGGCGTGAGGGTAATCATCACCTGCGACAGTGCCGCCGACTGCTCCAGGTACTGGATACGCCCTTTGGTCTGCTCAATCTCGGCCTCGATCTGGCGCAGTTGCTGGTCAACCGCCAGGGCATCCTCTGTGGTCTCGGCCTTCTCCAGGTATTCGAGCAGCCGCGCCTGCACTGCCTCGCGGTTGCGCAGGTACGATTGCAGGTCCGTGTATTCCTGCGTCACGTCCTGACCGGTGATCCGCTCGCTGCGCACCTCGGTCGCCAACGCGCGGAAGCGTTCCAGGGCCAGATCGAGTTTCTCGGCAGGGATGCGCAACGTGAGATACGCCTGTAGCCCCTCCTGGTACTGGTACACATTCGACTCGACCACATAGCCGTCCAGTTCATTCACCAGGCTGGTGATTTGGTCCATCGCGGCCTGGGTATCCGCCACGACCAGGTCGAGCGAGGCGTTGCGGATGATGAGACGCTGAATTTCGGCGTCCCCGGCGACAGGCCCGGAGGTGGCGTACTCCTTCACCCCGGCTGCTGAATGTGCCGGATATGCTGCCACCTGCCTCTCCACAACCACAACTTCGGGCGTAGGCATCGCCGCCGTCCGACAACCCGCAATGAACAACGTCAGGGCAGACACGATGAGGCAACAGACAATTCCGATTCTCCTGGTCATTTTCATTCTCCATTTGAGGATCTGCCAGACGCCGAAGCGGACATTGAGGTTCCCATCCTAGCGCCCGATCTCCAACCGGTCGATCAGTCGGCGGGGCAGGCCACGGGCGCGCATGCGCTCCTGCGTGATCGCCACCGGGTAGGCCACGCGACGAAACTCCCAGGTCATATTGCCGGTATCGAGCAAGGCGTAACTGGCGCGTGGGTTGCCATCGCGGGGTTGGCCCACGCTGCCCGGATTGATGATCATGCGATGCTGGTCAAGCGCCAAGAGTTCAGAGAGAGAGGGGAATAACGTCTCGGCACGCCCACGTTGCTCGTCCAACACGAAGACGAGCGGGATGTGGGTATGACCCACCAGACAGATACGGGTGGAGAAATAGTCGAAATTGATACGGGCGACGTTCGCGTCGAGAACGTACTCCCAAACCGGCTCGCGAGGACTGGCGTGCGCCAGGAAGAAACCTTCCTCCTCTATGGAAGTGGGTAGAGCATCCAAATACTCACGCACCGTCGGCTTGAGTTCAGCCTGCGTCCAGGCATTGGCGATGCGTGCGTCGGTATTGAAGGCATCGAGATCCAATCTCCCCAGCGCGGCCCAGTCATGGTTGCCCGCCAGACTGATATGAGCAAAGTCCTGAATCCGCTCTACACATTCATTGGGACTGGGGCCGTATCCTACCAGATCGCCGAGGCACCAGATCTTGTCGAAAGCCGGCACATCGGCCAGCACAGCCTCCAGCGCCATCAGGTTGGCATGAATGTCAGATAGAATCAGATAGCGCACGGCAATTGCTCCGGTCTAGGTGTGAATTATGTTGTCATTATAACCTCTTCGCCGATTTTGCGCTAGAGCCAGGTTGCCCCGCCCCTTCGCCTTGTCCAGCCCGCGCAATGGTTGTATAATCTCCCCCGAACGGATGGAGCCGCTTGATGACACCAATCCTCGACGAGCACACGCTGGAATTCGTGAGCCGCAGCCCTGAGCAGACGCAACGGCTGGGCGCACGCCTGGGGGCGCTACTGAAAGGCGGCGACGTCGTGTGCCTGGAAGGCCCGCTGGGTTCGGGCAAGACCTGCTTGGCGCAGGGAATCGGCCGGGGTTGGGGCGTGAGCCAGACACTCGTCAGCCCTACCTTCGTCCTGGTGCGCGAATATACACGCCCGGCCGATGGCGTGCGGCTCTATCACGTGGATCTCTATCGCATCTCCAGCGCACGAGAAGCGCTGGGCCTGGGCATCGAGGAATTCCTAGGAGATACACGAGCCGTGTGTGTCATCGAGTGGGCCGAGCGTGCGCGTGCGTTGATGCCGCCTGAACACCTGTGGATCCGGCTAGAGATGAGCGACATGGTGCACCGGACGCTCCGCTTTGCGGCACACGGGCAACGACACGCAGCACTGTTGCAGGATTTCCGCCGCACTGCCTTCGGAGCATAAGATGTTAATTGCGATTGACACGGCCACCGATACCGCCAGCCTGGCATTGCACGATGGCTTCCGTGTGCGGGTTGAGCACACATGGGAATCTATGCGCCGCCACACGGTTGAACTCATGCCTGCCCTGGTTGCTGCCCTCGAGCAGGCTGGGCTGAACGCCGGGCATCTCAGCGCAGTAGCCGTGACGCGCGGGCCTGGCTCCTTCACCGGGCTGCGCGTAGGGTTGGCTGTGGCCAAAGGATTGGCTCTGGCGTGCGGCGTGCCGCTCGTAGGTGTCCCCACGCTCGACGTAGTCGCGGCGGCACAGGGGCGCGACCGCCGCGCGCTGTGCGCGGTATTGCAGGCCGGGCGAGGGCGCATCTGCAGCGCCACTTACCGCTGGCGGGATGGGGAATGGCGTGCACAAGAGGCACCCGCCCTCACGACCTGGGCAGCCCTGGCACAAACGATAACCTCCCCCACCCTGTTCTGCGGCGAGATTGACGCTGCAGGTGCCGAGACGTTGACCGCGCTCGGAGAACTGGCCGTGATCTTGCCGCCAGCCGCGCGACTGCGGCGAGCCGGTTTTCTGGCCGAGGTCGCATGGCGCCGTCTGAACCGTGGTGAGACCGACGATCCGGCCACCCTGACTCCGAGCTATCTTCAGTATCCGGTGTGATGCAACAGTCCATGCCTTTCGCCGTCCGACCAATGGAAGCACGCGATATCCCCGCGGTCACTGCCATTGACCGGCTATCTTTCCCCAACCCCTGGTCGGCCTCCTCCTACGCGCACGAACTCGACAACAAGCGTCAATCCTTCTACTACGTCGTGCTGAGGCCGGCGGAGGAGAACGTACCCACCGGCGGCGAATGGCGGCGCTGGCTGCGTGGCTTCGTAGGTCAGCAGAGCGACAGCCGGGTGATCGGTTACGTGGGCATCAGGCTACAGAATCAGGGCACCGAAGCACACATCAGCACGCTCGCCGTCCACCCCGACTGGCGCAGGAGGGGACTGGGAGAACTGCTGCTGATGCTGGCATTGGAGCAGGCGCTGAACTTACGGGTGGACGTGGTATCGCTGGAGGTACGCGCCTCGAACCAGGTGGCCCAACGGTTGTATCGCAAGTACGGTTTCCGCTTACAGGGCGTGGTGAAAGCCTATTATCTGGACGGTGAAGATGCCTGGATGATGGCGGTCGAAGTGGGACAAGAGGCTTATCGGAGGCGACTGCTCGCACTGCGCCAGCATTGGAGGCGCGGCTGCCATTCCAGCAAGTCGGTATTGGACAAAATGATGGGGATAGGCTATAATCCCGACAGGTGAGGAGGCCAAAATGGCTGTGATCAAGTTTGTACGCAACTACAGCGACGAGAGCACCGAGCGTGGCTTTCAGTTCGAGTTCTATTGTGACCGCTGCGGGACGGGCTACCGTACTCCGTTCAAGGCCTCGGCGACGGGTATCGCGCACGAGGCACTGGATGTCGCCAGCGGGCTTTTGGGGGGCGTCTTTGGCCGTGTCGCCGACGTGGGCGACCGCATCCACTCGGCGGCGTGGGAGCGGGCGCACGATGCTGCGTTCGCGGAGGCAGTCGAGGAGATCAAGCTGAATTTCCGGCAGTGCCCGCGCTGTAGCACCTGGGTGTGCGTCGAACAGTGTTGGAATCACAAGCGCGGCCTGTGCAAGGAGTGCGCGCCCGATCTGGCGGTGGAGATGTCGGCGATGCAGGCCGAGGCTGCCATCGAAGCCGCACGTGAGGTGGCCCACGTGGCCGCGAGCGAGAAAGTATCGGCGCAGGACTTTGACGAGATCATCGCGGCCCGTTGTCCCAAGTGTGGTGCTCCTGTCAGCGGCGGCAAGTTCTGCGCCGAATGCGGCGCACCGTTGGCAGCGGAAAGGTTCTGCACGGCCTGCGGCAAAAAGATACCCGCCGGAGTAAGATTCTGCCCAGAGTGCGGCGCACCACAAAAGTAAAACGTAAGGCGTAAGACGTAATTACGCATTACGTTTTACGTTTCCTTTGACGCAGCATCGAGACCAGGAGGAAACGTGTCGGAACTGGAGGTATTAGCAGCAGAGATCTCCCGGTGCACGCGCTGTCTCCTGCACCGTGGCCGTACCAAAGCGGTGCCCGGCGAGGGACCGGAGAACGCCGAGATCATGTTCATCGGCGAAGCGCCGGGCTTTTACGAAGACCAGCAGGGGCGTCCATTCGTCGGCGCAGCGGGCCAGTACCTGGAGGAGTTACTGGAAGGCATCGGCCTCAAGCGCGAACAGGTCTTTATCGCCAACGTCATCAAATGCCGTCCTCCTGGCAATCGTGACCCGCTGCCGGAGGAGATCGAAGCCTGCAAGCCATTCCTCGACCGGCAGATCGAGTTGATCAAGCCCCGACTGGTCGTGACGTTGGGGCGCCATTCGATGGCGCGGGTGTTACCGAAGGCGCGTATCTCCAGTGTCCACGGCCAGCCGATCAGGGTCGGCAGCGTGATCTATTACCCGATGTACCATCCAGCGGCGGCGCTGCACCAGCCCAGCCTGCGGCGCGACGTCGAAGCGGATATACGTCGCATCCCTGAGTTGCTCAAGGAAGCCGCACAGATCACCGAGACCGCCCCGCCCCCTGTGGAAGCCGAGCAACTGAGGCTGTTCTGATGATCGAGTTCATCTCCATTGTCGTGCTGACGTTTGCGCTGGCGCTGATCGTGCTTGGGGCCATCACGCTGTGGCTCGAACGGGGCCGGGCCAGGCTACAAGGTATCGCGCTGGTCGCGCTTGGGCTGGTCATCGGTGCCGCGTACGGGTTCCTGGGAAGCCGCTTTTCGGTAGCGCTCTTCGACCGGCTGATCGTTCAGGTGGACCTGCCCGCCCTGATGGCGACTGCCCTGATGTATACGGCGGGTGTGTTGAGCGGGGCATCCTTGGCAGTGGGGATTTTCCTCTGGGCGACGAACCGCTTTCGCCGTCAGGTCGAAGGGGCGATCGTCGTCTTTATCATCGCCGGTTCAGCGGTGACGGTGGTCTCGATCCTGCTCGCCGTGATCCTCGGCAGACCCTAGCGCCGCAGCAACCGCAGCGCCGTCTCGGCCAGAATGGCCACGCCAATCGGCAGGCAACGTTCGTCAATGTCGAAGCGCGGGTGGTGCCCCAGACGTTTGTCCCCCTCGATGAGACAGCCCAGGCGGAACATGGCACCCGGCGCTAACGCGGAGAATGCCCCGAAATCCTCTGCCCCCATCTCTCGCCTGCGCGTGATGATGTGTCCTTCTCCCAGCAACTCAGTGGCGACCTGTCGGATCAGGGTCGCCACTTCCGCATCGTTCGCCATCGGCAGGGCGCCGCGCTCAATCTTGAGCACGTAATCGCCGCCCAGCGCACGCGCCACGCTCAGCGCCCGTTCGATCTCGGCGTGAATCTGCTCCTGTACCTCTGCCGTCATAAAGCGGATCGTGCCGGCCATCTCGACTTGCTCGGGGATGACGTTGTCGGCCTGCCCGCCGTGGATGCTGCAGACGCTGACCACCGCGGGGTCTGTGGGATGCAGGCGGCGGGAGACAATGCCGTGCAGCGCCAGAATCGCATGCCCGGCAATATAGATGGGGTCTATCACTCTGTGCGGACTCGCTCCGTGCCCGCCCTTGCCGATGATCGTGACGTAGAAGGTATCCACGCCGGCGCTCGCCGGGCCACTGTCCGCGGCGATATTGCCGACGGCGATAGCGGGGTCTACGTGGAGCGCCAGCACAGCATCCACCCCTTCCATCGCGCCGTCTTCCACCATACGCGGCGCGCCGCTGATGCCTTCTTCGTCTCCCATCTCCTCGGCCGGCTGGAAGAGGAAGCGGATTGTGCCGGGAAATGACTCCTGCGCGAGCAGCGTCGCCACGCCCAGCACGATGGCGGTGTGGGCATCGTGGCCGCAAGCGTGCATTACGCCCAGAACCTGCGAAGCGTAGGGCACGTCATTGGCCTCCTGGATGGGCAGGGCATCCATATCGGCGCGGATGGCCACGATGGGGTGTCCTTCTCCTCGGTCGGCCACTACGCCGGTACGCCCCACGCCCACACGGATGCGATAGCCGAGCGAATCCAGCACCTTCGCGACGCAGGCTGCCGTGCGCGTCTCATGAAAGCCCAGTTCAGGATGCGCGTGAAAGTCTCGGCGCCAGGCGATCAATTGCGCCTCGATTGCACCAGCACGTTCTAGCATTCTGCCAAGCGCTCCGCGATGAACATGGGATGCAAGATACAGGATGCAAGATGCAGGGCGTAATACAGGATCAGGGTTACCGGTACTGGCACAGATGGGCTCTCCAGCACACGGTTACCCATCATCCGGTGGATGCCAACCCACACTGACCCAGCGCCGCCTTGCTGCCACACGTACTTCGTCGTTCATGCGTAGCGCGATGACGGTCGCCCGGCCTATCGCAGTCAGCCCAATGACGTGTGTGCCGTCCGGGCTCCAGGCAAAATGTTCGCTCCACGACTGCGTGCGCGGGTTGAATAGCGGAACACTCTTGCCCGTCAATGGATCCTCGGCTTCCGTTTGATCTTCTTTGAATTCGTTACATCGGTAGCAGACCAGCCACAAATTGGCCAATGTAGTCTTGCCGCCCTTTGACCGCGGAATGATGTGGTCTACAGTTAAGGGCATACCAACATTGGCTTCAGTTGTGAGGCAGTAACCGCAGCGATGGTGGCACTCCTCATCCAGTATTTGGCGTAACCTGAGAGGAATGCGCGTCATCGTCTACTGGGGATTGGGCGATTTCGAGGGCGGAATGATCTGATGTCCACGCCATCTTAGCAGGGCAGCGGCGTGAGCCCTACGCAGTACGTGACGGTCAACAGCTGTACGCAATTGATCGAGTTCGCATTTTTCGGCAGGGGCCAGGGTCCCTTCGGCGTTGCGATCAAGCAATTCCTGGTAGCGCATCCAGTCCACCTCTACGGCCACACCACGGACGATGTTCCACAGAGCATCGTCGTTCAGCCGATCTAGCGCCGCCAGATCGGGTTGAAACTCAGCCGGTGCATCATCCCACGCTGGCGGGCTACCCACTTCTAAGGCGTGCTTCACGACCTCGTCAAATGGTAGACGCAATGCAGCGGCTGCCTGGTGCAACCGCAGGTACAGCGCCTCTGGTATCTTCAGCGTCACTGTATTCACAGCATAGGTCGCCTGACTTTCCCGAATGTCGGCAGCCATTGGGCCTCCTTCTCAACCCAGTATACCACAGGCAGCCAGCAAATACAATCAGTATCCCTACGGCGCCGCCGGGATCAGCCCCTCACGCATCATCATCTGCACCGTCTCGCGCGCATGCCGGATGGTCGCTTCGGCCTGGGCGTACAGTTCCTCGCGCGATTTCCTCAGCCGCGCGATCCCCTGCTCCTGGGCCTTGATGCCCGTAGCCGCCGCCTCGCGCGGAAAGACTTCCCAGTCATCCATCGTGGGGACGAGGTTCTCCTCGTGCAGGCCGCGCTCTTCGGCACAACGGGCCAGTTCCTCGGCGGCGGCGATCGCCATCTCATCGGTGATCGTCTTGGCGCGCACGTCCAGCACGCCGCGGAAAATGCCGGGAAAGCCCAGCGAGTTGTTCAGTTGATTCGGGAAATCGCTGCGCCCGGTGCCCACGATGCGCGCCCCGGCCTCCTTGGCCTCCCAGGGCCAGATTTCCGGTACGGGATTGGCGCCGGGGAAGACGATGGCATCCTTTGCCATCCCCTTCACCCATTCCGGCAGGATGGTACCGGGGCCCGGCTTGCTGAGCGCGATGCAGACATCGGCGCCGCGCATCGCTTCCGCGGGGCCACCCACGACACGCTCGGCGTTCGTCTCCTGGCAGATACGCCACTTGTCGGCAAACTCGTTCTGCTGCTCCTCGACGTCGTGACGCCCCGGATGCAGCGTACCCTTACTATCGCAGACCACGATGGCGCCGGGATCGGCACCGTGGGCCTTGAGTAACCGGTAGGTCGCCACATTCGCCGCACCTATCCCGATCATGGCGATCTTGACCTGGCTCATCTCCTTGCCGACGACCTTGAGCGCATTGATGAGGCCGGCCAGGATCACCGTGGCCGTGCCCTGCTGATCATCGTGCCAGACGGGGATGTTCATCTCGGCCCGCAGCGTGTCGAGGATGCGGAAACACTTGGGCTGGGCAATGTCTTCCAGATTGATCCCACCGAACGAGGGTTCGAGCAGTCTGACCGCTTCGATCAACACATCAGGGTCCTTTGTGCCCAAGACGATGGGCACGGCGTCTACACCGCCCAGGTACTTGAACAGGAGCGATTTGCCCTCCATCACCGGCAAGCCCGCTTCGGGGCCGATGTCGCCCAGGCCGAGCACGCGGGTGCCGTCGGAGACGACGGCGATGGTGTTGCCGCGATTGGTGTGCTCCCACACCCTCTCCGGCAGGGCCTGGATGTCGCGGCAAGGAGCCGCTACCCCTGGCGTGTACCATATCGTAAAATCGTGTAAATCGCGCACGACGCACTTGGGCACAACCTGAATCTTGCCCCGATAGAAGGGGTGCAGGCGTATCGCGTCTTCGGCCGGTTTCGTCGCTTGCGCTAAGCGTTCGTCTTGAGTAAGCATCGGATCACCTCCGGCGCTATTGTAGCACAATCGTGACCATACGGAAACCGTGCGAGGGCCTACGGCACAGGCAGGGAAAGCCAGTTCGTATTGACAAATCCGCCGCCTGGGTCAATCTGATACATCGCGATCCGCACAGCGACAGGCAACGATTGGGGTGGAACGACCAGAGCGTAATCATCCCGCACGATCTCACCTGGGGCCCAGCGACTGGTCGGATACCATCCCCCAACCGGGTTAAGGGCATCTGCCTGCGCCAATACATCCTCTCCACTTTGCGGGGGATCGCGGGTCACCAAGTGAACGGCGACGCTGTAGTCAGCGGGCACCTGCCGAATCGCTTCCCAGAAGATGGTCACGCGCAGCGTATTTCGTCCTTGCCAAAACAGCGCCGCGTCGCGGATATGCACACCGTTCCCCAGGTCGAAGTCTATCCGCCTGGACACGCTTTCGTATAACACGTCTCGACTGACCATCGCCACGCCCGGCGCCGCAGAGGAGTAATGAGCCTCTCCCAAGAGATCGTTCCACCAATACAGCGGCCAATACCCCAGGTCAGACGCCAGTGTGAGCACCTTGCCTTCATGCTGGACAAGGGAACGAAAATCCACTCGATGGTCCACCAGATCGAACCCGGCCAGGTCACCCGTCACATAGAGCCCATACGCAGCAGCAAAATAGTCACCACCCCACGGCAATGCGACCACGTTACGACCACCTGGCAGATCAGCATCCTTGAGTGGTCGCAACATCTGGATGACCTCTCGCCCCCTATTAGCGCTCACTATGCTGAAGACGAACGGCAGATTCGTGCGAAAAAACCAGGCCGCCAGGAAGACAAGGCCCACCAACGATACCCAACGCAGAGGTAGCGCTACCTCTGCCAAGCCACTGAACAGGTAAGCCAGGCCGACGGCATAAAAGAACAACGCCGGCATCAATACCGCAGGCACCCACACGCCCGATGGGAACACCACTACAAATGCTAGAAATGCACAGGCTCCACCCATGAAAGCCAACCCCATCCGCAAACGGCGTACGGCCAACCAGACCAGTCCAACGCTTGCCATCATCAACACCCCAACGGGCACCTGACGTTGAAGTTGCTCGGCCACGAAATGGAGGTTGCCCACCCAGGTCGCCAGATCACGGGGGAACTCGAGCACGAAAGGAGTCGCCTCGCGCCCGAGGAACTGGGCCCAGAAACCACCCCACGTGCCTGGCTGCCCATACACCCAACGTGCTCCCTGAACAGCACGCAAGGGCAAGTAAAGATAAACCAAGAACGGCAGCGCAAACACTATGCTCGATTTGGCAGCCAACGCCAACCACTGTGAACGCTGGGTCCGCAATGCCGACCATGTCAGCAGAAGCACAGTAGGCAGTAACAAGACCAGCAAACGATGATGGCTGGTACCTATACCCAAAAGAGCGATCAAGAGCCACCAGTAACGTGCATTCCAACCGGCATTCAGCTTCATCGCGACCAGCAAAATAACACTGGTCAGGAACAGGCTAAAACTGTACACCTCCGCCACGACGCTGTGTACCCAAAACGTCTCGACCACGCCCAATGCTAACACGACGAGCGCTGCCAAGTCGGATTTGCCGCCTGTCATGCGAAGGAGCAAACCATACACGCTGGCCAGGCCCAGAAGCGACCACACTGTGGCAACAGCAGAAGCAGCCCCGGCTGGGGGAAGCCCCACCATCCGCAGTATATGGGTCAGCAAAGCACCCAGGATGGTGAACAGGGGATATCCCGTGTAATGAATCGTGCCCCACAGGTTGAGCGCGACCTGGATTTCTCCCACGTCGAGCATGTAGCCATTGCTACTGCCATTCACGTCCCGCTGGAGGGTACCACTGTAGATCAAAAGCAGCACCAACAACACGAGCAGGCCAGGAAGCCAGGTGCGCATGAACTGCCGCGCCAGTTCTGGGTTCATAACAATACTTTCCCCGGATTCATCACATTCAGCGGATCCAGCGCCTGTTTGATGCGGCACTGCACGTCAATCGAGATCGGCCCCAACGCCCGCTCGATGTAAGGACGCTTGAGCACACCCACCCCGTGCTCGCCGGAAAGCGTGCCGCCCAATTCTAGCGCCACATCGAATATCTCCCCGGCGATCACCTCGACCTGGGCCCACTGCGCCGCGTCGCGCCGGTCGAAGAGGATGTTGGGGTGCAGGTTGCCGTCCCCGGCGTGGCCGAAGACGACGATGGGCAGGCCGTAGCGGGCGCTGATGGCCTTGATCCGGCGGACAGCCTCGGGGATGGCGCTGCGGGGGACGGTGATGTCCTCCCCCAATTTGTTGGGCGCCTTGCGGGCCAGCGACGGCGAGACGGAGCGACGGGCACGCCACAACTGGGCCCGTTCCGCCTCGTCCCGCGCCACCCGCACCGACCGGGCGCCGCTCTCCCGACAAATCCGGGCCACTGCCTCCATCTGCCGCACCACAGCGTCCTCGTCGGAGCCGTCGGTCTCCATGATAAGCATCGCCTCCACGTCCAGCGGCAAGCCCAGACCCATCGCCTCCTCGATGCAGGCGATGGCCGTCTCGTCCATCAGTTCCAGCGTCGCCGGGACGATGCCTGCCGAGAGGATGGCATTGACCGTGCGGGATGCATCGTCCAGCGAAGGAAACTCGGCCAGGGCGGTGCGCACGAACGCCGGCCTGGTAATGAGTTTCAACAGCGCTTCGGTGATGACCCCCAACGTCCCCTCCGAGCCGACGAAGAGCGACGTCAGGTCGTAGCCGACGACGTTCTTGATGGCCTTGCCGCCGGTCTGGAGGATCCGTCCATCGGGGAGCACGACGGTGAGGCCCATCACATAGTCGCCGGTGACGCCGTACTTGAGGCAGCGGGGACCGCCGGCGTTGCAGGCGATGTTGCCGCCGATGGTGGAGTGTTTGTTGCTGGAGGGATCCGGCGGGTAAAAGAGCCCCCGTTTCTCCACATAGTCCTGGAGGTCGGCGGTGATGACGCCCGCCTCCACCCGCACGGTGCGGTTCTCCCCGTCCAGTTCCAGGATGCGGTTCATGCGGGTGAGAGAGAGGGCGATGCCGCCAGAGAAGGGGACGGACGCCGCAGCCAGCCCGGAGGCCATCCCCCGCGGGACGACCGGCACGCGGTATTCGGTCGCCACCCGCATCACCGCCGCCACCTCTTCAGTGGATTCCGGCAGGACGGCGACATCGGGCAGGTGCTGGGCGAAGGTCCCGTCGTACGAATAGGCGATGCGGTCTTCGAGCGAAGTCAAGACCCTCGACGAGCCCAGGATGGTTTGCAGTATCTCGATCATATTTCGGAGTCAGCGAGTCAACGAACAAACAAACTAACCAACCAACAAACTATCCAACACCATCTCGGCAACATCTTTCACACGGATACGCACTTTGACGGCACGAGCAGCATTGGCGAGGGTGCGCTCACACTGCTGGCAGGCGGAGACGAGCGTCTGGGCGCCGGTCGCCGCAGCCTGCCGGATGCGTTCTGCAGCTATTTCGGCGCTTCGGGCGGGATCGAAACTCTCCACGTTGCCGCCGCCACCGCAACAATGGGAGCCTTCGCGGTTCTCGGCCATCTCCACCAAGCGCACGCCGGGGATATGGGCCAGGATACGACGTGGGGCATCAAAGATACCGGACTTGCGCCCCAGGTCGCACGGATCGTGGTAGGTGACCACCTGCTCGGGCAGATCGTCGCGCAATGCGAGCCATCCCGCATCGAGCAGATCGGCCAGGAACTCGGACGAATGCCTGACTTCGAACCCTAAATCGCCGAGCGCCGCCGGATAGGCGTGCTTCCAGAAGTGAAAACACGAGGGGCACGTCGTGACCAGCATATGGGCCCCCAACGCGCGTACGGCCTCCACGTTGTGGCGCATGATTTCGCGGGCCCGTTCCAACTCACCGTTGATCGCCAGCGGATAGCCGCAGCACCACTCCTGCTCACCCAACAGAGCATACAGGCCGGCCGCCCGTCCTTCATCCAGGATTTGCACGAAGGATTGGGCAACCGAATAACAGCGCGGGAACAGCGCCGCGACACAACCGACAAAATAGACCACGTCGGCCCGCGTCCTGCCCAGGCCGCTGGGTGGACGGGCGAGATTCTCTGCCCACAGCAGACGATTCGCCTCGGTCTCGCCGGAGATATTATGGGCAATCACGATGCGCTCATCGAGCGCCGCCAGCGACCGGGGCAACAGCCCCAGCCCGGCCATCTCGCCACGCGTCAATTCGAGAATGCGATCCACCGCCACGCCGCTCGGACAGGCGAAGGTGCAGGCACCGCACAACAGACAGCGGTAGAACTGGGCCGCCGTGTTCTCGCCGGGCCGCTCCAGGAGACCTTCGCGCATCGCCCGCAAGAGCGCCACCCGCGCACGGGGAGAATCGGTCTCGTCCAGGCTCAGCCGGTAGTCCGGACAGGTCGGCAGACACAGGCCGCAGCGGATGCAGTGACGTGCCTCCTCTTCAGGCGTGCGAATCTCCACACTGCCCCTCCGTGACCACCGGCAACGTCAACAGTGCATGCGGCACGATCAGCACGTCCAGGTCCGGCCCCAACTCACGCGCGACCAGCGCCAGCGCCTCTGCCATCGTTGCGGCGGGTATCATTTTGCACGCAGCCACCACGTCGGGGCATTCACTGCCGACGATGATCACGCGCGCCTGCTCCAGCACTTTGGCCATCACAAAGGCCCGCTGTTGGCCCGGCGGATAGCCGTGTTTGCGGGCGTCGTCGAGGACAGACTGCACATCGGGCGCATCGCGCAGCGCGGCCAGAAAGCGCTGCTCACCCACTCCGGCTCCCGCGCCCTCCTCACAGCGCGCCGGGATGATGAAAAAGCCGCCCGGCCTGACCACTGGGGTTGGCGCGAAGAAGAGATACGAGGGAGCACGGGTGGCCTGGTACAAATTGCTGTCCTTGGGGTATCCCACTCCACCGATGGCCACGTCGTATTGCTGCGGAATCGGCACCTCGTACACCGTGCGGGCAAAAGCGACCAGTTCGCGGAACGCTGCATCTGGATCGCCGGCCGCCACTTTGAGGATGCGCTGCTCATCGTCGAGCACGACGTTGAGGATGAAGCGCAGGCCCGCGCGTCGCGCTGCTTCTGTGACCGCCTCGTGGAACGGGTTGCCCTCGATGCGCCCCAAGCGCGTGCCGGGGTGATCCACGAAAGCCGGGCCGTGCGTATGGGCGATGAGTGCTTCGCCTGCTGCCCCCACTGCGACCGTCTTGCATCCACCGGAATAGCCGGCGTACTGGTGCGGCTCCACCACCCCTGTGGCGATCAAGAGATCCGCTTCGACTGCGGCTCGATGTACCGAGACCGGCACGCCGCCCGGCGTCACGCCCAGGTCAACCAGCGCCGCCGGATTCTGCGGCTCGTTGTCTATCACCCGGTAGCGGGCACCGACGTCCGCGCCCAGGCGAGCCACCTTCTCAGCGGAGGTCGAGGGCCGGTGCACGCCGATGGCGCACAGGAGAGTGACTTCGTCGTCGCGCACCCCTGCCGCCTCCAACTCGCGCAACAGTGCGGGCACGAGCAGATGGTCAGGGCAGGCACGGGTCGCGTCGGTGAAGGCAATACAGACGCGCTGGCCGGCCCGGGCCAACTCCCGCAGGCGCGGTGAGCCAACCGGGTACGCCAGTGCATCGGCAATGGCAGCTTCTGCATCGGCCACGGGCGGCACGGGGTTGGATATCGCCACCGTCCCGCGCATTCCAGGCGGCAGGTCGAATTCGAGAACGGTCTTGCCATACGGAATATGGTACATAGGCTATCTCCAATCGTTGCAGCCGAACGTGAACGAATTCGCGCCTCCACTATGTGGGCTGATTCCCCAATATGTCCTCGATTCGTTCCAGCACATCAGCCTCGAGGCGCACACCAGAAGACTGCACATTGGCGAGCACGTGCTCCGGCCGGGTGGCACCGGTGATGACACTGCTGACCTCCGGGCGGCGTAGAATCCACGCCAGCGCCAATTGGGACATCGTCAGCCCCAACTCCTGCGCCAGCGCAGTCAACTGCCGCACTTTGGCGACGTTCTCTTCCGTCAACTCCCCCTTCAGCCAATCGGTGCGCGCCCCGCGGCTCTCCGGCGGGATGCCATCGTTGTACTTGCCGGTGAGCAGTCCCTGCGCCAACGGGCTGAAGACGGTGACGCCGACCCCGTATTTGGCACAGATAGGGAGAATCTCCGGCTCGATGTGGCGGTCGAGCATATTGTAGCGCGGCTGTTCTACCTGGGGCAGATATGCGCCCAGCGTGCAAGCCGTACCTACCGCCGCCTCGATCTGCGCCGCGCTCCAGACGCTGGTGCCCCAGTAGAGCACCTTGCCCTGATGCACCAGGTCGTCCATCGCCCGCACCACTTCTTCCACCGGTGTCTCCGGGTCGTAGCGGTGGCAGAAGTAGAAGTCGAAATAGTCCGTACCCATACGGCGCAGTGACCCTTCTATGGACTCCATAATGTGTTTGCGACTGAGGCCACGGTCGTTGACATCATCGCTCATCGGCCAGAAGACTTTGCTGGAAAGCACCAGATCCCGGCGACGCAGACCCAGGTCGCGGATGATCTTGCCGACCACCTGTTCGGCTTCGCCCCGCGCGTAGATATCGGCGTTGTCCAGAAAGTTGACGCCGTGATCTACGGCGGCCTTGACACAGGCGCGGGTCATCTCTTCGTCCACATCGGCGCCGAAGGTGAGCCAGGCACCCAGTGCAATCTCACTGACCTTGATTCCTGCTTTTCCCACGTGACGGTATTCCATTCTACACCTCCACAGTCATCCAATCACCGTCCTTCTCGGACCAATCGCCCCACGAGTGCTTTTGCCGGATGCCCCACCCGTTCCAACTCCGCCAGCACTGCCCGACTGTCATAGGCCACTCGCCGCAGAGTCACCATGCATTCGCCACCCACGAAATCGAGCAGGGCATAGGCCGGACGCGGGTCGCCATCCAGCGAAAAGCCCACACTGCCGCCGTTGACGAGCCGAACACCATCTACGGTGCGCTCCACCGGACAGTGGGTGTGGCCGTAGAGCATGAGCCGGGCTTCCAACCCGGCCAGGTATGGGCGTACCTGTTCATCGGGGGTGTCGGGAAAGATGTTGGTCTCATCGTCAGCGGGGTTGGCGTGAAAGGCGACGACACGGCCGTAACCGGGGACATCCAGATCGAGCCGTGTCGGCAGGTCACGCAGGAACTCGTAATCGGCCCAGGAGAGCCGTTCGACCGTCCAGCGGAAGTTGGCGTCGCGCTCGGCCAGCCGTGCAGGGGCGCTTGCCCAATCCTCCGGCGAATGGACAGGAAGCGCGGGCCGGCGGCCGGTGACCAGGTAGCGGTCGGTATTGCCCTGCAAGAACGAGACATTCGGCAGCGCGCGCAGCCGCGCGATCGCCTCCGACGGCCAGGGACAAAAGGCAGCCAGATCACCCAGGACCCAGTAGAGGTCTGGCATGCCCTGGGCCTGAATATCGGCCAGAACGGCTTCCAACGCCGGTAGATTGCCGTGGACGTCGGATAGGACGGCAAGACGGGTCATTGTGCCTCCAGCGGATCCACCAGGTTGCATATTGCGTATTGCGTGTTCCGTTCTTCACGCAATACGGAACACGCAACACACGTTTACAAGTGCTTGCTCACGACTTGCGCGATGGCGGCAAACTCTGCAGCCAGCGCCGGATACAGGGCCCGGTAGTGCGGGTAATAGTCGGCATAGATGGGCACTGCAGGGCCAGGCGTAGTACGGCCGGTCACGCGGATGGCGCGTTCGCAGGCCGCGGCAACGCTCTCGTACACGCCGGCCCCGACGCCCGCCAAGAGCGCCGCGCCGTAGGCAGCTCCCTCGGTCACGTTGACGGTGACGATCTCGGTGGCAAACACGTCGGCGAGGATCTGCCGCCACAGGGCGCTGCGCGCTCCGCCACCGGAAGCGCGCACCTGCTGAATCGCCAGCCCCAACGCCCGCATCAATTCCAGTGAGTCGCGCAGGCCATAAGAGACGCCTTCGAGCACCGCGCGCGTCATGTGCGGCTTGCCGTGGCGCAACGTCAGCCCGAAAAAGACGCCGCGCGCGTTGGGGTCTGGGTACGGCGTGCGCTCGCCGGTGAGGTACGGCAAGAAGATCAGCCCCTCGCAGCCGGGTGGAGCCGTGGCCGCCTCCTCATCCAGCAAGTCGTAGGCATCGCGGCCCGTTTCCTGGGCCCTGGCCTTCTCGACCTCGCCCAGCGTGTCACGGTACCAGCGGAAACTACCTGCCGCCGAGAGCATCACCCCCATCAGGTGCCACATTCCCGGCACGGCGTGGCAGAAGGCGTGCAGCCGGCCCTGCGGCTCCATGCGGTACGTGTCGGAGGCGGCGAACACGACGCCGGAGGTGCCCAACGTGGCGGAGACGATGCCTTCGGTAATAATGCCGGTGCCGACCGCCTGCGCCGCCTGGTCGCCACCGCCGCCAACCACAGGCGTCCCTGCGAGCAGGCCGGTCTCCCGGGCCGCTTCAGCGCTCACGTGGGCGCTCACCTCCGGCGACTCGGTCACCTCCGGCAGCCACGCCCGTGGGATGTCCAGGGCCGCGAGCATCTCGTCGGACCAGCGGCGACGGCCCACGTCGAACAAGGAGGTGCCCGAAGCATCGGAAACCTCACCGAAAAATCCGCCGGTCAGGCGATAACGCACGTAATCCTTGGGCAGCAACACCTTTGCCGCCTGCACGTACACCTGCGGCTCGTTCTCGCGCACCCAGACGATCTTGGGCGCGGTAAAGCCCGGCAGGACAGGATTGCCGGTGAGCCGCAGCAGGTTTTCCGCGCCCACCTTTTGGGTGATGGCAGCACATTGGGCAGCGGTGCGTTGGTCGTTCCACATAATGCACGGGCGCAATACGTCACCCTGGGCATCCAGCAACACCAGGCCGTGCATCTGGCCGGTAAGACCTACACCGGCCACCTGATCCGCCTTCACGCCGCCTTCGTCCAGTAGCCGTTTGATGCTGGTGACTGTAGCCATCCACCAGTCGGCGGGGTTTTGCTCCGCCCACAACGGTTGCGGCGTGTACATCGGGTATTCGGTCGTGGCGCTGGCTTTCACCGCGCCATCGGGCTCCACCAGGATCGCCTTGCTGCCGGTGGTCCCTACATCAACACCAAGCAAATACGTCGTCATCTTTGCCTCCTTCGTTGAGATTTTCAGATGCAGACAACACACACGTTGACTACCGAATGGCAACTGCGAAACCTCCCAAATTATAGCCCAGAGCGCGCGGCAGGTCAACCCACAAGCAAGGAGACAGGCGCAGGGGAAGAATGACCTGCGCCTGTCGGGAGTCTTGACGCCGCACCATCAAAGGCAGCGCCCCTCCGGGCCCGGCGAGCCTCCGATAGAGTTTTGTACCGGACCTATCCTCAGACCGCCTGTACGGCGGCCTTGGCCAGCGCGGCGACTACTTCGGCGGTGACGTCTTTGCCGCCTTTGAAGTTGACGATCAGCGACTGGATCGTCCAAATAGGCCCCCAGGGGATACCCCACCATCCCAGGAGCAATGAGATGAAGGTGTAAATGAGCCCCTTGCCGATCGCGCTTTCCCCAGGGCGGATGAAGTAGATGCCGGAACCGCGCTTGAACGTCAACACAACGATCGAGATGCAGTATTGGAACACGACGAACCGGGCGCCTTGTTGGAGTTCTGCCTGGAGTTGTGCTCCTGTTATTCCTTCGAGACCTTTGATCTTCATTCTGACCTCCTGACCCGGACGAGCCGGAATTAGAAACCACAAAGGACACAAGTACACGAAGGGATTCTACGTTGTGTCCTTCGTGGTAAATTCTCTTGCCCAACGTGGAAAAATTTTCATTCTCAAGGTACTAATCAGAGCCGGTTTAGCGTCCAAACCTCCACCACACCTTGCCCGTCGGCAAGTACTCCCGCAGCAACGCATCCTGTTGTGCCTGCTTCTTCCAGGCCGGTCTGAGGTTGATTGCCTTGTGCAAATACTCACGCGCCTGCTCGTCTTGCCCCAGCCTGGCGTGCACCATCGCGCCATAGTACCACGCCTCCGCCGTCTCGGGAGCAATCTCCAGGCAATGTTCGAAGGCACGAATCGCCTCGCGGTAATGCGCCGCCAGCATCAGACATTGTCCCAGGTCGCACCAGGCCTGGTCGTGTTCCGGCATATCGCTGACGACCTCTTGGAGCACGGGCACGGCTTCCCGATGACGCCCCATCTTCATCAGCGTTTCGCCGATGACGAACTTGTAGGCCCTGTAGACGGGCGAGTCGGGCACCAGGTCTATGGCCTGTCGGTAGAGCGCAATGGCCTGGTCATACTGCTGCTGACTGTAGAGTTGATTGGCCTGTCTGATGAGGTCGTTGGCTTGTTGAGTTGCGCTCATGATGTTTGCCTCCATAATTTCTAGCGTCGCATCACCACCGGCAAATATACGCGGGAAGAGCAACTTGTGGGCGGAGGAAAGAGGGCCAGCCCGCGCGGGCTGCCCGGCACCGAGATGTACTTGATGACGCTGTTGGTCTGGGTGCTAGCGACAATGACCGTCCCATTATCGTAATCGGTCGCATACACGTATGGCCCCACCGACCACGGAAAGACCTCGACGCCATACACATAACCATCCGCGGCGTTGATGGGCAGATCGGTAATCACCTGGCCGGCCCCAGGGCCTACGGCACTCACCACTCTGACTCGCCTCCTTTCACCGATATACAGAGTGCTCCCGTCGACAGAAGGAGCTATCTCCAAAGAATTGTTACCCAAAACAGGCCAGGTCGCTATCACGCTCTCGCTCGCCGTGTCAATTACACCAATGGCAAGCGCCCCTTGATTGCCGACATAGGCGCGATCGCCCTGGGGAGAAAACGTCACCCCAATGGAAGTGCTTTGCCCGGTGATGACGTTTGTCACGGTCAGCGTCTCCATGTCAATCACACTGACACTGTCACTATTTGGAATGGTCACATACACCTTGCGCAAACAGGGGCTGACAGCAACATAGTGAGCCGGGTTGCCCACCGGAATAGTGGCCGTGACCATCTGCCGGTCAACATCTATAACCGATACGGAGTTGCTTGCCATATTGGCAACAAACGCATATTGGCCATCGGGAGAAAATGCAATACCCCACGGCCAACTGCCCACCGGTATGGTCATCACCGGTGTATGGGTGATGGCGTTGATGACAAGCACACTGTTGCCGGCAAACAAAGTGGTATATAACCACCGTCCGTCTGGGCTGAGGGAACCATCGAGCGGCCCACCATACGGCGTCGTGTCAATGAACAGCCCCGTGTCGGCGTGCGAAATCGTGTCCAGGATGTTGATCCTTTTGGCAGTCGTGTTAAAGACATAGCCCGGCCGCGGTACGCGCGTGGTCAGCGTCGCCGTGCTGACCAGCGTGGGACTGAGACTAGAAGCCGCGCGGAGGATCACCACGTCGCTCGCCCCTTGTCCGACCCCAACGGGAATCTCCACACGGGCAGTCAAAGTCACCCCCGCACCGGGAGCAAGGACACCCGTCTGGGTGAGAGAAAGCGTCGTCGTCCAAACATGACTCCCCAGCGTGAGCGTAAAACTATCGCTTTCGTCGGATAGATTGGTCAGCGTCTGGGTGTAGACAACGGTCGAACCGGCAAAACCAAAGCCCGTCGCCTCGGCGGGCAGCCAGCCTCCCCCGGTGACCTGGGCGTCACCCGCCGGCTGCGAGACGAGGTCTTGGTCGCCGGCCTGACCATAGGCCGGAACCTCTCGGTCGGTCAGCCAGCCAATCGCCAAAAGAACGAACAGTAGAAATAGAAACGGCAAGACTCTTTTCATTTTTCTCCTTCCAATCTTTACCATATTCCTAATCCGGACGAGCCGGAACCAAAAACTACCAAGGGCACGAAGTAATCCTGTTTTTCCTCTTTGATAGCATTCAGTGATTCATTCTGGCGCAGCCCCGCCGTGCGCTTCCAGCGCACGGCTGAACCAGGTGCAAGCCCGCAGGGCTTTTTGCCTGCTGAGCCGGGCGATTGGATCGCCCGGCGGCCGGCGGGCCATACTTACAACTTGCGGTGCTCTACGGCTCAACATAGGGTTGCAGGGCCGCCTGTAGCGCTGCGTCGGTCGGCCACGCGAAGTAATCCTCCTCCTCCTCCGAAAACATGTGGAACATTGGGCAGTCGTCAATCGTGGCATCAATCGTTGCCGTACCCACTTCTTGCCCCGATCGCGCTGCATAGATTTTCACCTCGTAGGTCGAGTTGTAGACGTTGAGCAGATAGACCTCGTCGCTATCATCGTCCTTGTAATCGCATGTGCCCACAAAGTCGCCGCCGGTGCGGGTCAGGCAGGCGACGAGTTCGACTGTCGTATAATCGCCGCCATAGTCCACCATCCACGGCACGGGCAACTCGAGCGTGCTGGGAGACATCTCATAGTAACTGTTGTCCTCCGGGCTATCCCTTTTGAATACGAGGACGGGATGCACCCGTCCCGGCGCCGGTTCGTAAGCAGTGGCCTTGTCCACCGTGCCGCGCCGGCAGACCGACTCGAAGTCGAAACTCATCAAGGGGCGCTCGGTCGGTGTTGCCGCCGGCGTCGAGGTCTGGGCACCGGTTCCGCTGCACGCAATCAGGAATATGCCCACAGCCAACAGAATACCTGCTTTTGTCCTTGACATTGGATTTTCCTCCTGTGAAACAAGATTTCGTCGGCACGCTTTCTCGTCGTGCCCGTATCATTCCACTGCTCTTACAATCAGGAACGCGCACTTCGCTCGTTCATCACGGCCTCCCTACTTGCGCAAGTCCTGGGGATTGTTCTTGTACCTGCGTTCCAACTCGGCCGAATAGCCAAACGTCGCACGAGGCAGTTGGGTGACCAGTTCTTCGATCAGACGATCGGCGTCGCGCGCCGGTAGTCGCACCTGGACACGGCGTTTGTTGTCCAAACCGAACACCACAAAATAGAAGCGGGCGACCGTCACGCCATGCACTGCCCCGGTCGAGACACGTTTGTACACCCAAACCACACGTTCAGGCTGGCTTTCCAGCAATTCGACGATGTCCACTCGTGTCTTCCAATAGTACCATACGTCGCCAACCCCTATGGCCAGCATGACGACACCGGCCAGCCATATCCAGATACGGCTCTCCGAGGCATCTACAACCAGGCCCACCCCAATGACGACAATTCCTATGAGGACGAAAATGACCCCGGCAGCCAGGTTGGTGACAAAGTAGAAATTGACATTCTTCCTGATTGACTGTTTGAGGTTATCTGAGATGAGTACCATAGATCTGATCTCCGTACCTGAGATGTCTCTCCACGATGCCCCAATATGCAATAGCGCAAAACTCATCCTGTCATTGCGAGCCGCCGAAGGCGGCGAAGCAATCTCACTATGGCGAATAGGAGATTGCTTCGGGCGCTACGCGCCCTCGCAATGACACTGAACATGGCTCGAACTGCCCACAAGGTTAGTTTTGCGGAACTGCCAAAATATGCTCTCACACAAGTTGGAGCAATGTGTGGATTGTTCACGTATAGAGCGCGGTGAGAAAAGCCTTTTGTGGCTTCTGCGGGTCATAGGCCACGCTGACCACGTCTTTTTCCTTGAAGGGTAACTTGAATGCCACGACGCAATTGCGCACCTTATAGTCCTGCTCGGCGACCTTGAAGACGTACCAGAGGATCCATTCTCCTCTGGAAAAATACTTGCGGGCGAGCACCCCCATGGTAACCTCGCCTTTTTCGATGACCCTTTTGATCAGCACAACGCGTCGGATGAGCAAGGGCAGCCAGACGATGAGTAGAGGAATCCCAACGACCGAGATGGTAGAGACGATACTAAAGAGAAAAAGAATGAAACTGAGATAGTCTTTGAACAAGATTTTGCCGGTTTTGGCTTTGAAACTGGACATTATTATCACCTCCGAATTGATTTCAAGATCAGAAACAACAACTGCCGGTAATCGCTTTGTCAGCTGGTAGTTATTTGGAATTTTGCCACACGCCAGGTATAATGTGGAATAGCCTTTCCCGGCCGCCCGGACAGGCTGAAAGGCTGTCATACAGTGGGACGGCCTTTTTCTGATGTTATTATACTTATCGAACGTCACGGAAACGTCACGACGGCAATGGAAGGTCTGCGTATTTCGCTCCTGGGGCCTTTTCAGGTCATCGGCAACGGCGAGCCGATCACCGATTTCGAGGCCGACTCGGCCCGCGCGCTGTTGGCCTACCTGGCCATGCACGCGGGAATCGCCTTCCCACGGACGACCCTTGCCGCCCTCCTCTGGCCCGAACAACCCGAAACGGATGCCCTGCATGCCCTCCGCCAGGCGCTCAACCGCCTGCGCAAGGCCATCGGTGACCAGGAGGCCGATCCGCCCTTCCTCACCATCACCCGCACGACCATCCAGTTCAACCCCGATAGCCGCTATTGGCTCGACGTAACGGCCTTCAATGACCTGATCGCCGCCTGCAAACAACACCCCCACCGCCGTCTCGAAGCGTGTCGCTCCTGCCGCCGACGGCTGGCCCAGGCGGCAGAACTCTATCGCGGCGACCTGTTGGCCGGTTTTTTCTGGAACAGCACGCCTTTTGAAGAATGGCTCCTCCTGGAGCGGGAATCCCTGCATCGCCAGGCGATCGCTGCGTTGTATCACCTGGCCGCCTGCCACGAGCAACGGGAAGAATGGGATGCGGTGCTCCGCTATGCCCGGCAACAGGTGGCACTGGAGCCCTGGCAGGAGGAAGCACACCGACAACTGATGCGCGCCCTGGCTATGAGCGGGCAGCGCAGCGCGGCACTGGCCCAGTACCAGACGTGCTGTCGCATCCTGGAAACGGAGCTGGGCGTCGCACCGGCGGCGGCCACAGAGATGCTGCGCGAGCAGATCGAGACCGAGTCGCTTGTACCCCATCCCCGACCGCGCCACAACCTGCCGACGCAATTGACCCCCTTCATCGGGCGAGAAGCCGAGTTGGAGCAGATCGCCGAAAGGCTGAACCACCCCGATTGCCGCCTGGTGACACTGGTCGGGTTGGGCGGCGTGGGCAAGACCCGCCTGGCCCTCCAGGTCGCCCGCGAAGACAGCTGTACATTCCCGAACGGCGTCTATTTTGTGCCACTGACCGCCATACATTCGGCAGATGCCCTGGCGACGGCGCTGGTGCGAGGGTTGGAAATCTATCCCTCTTCCGGCGAGAGCCTGACGACCCAATTGCTCAACTATCTGAAGGGCAAAGATATGCTCCTGGTGTTGGATAACCTGGAGCACCTGACATCGGGGAACGAGCTGATCGTTGACCTGCTGCAAAAGACGACCGATGTGTGCATCCTGGTTACCTCCCAGAGCCCCTTGAATGTGCCCGGAGAATGGCTGTTCACTGTCAAGGCGCTGGATTGTCCGGAGGAAAACGCTGCGGCGGACGAGCATTACAGCGCCGTGCACTTTTTCTGCGAAAACGCCGTGCGCCGGCAGCCCGACTTTGTTCTCACCTCGGAAAACTGGCCTCACGTTGCCCGTATCTGCCGGCTCCTGGGAGGAATTCCGCTGGCGCTCGAGTTGGCGGCTGGCTGGCTGCGCACCCGTTCCTGTCAAGAGATCGCCCAGGAAATTCAGAATGACCTGGACTTTTTGCGCACCTCGTCGCCGGGCGTGCCCGGGCGCCACCGCAGCATCCGGGCGGCATTCGACTACTCGTGGGCGTTGCTCACGGCCGAGGAGCAGGCCGCCCTGCGAAGGCTGGCCGTCTTCCCGGCCGGTTTCGACCGTGAAGCAGCCTGGCACGTCGCTGGCGCATCGCCGGAAGTTGTGGACTCGCTGGTGAACCGATCCCTGCTCCAGCCGGTGACTTACAGCTCACCGAATCCTGTCACCCGCTACAGCATGCACCGCCTCCTGCACCGCTACGCGATGGAGAGGTTGGTCGGCGAACCGGCCGACGCCTTCGACGCGCACCGCCGGCATTGCGACTACTATATCGCCCTGCTGGAAAGCCTCAAAGGCGATCTGGAAGGCCGCAGTCCACGCCGGGCGCTCGAAACCTTTGGCCGCGAGAGTGACAACATCCGCGCCGCCTGGGATTGGGCGGTCGCCCAGGAAGACGTCCCACGCATCGAACGGGCGCTGGGGGGTCTGATCCAATGCTACGTTCTACGCGGCTGGTTTAAGGAAGGGGAAGCGATATTGGGGCACGCCGCGGAGGCTCTGAGCGGGAGCACACCCGTGCGGGAAGATATACGGCACGCGATCCACAAACTTGCAGTGCACCGCAGCGTATTCCTGGGACACCTGGGGCGATACGATGAGGCAGCCACCTTGCTCCAAAGTAGCCTGGAGGGTCTACAGGCGTCGGATGATGCGGCGGCCATCGTCCGGTGTCTCAACACCCTGTCATGGATACATAGCCGTCAGGGCAATTACGCGCAGGCCCAAGAGCTTGCCACATGGGCCCTGACCCTGGCCCAAGCCGGGCACCTGCGTTCCCTGGAGGCCGACAGCCTGAACAACCTGGGTTCGGTTTGCTTCTACCGGGTGGACTTTGACAAGGCTCAGGAGTACTATACCCGCTCGCTGGACATCCGGCGCGAACTCGGCGACCGTTGGGGCGAAAGCGTGGCGTTGGGCAATCTGGGAATCGTGGCCTATGAACAGAATCGCTTTCCGACCGCGCGCGCTTACCTCGCACAGGCTCTGGAAATCGTCCGGTGTGACGTCGGCGTCCCGGAGAAAGAGGCCTGGTATCTCAGTTCGCTCGGCATGACGGCGCTCGATTCCGGAGACTATGCCGCCTCTCTGGACTATTGCCAGCAGGCGCCGCGCCTGCGGCGAGAGACCGGGGAACTGTGGGGAACCAGCAACACGCTGAGCAATCTGGGGTACACCTATTGGTGCCTGGGCGATTTCACCAGGTCCGGCGAATGCTACACCGAGTCCATCCAGGTCAAGGGCGAGATCGGCGACCGACGTGGAGGCAGCCTGACCGCGGCCCTGTACGGCCTGCTCCTCCACTCTCTGGAGCGTGACGCCGAGGCGCTCCAGGTCGGCATGGATGCGCTGGCCGTGGCCGAAGAACTCGGCTCTTCGCAGGTCGAGGCCTATGCGCTGACCTGCATCGGGCATGCGCAGGTTGGGCTTGGGCGGCTCCACGAGGCGGACGCTGCCTATCGCCGGGCGCTGGACATCCGCCGCGAACTGGGCCAGCAGAGCATGGCCGTAGAAATCCTTGCCAGATTAGCCCACCTGGCGCTCATGCAGGACGATCTGCCTCAGGCCCAATCCCACGTGAACGAAATCCTACGCTATCTGGAAGACGGTTCGCTCGACGGCGCGCTGGAGCCGTTCCTGGTGTATCTGACCTGCTACCGGGTCTTGCAGGCCAACGGACGTCCGGAAGCCAGGGCGGTTCTGGCGACCGCCTATCAGGCCCTCCAGGCGCACGCCGAGCGGATACCGGACCGGGAATTACGACATTCGTTTCTGACCCGCGTCGCCGCGCACGCGCAGATCGTGCAAGAGTGAGAAAGGCTCGCGTGAGGATCGGCACGCGATTGGGAAATCGTGGCTACGGACCGATGTCGCCTCTCGCGCCAATCGTAGGAGAACGGGGAACGACACACGCGGCCTGATGACGCTATTGTGCGAACGCTTCCACCTTGCGTTGCGCTTCCCTCAATGCCTCCTCCGGCGTGGCGCGTCCGGCGATGACGGAATCAAGCGCCTGCTGCAGAATCCCAAACGCCTGTTGCGCCTGCTCCGGCATGTCGGAGGGTTGCAACAACAACACGTCGCTCCCGGCAGCGGCGCGGACGACCCCGGCCACATCTTCGCCGACCAGCAACCGGTAGGCATCCGACTCGACCAGCGACCGACGCGGCGGGACCAGGCGCGTGGGCATCTTCCGGCTGAGGTACGTGATCCACTGCCAGCACGCGTCGGGGTGCTGCGCCCGGGCAGAGATAAAGTATCCCTCAACCAGGGCGATCGTGGCCGAGCGCGCGTCGCGCGGCAAGGGTACCATTCCCCAATGCATCTGCCATTGGGTCCCCCAGCCCTGTCCCCCACGCTGAGAAAAGGTCAGGGTGAGCATCCCGATCTTGTTCGCGGCAAAACCCTGCATGACATTATAGTCCCCGCCCCCGAAGGCGCGCCGCGCCTGCTCCGGCGTCGGGACCGCCTCGTGTTCATAGATCAGGTCCACGTACCACTGCAGCGCCTCGACGTTCAACGGATCGTCGAATGTCGCGCCGGCGGCATTCCGCAAGTCCAGCGCCAGTTGACCCCCGTGCTGATAGATGAACGGCAGGACATCGAACGTGCCCAGCACCGCCGCATATCCATAGACTCCAGCGTCGGGATCGCGCATGGCAAGGACGATGTCCAGAAAATTCTCCCACGTCCACTCGACCGTGGGGTAGGGGACTCCATACCGGTCAAACAGGTCCCGGTTATAATACATCACCAGGGGATCCAATCCGGCGGGAACGGCCCACGTCTTGCCTTCGGCGGAGAGGTTTTCCAGCACGCCGGGGTAAAAGTCGGCAGCATCGAACGTCTCGTCTTGTGCGATGAAGGGGTCCAGGCTCAGGATTCTGCCGTCCTCCAGCAGATCGCCCAACATGATATCCGAGGCCACGAACGCGTCCACATCCTCCAGCAGGCTCGTCTGCCTGCGCCACGCATCGCCTTGCAGTGCGACCAGTTCGATAGTGATCCGGGGATGGGCCGCGTTGAATTCTTGAACCAGCGGCTCGTAGTAGGCGCGGTCGTAATTGGGGTAGGCAAAGCGGATCGTGGCCGGCTCGGCGGTGGACAGTGCTCCACTGCAACCGGTCAGGGCGCCGGCCAGCAGCACGGCGATAGCACAAATCCACAGGGCGAGGTTCACAGCCCTTTCAACCCGCATTGTTCTGCACGATCTGACCATCTTTCAACTGTTTGATCTCATCCACGTACTCATCCACCAGGGGGTCGTGCGAGGAAAGCAGCACGGTGACGTGCTCTCGATCCACGATCTGCCGGAAGAGGGCCAGGATCTCGCGGGCGGTCGAACTATCCAGTTCGCCGGTCGGCTCGTCGGCCAGGATCAGCCGGGGCCGATTGGCCAGCGCGCGGGCAATGCCCACCCGCTGCTGCTGCCCCCCCGACATCTCGAAAGGACGATGGTTGGCCCACTTGCTGAGCCCCACCAGATCGAGGCAGTATAGCGTGCGCTCGCGCCGCTCCTTGCCGTGCACACCGGCAATGCGCAGCATCAATTCCACATTCTCATAGGCAGAAAGTGTAGGCAGGAGGCCGAACGACTGGAAGATGAACCCCAGCCGCTCGCGCCGCCAGCGCGCCAGTTCTTCGTCGCTCAATCCCGCCAGGTCGTGCCCAAACACGCGCACGTGCCCGGAGGTGGGGCGATCCAGCCCGCCGATGCAGTTGAGCAGCGTCGTCTTGCCGCTCCCAGAACGGCCCTTCACGGCGACGAAGCGCCCGGGCGCGATCGTCAGATTAACGCCGCGCAAGGCCGGCACCTCTTGTGCGCCCAACCGGTACACACGCCACAAGTCTCTAGCCTCGACGATGTACCCGTCATCTACGGAATTCTTTTCTGTTTCCATCAGGACTTTTTCCTCACCTGCTTCAAGCGGTTCGCCATCGAGTCCCACAGCCCAGGCAGAGCATCTATGCCGGATGCCATAGCCTGCCTCATTTTGACCACGGCCGGCACATTCAAGATACGGCCACGCCAGCCGTGCCTGCGGGCCGCCACCAGATCGGCGGCCAATTTATCGGCCGCCTCGACCTGGATAGACGGCGGCGCCGGCAGGATCAGGATACCTTCCTCGACCAATTCCAGTCGGGCGCGGCCCTTGATGTTGAATTGTTCCAGGTATTCTTTGGGGATTTGCAAACGGCCGGCCGAATCCAGCACCACCAATTCCTCAAAGACGACCTCGTGCTCCTCGGGCACTGCGCCCTCGGCCGCCGATTCGCCTGCCGGCGCACGGGGCACGATGGTCTGCCGCACCGTCTCGGTGGCGGTCTTGCCATCGCGGATGGCGACCACGCGATCCATGTGGCGGGCGATGCCGGGGTCGTGACTGACGATGATGGTCGTGATCCCGTACTCGCGATTGAGTCGCCGGAAGGTCTCGTAGATGATCAGCGCCGTAGCTGAATCCACTTCGCCGGTCGGCTCATCGGCCAGGAGCAACACGGGGTTGTTGGCCAGGGCCACGGCGATGGCCACGCGCTGTTGCTCGCCGCCCGACAACTGCGCCAGGTAATGATGCCGGCGCTCGGCCAGACCTACCGCCTCCAACAGTTCCACGGCGCGCCGGCGCTTCCTGCCCCCGTTCCGGCCCGCCAGCGTCATCGGCAGTTCGACGTTCTCAAGCGCCGTCAGGTAGGGCACCAGATTGCGGCTGGCCTGCTGCCAGACGAACCCCACCTTCGACCGGCGATACTGGTTGAGGGTCGCGTCCGACATCTTGAGCAGGTCATTCCCGTCCACCCATACCCGTCCCGCCGAGGGGCGATCCAGACCGCCCAGGATGCTCATCAGCGTAGATTTGCCGCTGCCGCTGGGCCCAACCACGCCCAGCAACTCGCCAGGCGACACGACCAGATCGAGCCCCTGCAAGGCCACGACCTCCAGATCGGCGACTTTGTATATCTTGACCAGATTATCGCACACGATGAAAGGTTCTTGCGCCATGCTATACCGTCTCCCCCAACTTGACCGCCTGGAAGACCTTCATCCGCAGGAGCAGCACCGCCAATCCTCCCAGAGCGGCCACGAACAATAGCCCGAACAGAACACAGATGCGCAAGATGGCCGACCAGGCGATCTGCACCACGAACGGCGGCGTCTGGGCCGCTGCCCCGCTGCCCACCTGCAGGTAGGGGATAAACAGGTGGCTCACCCATATCCCCAACCCTGCGCCGGCGATGGCCCCTGTCAGGATAAGAAAGGCCAATTCCCAGGCCAGGAACGTCGTCATTTGCCCGGACGAGAGGCCGATGGCCCGCAGGATGCCCAATTCGATGAAGCGACGGCGGAAGGAGAAGAGCGCATACAGCAGAAAGCCCAACACCGTCAACAGAGCCGCCGCCATAAAGCCAACGGAGAGCACCCCGAACAACCCCTGACGTTCCGGGCGTTGTTGTTCATCGGCGACCTTGATGAGCGGGGCGTACCAGGATAGCACGTCCAGGCCCAGGCCGCGCACCCCCTCCATAACTCGTTCATAATCGGCATTCGCATCGGTTTTCAGCCATACGTCGTAAGGGAACTCTCCGCCTGCCTGCTCAAAGAGATAGTCCAGGTTGCCGACGAAGAGCACGCCATCCTCTTCCTTATACCAGGTGGGGAACATGTGGAAGAACCCCACGACCTTCATGTCCATTGGAATGCGCTGGCCGTACAGATTCACGTTGAGGCGGAAGGTATCCCCGATGTTGAGGCCCATGAAGCCATAGGGCACCAATACCCCGCCCGGTTCGAGCGCCAGCGCGTTCATCAGCGCACCTAGACTCTGCGGGGCAAAGTCCCGCCGCCAGAACGCCACCTGCGCAAAGTCGAGGCGGTCAATGCCGATGAACTTGCCCTCTTGCGTGCCGCCCCCCAGATTGGAAAAGGCGCTGTAGCGTCCCACGCGGGCCGCAGCCCGCACGCCCGGCACCTTGAGGTGTTCGGATACCGGGAGGAAGAGCCAACGTGGGCCCTCTTCTCTGATAGGCGTGGGGGTAGCACCAAAAGCCGCGGCCATCTGCCGGTCGGTCTCTGTGCTCTCCCCCATTTCGACCACTCGCATGTCTGCGCCAAACTGATAGTACGTCTGGTCGTACAGGTGGTGATCCAACGTCTGGGCTATCGAAGCCGTGAACGCCGAAAGGCTCAGCGTCAACACCAGGAGCACGAGAGGCGCCGCATAAAAGCCGGGCATACGCGAGAGGTGACGGGCGGCGAGCAGCACGCCCACGCTACCCCCCAGATGCGAGGAAACCCAGGCGATGGCCGACACGACAAGAGGCAGAATGCGCAGGATAAAGAGCGTGATCGCAAAGATACCCAGGGCCGGCACCAGGAAGAGCAGGGGGTTCTGGAAAGGATCGGCGCTCAGCATGCCCCGTGTGCCTGGCAAAGCAATGCTCCCCTGCCTGCGCAGCAGGTACATGCCATATCCTGCGGGGATCAGCAACAGCACGTCCAGCCAGGCCCGTTGCCACCACGGCGGTCTGAGCGAGCGAGCGCGCTCCTGCCGATACGTGACGACAGTATGGCGGGCTACACCGATCATTGGGACTATCTGCGCCACCAGCGCCAGGCCGATCGCTGCCAGTCCATAGCGCAGCGATGCCAGCGTAATGCCCACACGTAGATCGGCGCGCAACGTAAAGTCCAGGAAACTGCGCGCCCTGCCGATGATGCGGGCAATGGCCGCACTGACCGGCGCGCCGACGAGCAAGGCCAACGCTCCGATCAACAGCCCTTCCAGCAGCGCGATGCCCAAAACCTGCACCGCCGTGGCGCCCCGACTGCGCAGGATGGCAATCTCGCCTCGTTGCCGCTCGACGATCAGCCCCACAACCAGCGCGATGAAGGCCAATATCAGCCCGACAATCGGGACGCTGAAGGCATAGAGCAGGAAGGTGAGCAACGCTGAAGCCTTGCGATACTCCTGCAACGCGCCTGCTGGCGAGATGGCCAATTCCGTGCCGGGCAACAACGCAGCCGCTTTCTGGCGTACCGAGTTGATACGGACGAGCAACCAGTTTACGTCGCTTGCGTAGACGCCTGAACCATCCATCACCAGATACCACACCCCCAAGTACACTTCGTCGCTCAGATAGGCGCTGAGACGCCCGCGGAAGGTCTCTTCGGGCACGATCAGCACATCTTCAAGGGCCGCCGGACGGTAGAACCAGTATTCTTCTTTGGGATCGAGGGGCTCCCATACGCCCGCGATAGTGACGGGAATCTGCCACGTCCTCTGAGCACTGCCCTCGAGTTTGCGGCGGGCGAATGTCACGTACGTCTCGCCGACCTGCAATCCCAACTCATCTGCAAGCGACTTGGACACCATCACCTCGACGCTGCTCGTGCTATCTGGCGCAGGGTCGGCCACGGCAGGGAAATTCCCTTCGATCTTCACATGGTTCTGCAGGTCGGTGGCGCTGCCGAAACTGACCCAGGTCAGGGGGTCTCGGGTATCTGCGTACGCGACGTCTTCCTGGGGAAACAACTGGAAATTATCGGTCTCGAAGTAACGTACAAAGGCCTTGCAGGGCAACCCCAGGGCGGGCCCGGCCGTGGTGGAAAGGTACTCGTCTACCTGCAGCACGTCTTCCAACTGTACGGTGCCCGCCCAGGCGCCAACGTAGCGGAACATGAAGGTAAACGGGGGGCGCTCGGTCTCCCGCTCCAGTTTCTGGCGCAGCACGCGATAATAGACCGCGTCGGCGTACAACGGAACGCTCATCATGAGTGCCACAGAGGCAACCAACCCCAATGCAGTCGCCAGCGCCAGCCAGCGCTGCGAGAAGAGCCGTTTGGCGGCTACGACGAAGACAGCCCAGACACGTAGAAACACGCCCATACGTCTATCGCCTCTATGGGCTGACTACGACCTGGCCCTCGGTCAGGCCCTCTTCGATCTCGACACGATCCTCGCTCTCGATGCCGATCTTGACGTCCACCCGCCGTTGGGCGCCTTCCGGTTCCTGTACCACGACGAACTTGCGCCCTTCGAAGGTGCGGATTGCCTGCGGCGGCAGCCAGAGCACGTCCGCTTTGCGCTCCAGCACGACGGTCACGCGCACCAGGTCACCCAGTTTGTAACTCACTCTCGACTTTGGGTCCAACGTCACACGGGTGGAGGTGTCTTCTTCCGTCACTGCAGTGCCGGCGCTGCTGGTGGCACGGCCACCGCTGCCATAGGGATACGGCAACCGCCGGATGGTGGCCAGGATCGCCTCACCAGGCCGGCTGGTCAACTCCGCCGTTGCCGGCATGCCTTCGGCCAGCCCTTCCATCTGCTTCTGATCGAGGTTGGCGCTAACTTCCAGTTGGGTCGGGTCTGCGACGCTCATGACGACCCGGTAGGCATCCACGAGACGGCCCTCTGCCAGGCTGAGCGAGAGCATGATGCCGTCGAACGGCGCCACGACGCGAGCGTCGGCGACCTGGGCTTCCAGCCGCTGCACCGTCAGTTGCGCCTGCTGGATGTCGAGACCGGCCTGGACTTCTTCCAGGCGCCTGCGGGCCTGCTCCACGTTCAGTTGCAGGATTTGGATCTCGTATTTGTGCGCCTCGCGGGCCTGGAGCGCCGCCCGGTAACTGGCTTCCGCTACCCGCAGATTCAATTCCGCGTCACGAAGCCAACGGGCATAGGACTCGCGCACTTCATCCGGCTCCCAAGTCCGGTTCATTACTTTGTCATACTCTTCCTGTGCATCGGCCAGGGCCTGTCGCGCCCGTTCCAGGTTCACCTCGGCAACTGTCACCTGCGAGTCGGTGTCCTGCGCCCTGGCCTGGGCCAGGCGGAGTTCGGCCGTACGCAGGTTGGCCTCAGCCTCGGCCACCTGCCGCTCCGAGGCCATTTGCGTGGCCTGGAGATTGGCCTGGGCCTGCGCCAGTTGATTCAGCAGGTCGGTGATCTCGAGTTCGGCCAGGATGTCCCCAGCTTTGACCTCCTGATTGCGGGTCACATAGACGTGGGCGACGTAACCGCCGGTACGGAAGAAGAGTTCCTGTTCAACGACCGGCGAGACGCGCCCGCTGAACTCGAGGGTCTTGACCACTTCACCGCGCTGCACCACGTAGGTGGGCTTGGTAGGCACGATCGGCGTAGGAATGGGAGTAGGTGTCGCTTTCTCCTGCGACGCTCCTCTCGAGCAACCCGTCATCGCAATGACGGCTGCGAGCAGAACGGGGATCCACTTCATTCGTCGGAACATAGTCGCACGGCCTCCTCATAAAGTCCAGCGAAGAGCATTCGATGCAGTCGCACGAAGAAATATTATACCTGCGTTCGCTGAGAGCATCCTGAGCGAATGCTGACCGAATACGACCCGGCCCAATTCCTGATCGCCTGCTCGACGGCCCCTCAGGAGAACCGGGTCTCTGCATAATCTTCGACCCAGAGAAACTATTATACCACAGTTTCGCGGCGCTGCACAAACACCTTGCGTATGCGCGGCCAGTTCAGCCCGCCCCAGACGGTCGCCAACAACAGCGCGGTCAACGCCAGGTCGCGTGGCCGGACCAAGCGGGCATAGTCGTTGGCGTCGAAGAGCAGGTGGTTGAGCCAGACGTGGACCTCGTACAGCGTCACTGCGGCGAGCGTTCCCCAGCGCCCCCACGGGCGAAAGCGCGCCAACCCCACAGCGCAGGCGATGAAAGCCGCGCCCCAGAAACCGCCCATCGCCGCCAGGTATGTCCACGAAACCGTCATGGGCAGGTCGGGCAGGCGGCGGGCAAAGTACATTGCCCCGCCCAACCGTACCAGATTACCCAGCCCTAGGGCGAGCATCAGCAGGCCGGTAAGCAACACCGCCTTCTGGGCGAGGGTGAGTCGCCGTTGCTCTTTCTGCTGGCTCTCTGGCCGACTCATTACAAAACGAACCTCTTCTCCTGACCGCGCGCTCATCGGCAGCCAATCAACGCTCGGCAAATACAATCGCCTCGTAGAGGCCGGACTTGCTGTTCCGCCGCCTCATGCGCTCGATTGAAGCGATCCGCAACCCATGTGCCTCAAAGACATCCGCCAGGATCTCGTCCGAAGGCAAAACGACGCCATAGAACTTGCTGTTGCCGATGACGTAAGCCAAGCGCGCCGTCTTGTGGAGAAAGGGAATGAGCGATTCGACGTGCATCTCTATGTCGTTAAAATACCGGATCACATAATTCCGCATCAGGCGACTGTGTTGGCCTATAGATTCGGGAATGCCGCGCAAAGCCATTGCCACTGCCGGTGACCGATAATCCACGTCGCGCTCCAAGATGGAAGTCGCCTTACCCCACGTACCGCCGATGGCGTCAATTTCCAACTGCCCAACCTCTCGTCCACTCTTGACTAATCCCAAGTAGAACATCTGCGGGCGAGTCTCGCGCGCGTAGCTATAGCGGTTGGGATAAGGAGGCGACGTAATCACGGCATCACAGAGATAGCCTGACGGTAGAACCTTCTCCAACTGCTTAGAATTCCCCAGCAAGACAACTGCCTCTGACCTTGAGCGGGGAAAACCGGCAAGGTCATCTGCCATCATAGTTACCCGCTCTTCGAACTGCTCGAAAACCGGTGCGTCACCTCTGGGAGTCCCGGCGAACGAAAGTGAGGGGTGGTTATGCCGCGCATTGGATACTTCTATTAGCATACTGACCACTGCCAGGTTCAGTAGATCGGCCGTAACGGGCGCTAGAGGGAGGGCAGCCATAGCCAGGCGCAAGGCAACCAGTTTCTTGAGCACGGGAAGCGACCACCACTTGGTCACATTTCGAATCGCGGGGATAGCCGCATGATACTCCACCTGAAATGTCTCGGCATCCATTGCCCGCGTCACATCGAAATGCTGCTGGGCCAGAGATAATACCCATTGAGCAACCACGGGCAAGTCATCCGGGTGATCGTAAGGTGTTGTCTTTACCCTGGTCACGAAATGTAGCAGCGGATTGAGTTCTACCGCGCAACAAGACAGTCCCTTTTCCTGGCACACCAGAGGGGTTGTGCCAACACCGCAAAACGGCTCCAACACGCTGACGCCGACCGGGAGGTTCCAGTGGGCCAAAATGTCCACGACCAGTTCGGGCGAGAAACTCGGCGTGAGGCGAAACCAGCGATGAATCGGGTAATCAAAGTTGCCTTTGAAGGTAACAGACTTGACCGACCGCCCGCGGAAGAGCGTATGATGATCGGTGAGCAGCGGAAGTTGCCGAGGATAGATTGTCATTCTTCTCGCAACCCTTGTAATACCCTGATGACCGGCTGACGAAACGCTTCTCGGTGGGCAAGCAGGAAAGCATAAAAATCGAAACCGGTCTGGGCTTTTACCAATTCGTAGGACTCGAACCCTTCCGTCACGATCCACAGAGAACGATAGCGGTTGATGACGCTCCGATTCGATTGTGCGCAGAAGATGAGCATCACGGGCAATATACCAGATACAATGCAGTGGCGTGCCATTGCCTCATCTGCCTGGACACGTTTGGCGTCCGCCGATTGATAACAATGGCGCACCTCGAATCCAAGAGCCATGATGTTCAGCCTGGGCACCGGACTGAATCGCTTCAAGCAATCGTGAGCATAGGCGATCCACCTCTTCCGATAGGCTGCGGGGATGTCGTCCAGCGCCAGGTACACATCCAGGCTACGTTGGCTCTGCTTATCGCCTGAAGCGATCACAGCGGTGTAGCGGATCTGCTCGGCATCCAGCTGGTACCGGGCCGAGAAGATGGCACGGATGCAATCCTCGTAGGCATCGCCGATCTTGCGGTGGATGCTGGTGATGGTACCTCCGGCCAATGTAGCTGCGATGTACTCTGGGGAGTCCAGGCCAAAGATCGAGTAGACCGGATCGCCGGCCAACGCCTGCTTCAATTCTGCGGTACTCAGACTTTCGGGGCCGCGCCCGTGAGCAGGTCTATACTGCTCAAGTCGCGCCAGGTGTCCCAAGATGATGGCCTTCAGGCTTTGTTCGAGTTCCGCTGTCATCGTTGCGACTCTGGGAAATCATAATGCTTCCGAATGTCCCGTGTGATCTTCCACGTACAGGTCATCCCCTTGGGAAACGTCACCAGGTCGCCGGCCCGGATGTGTACCGGCTCGCCACCGTCGGGCGTGACGGTGACCTCCCCTTCGAGAATGTAGCAGACCTCATCGGCGTCGTACTCCCAGGGAAACTCGGATACCTCCTTGGTCCAGATCGGCCAGTCCCGCACACCCAACTCTCGCAGGCGTTCCTCATCTGGGTTTCTTTCGACCTTGATCTCCATCTCGACCTCCTGTTTAGTCATCGGCCATTTGTCATCGGTCATTTCAGAATGTAGTAGGTTCCCTTCTTATCCCCGATCTTGAGCAGGATGTTGCGCTCTACCAGGTCGGCCAGGTCCAGGCGCAGCGTCTCGGCGCTCACGTCGGGGCAGAGTTCACGATATTCGCGGTTGGTGATGCTGCCGTGCTCCTGAACGTAAGCCAGCGCCCTGGCCTGCCGCTCGTTCATCGTGCGCGCCCAGGTCGGCTGTGGGGCGCGTTCGCGGATGTTGTAGAGTGTGACGGTGAAGGAGAAGGGGGTATCCTTGAATTTGGGCGGGGGATGGCCGGCGCGCACCATCTCCTCGATCATCAGATCCACACCCAAGCCCAGTTCCTCGATATAGCCCCACTGGTACAGACTCGCCACGATGCGCGGGTTGCGCGAGAAATGCTCCTCGATGATGTTGTCCAGCGTGATAAAGCCGGGGAGTCCACCGGGGCTGGTGATCTCGAGCCGATCGGAGAACATGCGCACCTCGATGCGCCGCCCGCCCAGACGGTAGTCACGGTGGGCGACGGCGTTGACCAGCGCCTCGCGCACGGCGGCGACCGGGTACTCGGTGAGTTCCTCCCGCTCCAATCCGGTGACCACGGCGCCGATGCGCATCTCTTCGCCGACGACCTCCCAGGTGCGCCGGATGATGCGCGGCAGGGGGCCGCCGATCTCTTCGCGGCGGCCATAGCCGGGCTGGCCGGCCTCGCCACGCGGCAGGGTGCCGACGAACTTGACGAAGGTCAACCCACTCTGGGGCAGGAACGCCTGGGGATTGCGGGCAAAGAGCAGCACGCCCGCGACGGTGGGGCGGCGCTTCTCGTCGAGCGCGCCCACTTCCATCAGCAACTCGTCCACCGGACGCGTCCACTCGCGGCGCTGGCGCTCCTGCCACTTGACGACGAATTCGGCGATTACCTCGTCGTCCAAGTCTTCACGCCGTGCGCTGGGAGCGAGTTCCGCCTCGAAATCGCCAGTGGACTTGGTGGCTGCCAGTTGGCGGATCTGGTCGCCGCTCAGAGGCCGGTTCTCTGCCCCGGTGCGCACCAGCACACGGCCATCGGACAGGCTGTGCAGTTCGGTGCTGCGGGGGACGACGATGGCGTAGACCAGGCCATCTTCGGCAGCGGCCTGGTGCCAGCGCACCTCGACCGGCGGGCGGCATTCGTGTGCAGCGGCGCGCAGGGCGGCTTCGACCTCGTCGGCATACACCCGGCCAACGGCACGCCCCTCCTCGTCCACGCCAATGAGGACGGTGCCGCCATCGGCGTTGGCGAACGCCACCAGCGTCTCGGCCAAACCCTCCGCATCCGGTTCCGCCATAAAGGCCATCAACTGGCCGGGGCGACGCTCATAAGGGCCGGGCTTCATCTTCTCGCTTCTCCTCTGCCCTTACTGCCTCATCTACCAATTCTCGCGCTTTGGTGAGAAAGGCTTCAGCATCGGCGATGGCCTGGCGAGCCAGGCCCTCATCGGCCTGAAACTCGGCCTCATAATCGGCAGCAATGCGGTCATTCAGCGCGCGAGCCAGGAGCACACCGTATCGGCGATCTATTCGGCCGGTTTTGACAAAGCGCTCTGCAAAGAACGAAACGATCCCAGTGTGTTTGCGTATACCCATTGCCCCAACGGTCAACAGGGCCGCCTTCGCCGCGTAGAACATCGCATAGTACGCTCTGGCAACCACATCCCGATAATGCTTCAACATCAACAGGTCACGGGCAACGATCAGTTTTTCCTCGGCCAGCGAGAGATAAGTTTGGACTTCTTCTAACTCGAACTCGGCCATAGGACGTTCCCCTCCTGACTCACTTGTTTGAAAAACGACCACCGCCGATGTGCCTGGTAGCGGTTCTCGCCGACGACGTAGGGAGATATCCAGACGCCATACTCTAATGAAAGGTCAAACGCGATACCTACGATGCTCTCCCAACGTGGGTCATTGTACCAGGAACGGTAGCCCCCATCCGGCATTCGCTCTTCCTCCCAGGCCACTACGACGATGACATCCACGTCAGAATCCGGTCTGGCGTTGCCACGGGCGTAGGAACCGTAGAGGATAATACGGCGTATCTGGCCAGGGAATGCTGCCAGTAGCGCCTGTTGAAAGGCGACGACAGCCTGTTGCACTCGTGAAGGCAATTTATCCAGCACTGGCGTCCCTGTAACGCAAGCGAGCATCTCGCTCATCGTCTCACCTCAATTCGGGAACAGGCGCGGCACGCGGCGGGCATACTCTTCGTACTCCGCACCAAAGTGCGCCGCCAGTTCGCGATCCTCCAGCACGGCCAGAATCCATAGGGCCGCGGTGAACAACACCCAATTCGACATCACGTCGTTCGGCCCAAAGTAGCCCTCGCCGGGAAAGAATCGCCCTGCGAAGAAGATAATGCCGATCGCCGACAGGAATTGCGGGTGTCGCACGATGCTGTATGGGCCGCAGGTGATCAGCGGGTCGTCCAGCCGTCGGTAGAGGAACGAGCGTCGCAGTCCCAACATCGCAATAGCCCAGAGTCCGAACGCCAGCGAGAGCACTGTCCCCAAACAACACAGCAGGCTTACCCAGAACTGCATGGTCAAGCCCGCCTGTCAAGCCCAGAACTCTCAACCAATCGTGCAAAGTGTGGGGCACCATGGCCAACGGATCGGATGATACGGCTAACCAGCCAACAACGATGAGCCCTACGCCCAGCGGACGCACGAACGCGGACAGCCAGTAATAACGCGCTCCCCAGCGCCGCGCCAACTGGTGCGTGTAGCGCGTCAGCCATAAGCAGACGATGCCGCTCAACCAGATAACCGGCGCGTAACCGTGAAGGGGCCAGAGCCAATAAATTTTGATCGGAAATATTGGGAACACGATCAGCCCTCCTGTTTCGATTCTCGGCCGTTGCCCGCCAACACCGCCGCTGCGGTGACCTCGTTGCCCGGCGTCAACTCCATCAACCGGGCGCCGCGGGTGGCGCGCCCCATCTGCGAGATGTCGGCAACAGGTACGCGCAATGACATCCCGCCCGCCGTGACGAGCACGACCTCGTCCTCGGGATGGACGACGCGCACAGCGGCGATGTTGCCGGTCTGCTCGATGCACCCACCCAGGCAGCGCACCCCCTTGCCGTTGCGCCCCTTGAGCGGAAACTCGCGCACAGGCGTACGCTTACCGAACCCGTTGGCGGTGACGATCAGCAAGTCGGCCTTGTCATCCACCACCTCCGCACCGCACACCTGGTCGTCATCGCTCAACTTGATCGCACTGACGCCCCCTGCGGCGCGCCCCAGCGGACGCAGTCCCTTTTCGGCAAAGCGCAGCGCCTGCCCCTGCCGGGTGACGATCAACAGCTCATCCTTGCCGGAGGTCCGCTGCGCCCAGCCCAACTCGTCGCCGCGCTCCAGTTTGATGACGATCAACCCGCTGGAGCGCACGCTGCCCAGTTCGTCCAGCGCGACGCGCTTGGCGCGCCCCTGGCGGGTGACCAGTGCGATGTAGGGGCGCGGTGACCGCGCCCCTACATCGGAATTCGGCACGGCCATCACGGCGGTGATGCGCTCGTCCGCACCCAGGGCGACCACGCTCGTGAGCGGCACGCCGCGTGAGGCACGGTCGGCAGCGGGAATCTGGTAGACCCTTTCCTGGTAGATTTTACCGCGGTTGGTGAAGAAGAGGAGCGCATCGAAGGTGCGGGCCGGGATGATGTGGAGAAGCGCGTCTTCCTCACGCCCGCCGCGTGCGAGTGAACGCCGATAAGTCTCCACCGGCATACGCTTGATCACACCGCTTTGGGTAATCACGACGATGATCTCTTCCTCCGCCATCAAATCGCGCTCGTCGAACGCGACAGCCTCCTCCTTGCCGATGCGCGTGCGGCGACCATCGGCGTAGAGGCGCTTGAGGTCGGCCACGTCTTCCTTGACGAGGTAGAGCATCTTGCGCGGCGAGGCCAACAGGTCCTCCAGATACGCGATACGCTGGATCAGTTCGAGATACTCGTCCTCGATCTTTTGTCGTTCCAGTGCAGCCAGCCGACGCAGTTGCATGTCGAGGATCGCCTGGGCCTGCGCCTCGCTCAATTTGAAACGCCTCATCAGGCGGCTGCGCGCCTTATCGGCGTCGGGCGATTCGCGGATGAGCTTGATGACGGCGTCCAGGTGATCCAGCGCGATCTTCAGCCCTTCGAGGATGTGGGCACGCTGACGGGCCTTTTCCAACTCGTACTGCGAGCGGCGGGTGAGCACATCCAGGCGGTGCTCGACGTAGAGTTGCAACACACGCTTGAGGCTGAGCAGGCGTGGCTCGCCGTGCACGAGCGCCAGCATCTGCACGCTGAAAGTGGTCTGAAGCGGGGTGTGCTTGAAGAGCTGATTGAGCGTCTTGTCCGGCTGTGCGCCGCGCTTGAGTTCGATGACGATGCTCATCCCGCGCCGGTCGGATTCGTCGCGCAAGTCGGCGATGGTGTCGATCCTTCCCTCGCGCACCAGTTCTGCAATGCGCTCGACGAGCGACGACTTGTTGACCTGGTAAGGCAGTTCGGTGACGACGATGCGACTGCGCCCGCCGTTCGTCTCCTCGACGTGGGCCATCGCCCGCACGACGAGCCGTCCGTGGCCGGTGGCATAGGCTTGCGCGATCCCCTCGCGCCCGACGATGACGCCGCCAGTGGGAAAATCGGGACCCTCGATGTATTCCATCAGGTCCTCGACCGTCACGTCGTCCAGTTCCTCCCAGTGATCGATCACATAACCCAGTGCGTCGCAGACCTCACCCAGGTTGTGCGGCGGGATGTTGGTCGCCATGCCGACGGCAATGCCGGCGGAACCGTTGACCAGGAGGTTGGGCAGGCGAGCCGGGAGCACCGCTGGCTCTTGCAGGGTGCCATCAAAGTTGTCAATCCAGTCTACGGTGTCTTTCTCGATGTCGAGCAAGAGTTCGAGCGCGGTACGGTTGAGGCGCGCTTCGGTGTAGCGCATCGCGGCGGGGCTATCGCCGTCAACCGAACCAAAGTTGCCCTGGCCGTCCACCAGCGGATAGCGCAAGGAAAAGTCCTGCGCCATCCGCGCCATCGCCTCATAGACCGCCATATCGCCGTGCGGGTGGTACTTGCCGAGCACCTCGCCGACGATGCGTGCGGATTTCTTGTACGGCGCATCGGGGCGCAGGCCCATATCGTACATCGCGTAAAGGATGCGACGCTGCACCGGCTTGAGGCCGTCGCGTCCGTCAGGCAGGGCGCGCGCGACGATGACGCTCATCGCATAGTCCAGGTACGCGGTGCGCATCTCTTGTTCGATGTCTACCGTCTGAACGATGCCGACTTCCAAAGATATGACCTCCGGGGTTGGAATTCGGGGGTATTATACCGCAAAGCGACGAGAGCGGAAAACGACAAGTGGTGATCAGGGATTGGGGATTGAGGAAAGGAGCAGGCCCCAGAGAAAGCCCCTAATCCCTAACCCGGACAAGCCGGAACCAAAAACCACCAAGGGCACGAAGGGCACACAAAGGACACGAAGGAATTCCTTTATTTCCTTTGTGTGACTTTGTGTCCTTCGTGGTGAATTTTCT
>DAOUBA010000139.1:0-10925 GCA_034432855.1 Anaerolineae bacterium | reverse complement strand
GTTAGTTGGTTAGTTGGTTGGTTGGCCGGTTGGTTAGTTGGTTGGTTGGCCGGTTGGTTAGTTTGGGGCTTGAGGTTTGGGATTTGGAGTTTGGGATTTGGGGTTTCGCCAGCGAGCCACTGCCGATAGTGGTCGAGTTGGATGACAGCGACTTCGGGGCGGGCAACCAGGGTTTGGATAACGGCGGGGCGGGCGCGGACGGCGACGCCGTTGAAGATCCAGAAAGGGGTATAGGATTCCACCTGGCCCGCGGCGCGCGCTTCGCCCAGGTAGGCCCGCAGGGAAGCCTGGGAACGGGCGGCTGTGGACTGGAGGGCGGCGACCAGCCGGGGGCGGGCCTCGGCAGGCGTGGCTGCGAGGACGGCCTGCGCCGGGTTGACCTGTTCACGCAGCACGAGGATGACGGGCAAAACGTCGTCAGAATCCGCCTGTGCCAGGGCTCGCGCCAAGTCGGGTTCGAGCGCAGCCTGGGCAGGCGGTGGAGGTTGTTGAGGCAGGGCATCGCCTGCGCGGGCCCGGCCGGCGGCTCCGACAGCCAGCAAGAGCAGGAGACAGAGCGAGAGGCAGAGTTTGGTCTGCATATTGAGTATTATAGCAGAAACAGACGAGAGCGACAGGTCAACTGCTCACCACTCCAACTTGCGCCAGGGTTAAATCTGTGCTATGCTTCCAACAAGTGGTATAGCATCTTCTGGGTTCCCCTACTGCGCCTTGCCTATGAGCACACCACAGAGCCCGCAAGAAGAACTTGTGACGCTCGAAGAGCAGGAACTCGATCGATCACCCGGCAAAGCGATTGGCTGCTTTGCGATGCTGATCGTGCCTGTTCTGACCTTGTTGTTCGCGCTGCACTTCACGATAAGCAGTACCCTGGCCAGGCTCAACTTGCTCGCGCTTCTGCGCGGGTTGAATATCTTCCTCACGGTCGCCTATGGTTGGGGGTTCGCAGGCCTGTGCGTCTGCCTGCTGCTGTACTTTTGGCTCAAGAGCAAGCCCGCCGCCGTTGTCGTGACGCTGTTACTCGCTGTCTTGTGGGCCTGGGGACTGGCTCGCTACGTGAACTTGCCCCCGGCAATCGTTTCTCGTGCTCTCACCATCCTCCTCGCCTTGGGCATCCCCGCTCTGATCGCGCTCGTGTTCCTGCGGCCATTAGAGGGACCCGAGGTCTGGATGTTCGGCGGCGGCTGGCTCGTATTGTGGGGCATCCTGATGCTGGTGCTGAAGGAGTACGCCGCCGGAGTAGTGTTGTTGCTGTCCCTGCTCGCCAGCGGGGCGGTCTTCCTGGCGGGCCTCTACATCACGTGTGGCTTTATCCTGCCGTTTCCCGAAAAACCCGACCGGCGCAAAGTCTTCGACTTTCTGCGGGATCTTGCGTTGGGCTTGAACTTTCCCGCCTACGTCGTGGTGGACGAATTGCGTCCGGAGGAGAGGCTGAAGGAGCGGGTGCCGGGGGATCCATATAGCCGCCTCGCTTTGGGCCCCGGCCTGGTGCTCACCGATGCCAACCACGCCGTGGCAATCTCCGATGGCATCAAGTTCAAGGGGGCGTATGGTCCTGGCGTTGTCTTTACGGGCTATGCCGATCGGGTGCGCGTTATAGACCTCCGTCCCCAGTCCTTCGCGTTTCCCGTGGAGGCGTTGACCAAGGACGGCATCAAGGTCAAGGTAGGGGTGGTCGTGACGTTCAAGATTGACGCACGCGGCCGGCAACCGAGCCTGGGTGAGCCCCTGCCTTATCGCAAGAACGCCGTGTTCAAAGCCATGCATGCCGCCGAAAAGGTGGAACATATCGGCAAGGGGCAGACGCCCGAGAGAATGAAGCAGCGCAAATGGTTCGAACTGCCGCCCCAGATCGGCGAGCGTGTCTTGCAGGACATCATCAGCCGGTACAACTTTGACGATTTGTATGGCCCTCATCAGCCCGGTGGCGATCCTCCACGCAAGGCCATCAACGATAAATTCGTCGAAAAGCTGACCCCTCAACTGGAACCGCTGGGCATCCAACTGCTCGTTGGGGGAATCAGCGACATAGAACCGGCGGACAGCGAGGTATACGTGGAACGGGTGCGCGCCTGGCAGGCGGAGTGGTCGCGCAAGGTCGCGCTGACGCAGGCAGAAGGGCGGGCCGAATGGCTGCGTCAGGTCGAACGCGCCCGTGCGGAGGCCCAGGCGGAGTTGATCCTGAGCCTGGGGCGGCAACTAGAGGAATTGAGCGCGGCAAAGGCCGAGATCGGCCCTGAGGATACCCTCAATCTGCTCGTGTCGGTTCTGGATGGGCTGGCGGGAAAAGCATCGGTAGGGGCCTTGTTGCCCGAGGGAACCGTGCAGGCATTGATGAACATCCGCCGGATCGTCGAGGAATAGCGGGGTCGGGGAAGTGGGCGGCTTTTCTTTCGGAAAATACAAAGGCAATCTGAGTCTGACGCTGATTGCGCTGGGCGGGCCGTTATTCTTCGCCACCCTGCTGGCGCTGGTGGCCGAGACATGGTTGCGTTCCAGAGCGGCACCTGGCTCTGCAATCGGACCCACCTCGCTGTGGGGCACAATCCTCCTGGCACTTGCTGTGACGCGCCTGGTGCTTCCCATCGCAGGTGGATTCGTCGCGATCCCCGCTCTGGTTTCGCGTCTGCTCCACAAACTGTATGACATCAAGGATCTTGGCGAAGCGCACGATACCCTGAATCGTCTCGTGTTCGGCCCACTGGGATTCCGTCCCTATCTGCGAATCAGCGGGGGGAAGGTTGCCTCGGGAGGCGACACCCCGCTTGGGCAGGTTGGTGGCCCTTGCTGGATGCTGGTCTACAACGACTCGGCAGTGGTCACCGAGCAGTGCGGACGGCTCCAACGCGTCCTGGGTGCCGGCTTTCACAAACTCGAGCGCTTCGAGCGCGTCTGGGAAGTCATAGACCTTCGGCCCCAGCGTTGGGTCTTCGAGGTATCGGGCCTGACCAAGGAAGGTATCCCGGTCAGTTGTGAAGCGGACGTCTCGTTCAAGATTGACGACCGCATCCGCGACGCAGAGGGACGGGAGCATATCAAGGAACCGACCGACAAGGAGCCGTATCCGTACACGGAGAAGGCCGTCTTTCTGGCAGCGAACAGCAAGTGGATCCGCGATCCAGAGCAAGAGGAGGCACGCCGCACGTGGGCAGGACGGGTCGTGATCGGTCTCACCGACGGGATCTTGCGTAGTGTCCTGGCCGAGTACCGGCTGGATTGGCTGCTGGCCCCCCCACAGCCCGACCAGCCGCATCCCCGTGAGGAAATCCGCCAGCGGCTAGAAGCGGAATTGCGTAAGGCAGCCGGTAGTGTGGGCGCCAGGGTGCTCGGTGTGCAACTCGGTGCAATCGAAGTGAAGGCCAGGGATGCGGAGGTCACCAGACGGCTCTCGGAGATCGTCTCCAAGCAGTGGATCGAGGCGTGGCAGGCGGATTGGGAGCGTCGTGCGCTGATGAGCAAGGTGGAAGGAGAAGCGGAACTGCTACGCATGGACATGGCCCGCATCCAGGCGCAGGCCGAGATGGCGGTGATTCTCACAGAGGCCCTGCAATCCACGATTGCCAGTCACGGTGTGGCCGAGCCATATATCCTGGCACTGCGCTTTGTGGAAGCATTGCGTTGGATGTTCTACAACACCTACACCTATGACTTTATGCCGCCGGAGGCCATGCGGACGTTGAAACGGCTACAGGCGCTATTCGAAACCGAGGCCGGAAAGGCGGGCGAACGACGAAAGACCTGGCGACTAGAGTTGAAGGAGGGCGATGAGGAATGATCAGCCTGCCACCCAAACTCACGCCATCCGAATTGCTCAGCCACGACGAGCTCTCGCCGTTCCTTGACGATCTGCTGGGTGATTGCCGTGCACTGCGCGCAGAGGGTCGGCTGCTACAGGCCGAGCGGTGCGCGCTGGACGCCGTGGGGGTCAGCCGGGAAGCCGGCGCCCAGGCTGCCCACGGGGCGGCGCTGATCCACCTGGGAGACGTGCACCGTGAGATGGGCAGACTGGGACCGGCGCTGGCCGATTGTCAAAAGGCCCATCGCATCTTCCAACGTCAGGCATCGCGTTACCAGCGCCACAACGAAGCCGTGGCCGCTTATGCGCTGGGGCTGGTGCATCAATTGCTGGGCAACGACATAGATGCGCTCAGATGGTATCAGCAATCGGGCGACCTGTTTGCATTGGTCAAGGACGAGTGGGCCGCCATCAATGCTCTGGAACAAGTCGAAATTGGCACCCGCACTGTGCGCTGGATGGAGACGTTGATCGAGTACCTGACCGACCTGCGGGCGCGGGCAGCCGATAGGCCCATCGCCGGCATCTGTGTGCCCATCATCCTCTCCGGCGCCGACGGGAGCGGTTTTGCCATTGCCGATCTGGAAATAGATCAGTATGTGCTAGGGCGTCGCTTGAGCATCGGTGGCAAGACTTTTCGTGCGCAGGCTGTGAAAGGCCGTCAGCGTGTAACGCTCCTACCGGGGGTGGAGTATTACGCCCGCGAGATCCCCGAAACGGAGCGCGGATTCCTGGGCGCCGGCGAAGGGGATTATGCACTGGTCGTACAGGCCACCAGTGCGGATAAGGAGGGTCCCGCCATACTGGAGACGCTCGGAGGACCAGAGTTCGGCACGTTCGAGCGCGATGCCAACGGCAACGTCGTTTTCGCCCGCCCGGGCACCACACCGATCGTGATCGGCAGCGGGGACATCGGCGAGGACCTGCGGGTGGGCTATATCACCGCACTGTTGAAACCGACATAGAGGAAGACGCGTTCGTCGCTTCCGTGGGAGGCCCGATATGTCACGCGACGCCATTGCGTTGATCGTCTCGTTTGTGTATGTCTTTGCCATGATCGGCGTCGGTGAGAGCCTGCGCCGCTGGCGTGGCTACAGTGTGGATTTCACGCGCAAGTTCATCCACATCGCGGTGGGGATGTGGGCCTACGGGACGGTGCTGCTGTTCACAAGCCGTGCGTGGGCCATCATCCCGCCGCTGGCGTTCGTCGCCATCAACGCGCTTTCCCACTGGCGCGGGACGTTCAAGGCGATGGAGACCGGCGAGCGGTGGAAACTGGGCACGGTCTACTTCCCGCTCTCGTTTGCGGTGGTGATTTGGTTCCTCTGGGAGCGGCCCGAACTGCTGATCGCGAGCCTGATGCCGATGACCTGGGGAGACGCGCTGGCGGCGGTGGCCGGGCGGCGCATCGGCAAACACCGCTATACGATCCTGGGAAACACACGCTCGCTGGAGGGCTCGGCGGTGATGTTTCTCGCCGGGTTCGTGGCGACGCTGATCCCACTCGTCCTGATCGGCCAAGTCGCTCTGCCCACCGCAATGGGGGTTGCAGCGGCGACGGCGCTGGCTGCGACAATTGTCGAGGCCGTGTCGTCGTGGGGGATTGACAATCTGACGGTGCCGGCGGTTTCGGCGGTGGTGTTGGTGCTGTTGTTGCCTTGACGTAAGGCGTGAAACGTAAAGCGTAAAACGTAATTACATCCTGTGCATCACGTCTTCACGGGCTCTCCACGGTCGCCGTCGGGGTCGGCGTCGGCTCCTCCGTCGGCTGCTCCACAATCGTAAACTGCGCGATCCCCTGCAACCGGGTTTCGATAAAGACGTGGACTTCATAGCGGCCTGGCTCCCACCCTCCTCGCGGCCCACAGCCGTATAGCCGCTGTCCTCTTACACCCCATCGCCGACCCTCGACCGTTCCCCACAGCCACGTATCGGAGCAGCGTTCGAATGGCGCTCCGTCCTTGTACCAGGCGAAGGTGGTGATAACACCATCCTGCATTCCCTCGTACGCAAAGGTCAGGTACACCCAATAATCGCCCGCTGGAAATTGGGTGCCTCTGCCCTGCAGATGGCCTTCTGCGTCCCCGATCGCTATGTATCTCGGCGTGATGCGTGCACCTTCTCCCGCGGGCACAGCAGATGGCCATGGAGTCAATACCCTCTCGGGAATGGGCACGGTCGGTCCGGGCGTGGGTGTGAGTGTAAATGTGGGGATCAGAGGCGCAGTAGCCGTAGGCTTATGAGTGGGAGTAGCGGTCGGCGTGCGGGTGGGGCGCGGGGTGGAGGTGGGCGCAGGCGTGGATGTGAGGGTTGGGGTGGGGAGCGGGGTGGGTAGGGTGACAACGACGACCAGACGCGCCGCCGCGATCATCAGGATGATGCCGGTGGCCAGCAGTGCCACCGCGGCCAACAGAAAGCACGTCCCGCGCCGGAGGGCGTTGCGGCGCAAAATGTAGTACGGGGCACGACGTGCTTTGCGAAATTGGGGTATGCACAGCGCCGCCAGGATCACGGCCAGGATCAGCAACGCGCCGCCGAACCAGCGCCATTGTGCTACGGTCAAAATGTCCACATCAACCCGCTCAGGCTGATAGTTGGTGATTAGTAAATTGGTGATTGGTAAATTGGGAATTGGGGGTTGGGAGCAGGTCTTGATCCACCGTCCACTTCCGAGTCTACCACGCCAGAACTATAGCACAACTGTCCAGTTTCAACAACCTCCCCCAATCTACCAACTACCAATCTACCGGCTACAAGTGCTCCTTGATGCGTAGGGCAACCGTCTTGGGGATGCCCGGCACGGCGGCGATCTCCTCGACGCTGGCAGCGCGAATAGCTTCGATGGAGCCAAAGGCTTTGAGGAGCGCCTTGCGGCGTGCAGGGCCCACGCCGGGGATGTTATCCAATTGCGACGCAATCCCGGCCTTGCGCCGGCGCGTCTCGTGGTGAGTGACGGCAAAGCGGTGGGCTTCGTCGCGTACACGCTGAATCAGGAATAGCCCTTGCGAGCGTGACGGGAGTATGACGGGGTCGGGGTTGCCAGGCAGAAAGATTTCTTCGCGTTCTTTGGCAAGTGCCGCCACCGGCACCTGCTCGAGGAGGTCGAACGACTGCAAGACCTCGACGGCAACACCCAGTTGCCCCTTACCACCGTCCACAATGAGCAGGTCCGGCAACTGTGCCCAGCCCTTGACATCACGGCTGCCCAAGAGTTCGCCGGAGGTGGCGGTCTGCCAGCGGCGGAAGCGGCGTTCGAGCACCTCGCGCATGCTGGCGTAATCGTCCTGCCCGGCCACGTTGCGCACGACAAAGCGGCGATAGCCGGATTTGCGCGGGACACCGTGCTCGAAAACGACCATGCTGCCCACGGTCTCGGCGCCCTGAAGGGTCGAAATGTCGTAGCATTCGATGCGCGTCGGCGGCTGGGATAGGTTGAGCGCCTCCTGGATTTCCGCCAGCGCCTGCTCCTGCCTGTGCGTATCCGTCTGCCACTGGGCGCGCAACGAGGCCAACGTCTCTGCCGCGTTCTGCGTTGCCAGGGCTACCAGTTCTCGCTTCTGCCCGCGTCGAGGCACGGTGAGCGTGACGGTGTCGCCCCGTTTTTGCTTGAGCCACTGCTCGATGATGAGCGCCTCCTCGACGCGCTCCGGCAGCAGCACTTCCGGCGGGACGTAGGCGGCCTCCTCGTAGAACTGCTTGAGGAAGGCGGTCATCACTTCGCGCTCGTCCTCGTCCTGCGCGCCCTCCAGCACAAAGTACTCTCGTCCCAGGAGTTTGCCGCCGCGGATGAAAAAGACCTGCACGCAGGCATCCCCATCCTCGCGGGCAAAGGCGACCACGTCCTGGTCAACGCCGGCAGCAGAGACGATCTTCTGCTTTTCGACGACACGCTGCACGGCCTGAAGTTGATCGCGCAGGAGTGCTGCCCGCTCGAAATCGAGCGCCTCGGAGGCGGCCATCATCCGCGCCTGAAGATCGGCAATGACCTCTTCGCTGTGCCCTTCGAGGAAACGCGCCAGGCTCTTGACCATCGCGCGGTACTCCTCTTGGGTCGCCGCGCCGATGCAGGGGCCCAGGCAGAGTTTGATGTCGTAGTAGAGGCACGGGCGCGGGTCGCGTCCGGTGATCTCGCGGTTACACGTCAGGTAGGGGAACGACTTGCGCAAGAGGTCGAGCGTCTGGTGAACCGCCTGAGACGACGTGAAGGGGCCAAAGTAGCGGCTGCCGTCCTGCTCCATCCGCCGCGTGATCAAGACCTTGGGGAACGGTTCGGCCCAGGTGATCTTGATGTAGGGGTAGCGCTTGTCGTCCTTGAGGCGCACGTTGTAACGTGGGCGATGCTCTTTGATGAGATTGGCTTCGAGGATAAGCGCTTCGAGTTCCGAGTCAGTGATGATGAACTCGAGGTCGGCAACTTCGGAGGCCAGGACGCGCACCTTGGGGTTCTCCCAGGCCGAGGTGTGGAAGTAGGAGCGCACGCGGTCGCGCAGGCTGACGGCTTTACCGACGTAGATGACCTTGCCGTTCGCGTCGCGCATGATATAGACGCCCGGCTTGCGCGGGAAGGCATCGAGTTGGGCGTGGAGGTGGCTGGAAATTTCCATTTGTTTATCGTGGCCCTCACCCCTACCCCCTCTGTCCCCCTTCCCCTCTCCCAAAGTTGGGAGAGGGGAAGGGGGAGTAGGGGGATAGGGTGAGGGAGTTCATGGCATTACCCGCACTCGCGTCAATACGACGTGGCTGGCGAGCATCTCGCCGGGCCTGATCACCGGCAGATGGACGATCTCGTCCCGGGGCACATGATACACCACAATACGCACATCGTAAACCCCAGGCAGAGCATCCGACGCGATCGTCAGCAACCGTGTGTCCGTCACCACTTGCCCTGGCTGCCAGGTTGCTGTCGGTGCCGCCCCATCCTGCGGCCAACTGTCGAGTTGCGCCGCCTTACGCTGGGCCGAGTCAATCAACTGGGCCGAGATGGTATAGTTCTCGTCCATCCGCCGCAAGGCAGACCAGTAAAGGGTGAGCGTGATCATTTCGCCGGGTTGCACCACCCGTTTGTCGAGATCGTAGCCGACCAGCGCCATCCGGTTGCCAAAGTTGACCGAGATCGGATTGGGGAAATCACCGGCGCGAGGGCGCACTTCGATCCGTCCGAAACGCACATTGTCGCCGCCGCTTGAAGCGGGCAGACGTATGCCGGTCGCACTTTCGTACACTCCCACTTCGATCTGGGCCGAGTCGGGCGCAAAGGCTGTATCCGGCACGCGCAGGACGTAGCGGTCGGCCCAGCGAAATCCCGGCTCGAACCAGGTCGTCGAAAGCAGCCCCAGGCCGGGGAATGTGTCACGTTGCGCGACGATCAGATCGCCTTCCCCCAACAGGTGCACAAAGACCGTACAGTCGCTTTCGGTCGGAGCCAGCGCCTGCCAGTAGAGCGTGACCGGCACCTGGCCTCCCGGCTCGACGCTCTCCGCCTCCAGGTCGTATCCCAGCAGGCGCATCGTGCCCCCGAAATCCACGTCGAGACGGTGGGGAATCGCGACGACCTGAGCGTCGCTTAACTGTGGTGGAAGCGCGTAGGCGGGACGGATCCAGAGCCAGGGTGCGAGGACGCTCAAGGCGAGCAGAAAGAGGGCCAGCAGCCAGTGACCGATAGCCGAACGGCGTGGAAACCAGGCGTCGAGTCCCAGGGCGAGGAGCAACGACCAGACGGCGATGGCGGGGAAGACGAGGCGCCCCTGCGATGACCAGGTTACCCGTGCCCACTGCATCCAGGGGATCAGAACGGCCAGGGCCCAGAGCAGGCAGAGGAGCAGGGGAGCAGAGGAGCGGGGGAGCAGGGGAGTGAACTCGACCTGCAAACTGGCACAGTCACGCAATCTGCCGATCTGCCAGCGGACAGCTGCGATGATCAACCCCAAAGCCGCAATGACCACAACGGCATTCAACATCCCGTATACCCACGCTGCCATCGGCACGTTCAGACCGCCAAAGTTGCCCCAGTAGCCCGCCAGAAAACTGAACCGCTCGCGCCACAGTTGCGCCAGGTCGGCGGGGATTTCGCGTTTCCCCAGCACCTCGATGAAGACGTTGAGGCCGGTGAGATCACCGTAGAGACGGAGGTTGCGCAGATACCACCAGCCGCTCACGGCCAGAACGGGGAGAATGAGCCATGCACAGTGAACGATGAATAAGCCCAATCGGCGGAGCAACGACGCCTTATACAGGCGCCCATCGCGGATGAGCACGGCCAGCACCGCTACGGGGATCAGGCCGAGCGCACTGGACTTGGTCAAGGCGCCAAGGCCAAGGACAAGCCCTAATAACAGCAGTGACCGATGGTCATTTGCGATTTGCTCCCCCGCTGACTTGCTAACCCATTGGAGAATCAACCATAAACCCAGATTACACAAGAGCACCGTCAGATTATCATTGTTCACCGAGGCCGAGATAAAGACGAACATCGGCGTGGAAGCGTGGATGGCCGCCGTGCCCAGTGCCAACCCCGGCTGGTCGGGAAAGACCTCACACACGATGCGATAGGTCAGATAGACCGCCGCCGTGCCCATGAGCACCGAAAGCAGCCGCACGATGTGGATCGCCAGTACCGTCCCCCGCCAGGGGAAGCGCTCCAGCGCCGGGTGGTGGACGACGAGGTTGACGTTGCCATCAGGCGTGGCCCCGGCATCTGCATACGGGTTCAGACGGCGGACAGCCGGCAGGTCCGAGGTGTCAATCCAGAACGTGGCAAGCGCCCCCACAAAATAGTACAATGGCGGTTGACTGCCTTCCTGCCGCCAATCCGTCTCGATGCCGGGCACCTGTACAGGCAGCGTCCAATGGTCGGCAATATACTTCACCATCGGGTAGTGCCACTTTTCGTCGGAGGCCTCAAAGGGCGGGACGACGATGCTGTAGATGATCCCCTGGATGGTGAAGAGGAGCAGGATGATGAGCAGGATTCGTTGGGATGAGAACATTGGGTATCAGGGATTGGTGATTAGTACCTTGAGAATGAAATCCTTGCACGTTGGGCAAGAAAATTCACCACGAAGGACACAAAGTCACACAAAGGAAATAAAGGAATTCCTTCGTGTCCTTTGTGTGCCCTTCGTGCCCTTGG
>DAOUBA010000138.1:0-3318 GCA_034432855.1 Anaerolineae bacterium | reverse complement strand
GTGCGGGCGTCCCGCGTGTCACGAAATACTATCATCATGGTGGCGTCCGCATTGCGCTACGGGCCCAGGGTGTGGTATACTATTTGCACACCGACCACCTGGGGAGCGTGAGCCTGGTTACGGATCACGCCTCACGCATCACGGCCCAGCAACGCTTCCTCCCCTACGGCGGCGTCCGGTGGCAGGAGGGCACTTTTCCAACGGATGTCGGCTTCACGGGACATCGGGGGCATGCGGCGTTGGGGCTGGTGTATATGCGGGCGCGCTACTACCATCCGGCGCTGGGGCGCTTCGTGAGCGCGGATACGGTTGTGCCGGTACCGGCCAATCCGCAGGACTGGAATCGCTACACGTATGCCGGGAACAACCCGCTGCGATTTGTGGATCCGGATGGGCATGCGAAGAAGAGCCCGAAAGAGAACCCTCAAAGGAGAAAGTCAACGGATCCACCGCCAAAGTCATCGTCGCCACAACCGACGCCGACACCGGTTTTGTCACCTACGCCAACTCCGACTCCTTCCGCAACTCCTAAATTACCTCTTCCGGTGCCCACGCCTCGGATACCCCAAGCGACTCCCGTAATCAAGAGGATAGATCAACCCGATACAATCGTTGATCTGGATTCTGGGACCTTACAGCGAGGTCTTCGGACACCTGTCGGGCCTGTGGAGACCTGGGAAACTGAGCCGGAGCTGGTCATGGAGATCAACGCGTCCCAACTACCGTTGGTCGACATCACAGCGCTTGGCAAAATTCACCTCATAGGTCTTGAGCGGCAGTTAGTGGTTGAGAGGCAACTTGTCAGGTTCTCCAGCGAGGGATATGTCCTCGAAGTCTACAATTACGATGAGCGCGGATATCGCATATTGGTGGACGTACAGTACATTCACCAGGGCGAAGTAAGCGAGTATTATCAACCCGTTAGGGTTAAGACTAAATGGCACATTGTCTGGCCCTACATCGAGCGGGACGACGAGCCTCCAAAGTGGCATAGGGTGAAGTGAGACAAGGGGAGCGTCTGTTATGACGATGGAAGGAACGGAATGGGCCTATCCCAGGCGGCATAAGCAATGGATAGGCAAGGGTATACTTATTCTGGGGTTAGTGAGTTTGATCGCTTGCGCAGGTAGCTGGACCTTGCCTTTCGAGTTTGAGGTCGACTCGTTCCTGTTTGAAGTTGAGGATGCAGAGGTTGTCCCATGCCGGGCTCTGGAAGGGCACACTCCCACCTCTGTTACCAATGTCTTTACTGAGAACGATCGGCAAATCTGTATCGCTGTAAAGGCAAAACTCAAGAATGATATAGAAGAGATACGTGCGGCACTACCTCCTGACACAGAACTGCCTTCTCTAACTGTTATCGAATACTACGAAGGGCGCAGAATAGGAGAGGAGCATCTGGTCAGCGCGTTCTACACATCGGATGGCTGGGTGACTGGGGGCTATTGCATTGAGATAGTGCAGGGTTCACTACCCAAAGGCACATACAAAGTTGAATTCAAGATTCTTTCCGCAGAAGTCGGCACGGTAGAGTATCAGGTACAATAGTAGTTTGCGGTAGCCACTATCATTGGGCAACCGCAGCACAATTGGGCTGAGCTTTCCACGTGGGCCTCTCGACCTGGGTGCGCATCACCGGCCGGAAAAGATATACAACGGGTAACAGACGACGGTCACAAAAGGGGGGGGCGTTCACGTTCACCGCGCCGGTGGACGGGAGCGGTCATTGGGGGCGGCTGTTCCCGCTCAACGGTGGTTGGAATCTTCTGCAGGCGACGGCTACCGACCCCTCCGGTCACGAGAGCGGGGCGAGCGCCCCGGTGGCGGTGCGGCTGGTGGTCGAGCCGCCGCTGGTGGCGGTGGGGATCACGCCGACGCTGGCGACGGAGGGGACGCGGCTCGCCCTGTGGGCGACGGCGCGCGGGGCGGGTCATCCCGCCGGGCCGGAGACGCGCCACGTCACGGCGACACTGCCGACGGGGGAAGAGGTCGGCCTGGTGAACGCCGTCCCCGGCGTAGAGGGGCTGTGGACAGGGGTCTACACGGTGACGCGGGCGCTGGAGAACGGGCTGCACGCGGTTCGCTATCTGGGGGTGGATCGGGTAGGGTTGAAGGGCGAGGGTAAGACGGCGCTGTGGGTGGACTGGGTGCCGCCGGCGGCGCCGTGGCTGGTGTGGCCGCAGGGGAGCGGCTATACCCGCGATCCTGCCCTGGAGGTGAGCGGCGAGGCGGAGCCGCTGGCGCGAGTGGCGGTGCACGTTGGGGAGGCGGTCACGGGGACGGCGGCGGATGCCAACGGGTGGTGGTCGGTGGCGGCGTGGCTGCTCGAAGGGCCGAACGCGCTGTGGGCGGAGGCGTGGGACCTGGCGGGGAATCGCTCGGCGCCTTCGGCGGTGGCCTGGCGGATGCTGGATACGGTCAGTCCGACGGTGGCGTTGACGGCGCGGCCCTACGTGCGCGCCGGGGGTGGGTTGACGGTGAGCGCTACTTTCGGCGACGCCGGCCCGATCGTCCAGGCGTTGTTGGGTCTGCCGGACATCTCCGGCAGCGGCGAGATGGCGTTGGCCGAGAGGAGTGGGGTCTGGCAGGCAACCTATTACCTGCCGGCGGGCGTGGTCGAGGGGGAGCACGTGGCGCGGGTGCGGGCGTGGGATGCGGCGGGGAACGTCGGGCAGGGGGAGGCGGTCTTCACGGTAGACAACACCCGGCCGCAGGTCACACTCGTGGCGCTTGTCGAGCAAAGCCCGTATGCGCACGTGGACGGTGGGACGGTCTACTACGGCGTGGGGAGCGGGAGTTACACCGTCACCGTCGTGGCGACGGACACACTGGCGGGGTTGGCGCAGGTGGCCTTCCCGGAGACGACGGGTGCCGGCGATGTCTATTCGCTTTCCGGCGTCACGGCTACCGGCCGCAGCCGGGTCTACACCTTCACGGCGGCTTCCACCTTCGACGGCGCGGTCTCCATCACGGCGACCGACCGGGCGGACAATACGGCTACCGCTGCCTTCACGGTGACGCGCGACGCGGTGCCGCCGGAGGCGCGGGTGACCCAGACGCCGTACTACGCCACCACGAGTCCGGTCAGCATCCGATGGACGGCCACCGATCACGCCTCCGGCGTGGCCCTCACGCACTTGTGGTATCGCTTCGAGAATGAGGCCTGGCAGGCGAGCGGCCTGGCCGCACAGCCGGGTAACGCGGGTCGGTTCGACTTCGGTTTCACCCAGGAGGGGCGCTACGAATTCGCCGTAGCAGCCGCCGACAATGTGGGCAACCAGGAGGCGGTGAGCGCAGGCGAAGCCTGGACCATCTACG
>DAOUBA010000137.1:0-31844 GCA_034432855.1 Anaerolineae bacterium | reverse complement strand
CCAAGGGCACGAAGGGCACACAAAGGACACGAAGGAATTCCTTTATTTCCTTTGTGTGACTTTGTGTCCTTCGTGGTGAATTTTCTTGCCCAACGTGCAAGGATTTCATTCTCAAGGTACTATTGCTTTATGTGGAAAGATGCAGGATGCAGGATGTGGGTGCTACTCTTGCCTCCTGCTTCCTGCCTCCTGTCTCCTGCTTCCTGCCTTACGGGATTTCTGTTGCTGGAATATGAGCCGCAGCGGCGTGCCGGGAAACTCGTGGGCCTCCCGTAGCCGGTTCTCCAGATATCGCTCGTAACTAAAGTGCAACAGGTCGGGATCGTTGACGCGAAAGACAAAGGTCGGTGGGGCCACACCGGTCTGGCGGACGGAATAGACCTTGAGCCGTCGCCCGCGCTTACTGGGCGGGGCATGACGGGCCAGTGCATCTTCCACTATCCGGGCCAGTTCTTCGTCGGGGATGCGTCGGAAGCGCGCCTGGTGCACGGCCAGCGCCGTCGGTAGCACTCTATCCACCCGCTGCCCCGTGAGCGCGGAGATGAACAGCACCGGCACATAATCGAGGAAACGCAGCGTCTCGCGCACCCAACGGGTGTATTCTGCCATTGTCATCGAATCCTTCTCCACTACGTCCCACTTGTTCACCAACACAACCACGCTGGCCCACTCTTCGAGGATCAGGCTGGCGACGTGCGCGTCTTGCGCCGTGACGCCTTCGTACCCGTCAATCATCAACAGTGCCACATCGGCGCGCTGGATGGCGCGAATCGCGCGCAGCACGCTATAGTGCTCCACCCTCGGCCCGACCTTGCCGCGTCGCCGGATGCCGGCAGTGTCAATCAGCCTGATTGGCGTACCCTCCCATTCCAGGAATGTGTCAATCGCGTCGCGGGTGGTGCCGGGGATGGGGCTGACGATGGCGCGCTCCTCGCCTAGCAGCCGGTTCAGGAGTGAGGATTTGCCCACGTTGGGCCGCCCGACGATGGCGATCTTGACCCCGCCATCCCCCCCTATAGGGGGGGTAGGGGGGGTAGGCAACGCCCTGACCACCTCGTCCAGCAGGTCGGCCACGCCCCGGCCATGCAGCGCGGAAATGGGATGAACCTCGCCCAGACCCAGGGCATAGAACTCGAGCGCGTCCTGCTCCAGACGGGCGTTGTCGGCCTTGTTGGCGGCCAGGAACACCGGGCAGCGGGCGTGGCGCAGGATTTCGGCTACTTCCTTGTCGGCGGCGGTCAGGCCACCGGTCACATCGGTTACGAAAATGATCGCATCTGCACCTTGGATCGCCTGCTCGGCCTGGGCGCGCATCAGCGGGATGTACGGGGCCGAGTCCTGCGCCAGCACCCGTTCCGGGCGGGGCCGTTTGCCGGCGGCGACGGTCTCTGGCAGCACCTCGATCCCACCGGTGTCTACCACGGTGAAAGGGACGCCGTTCCACTCGGCGGAAGCGTGCAACCGGTCGCGGGTCGTGCCGGGCCTGTCGTCCACGACGGCGATACGCTCGCCGACGATGCGGTTGAAGAGGGTGGATTTCCCCACGTTGGGCCGACCCACCAGGGCCACGATTGGCTTGTTCATCGGCTATGGCCTGCCCGGTGTAGGAGTAGGCGTCAGCACCGCGACGATTTCTACCTGCACGGTGGCGGGATTGATGCTCAGCACGGTCAGCCCTTCCGGCTTCAGCACATGTGGCTCGATCTGGTACATGCCAGGTCCGCGTCCTACAAGGTCAAGGATAACGCGCACTTCGCCGGGCCGCAGCCTATCCAGCATGGGCAGGGGGCCGCCCAGGATGACCTCCACGGTCTGCAGCGAGACGGTGACCACGAGGCCCGGTTCCAGCCCCTGGCTCTCCGGCGCAATCTCCATCGTCAGGCTGCTCTGAATAGGCTCAATGGAGACTCGCACTTCCACCTGTTGCTGGCCTGGGATGAGCGTTACATCAGCGGGGAGGTTCAGGGCCGGCTGCCTGACTATGTCATCCTGGGCACCCTCCAGGTTGATGGCTTGGGTCTCGACGAAGCCTGGGAGTGCAGCGATGACCTCCGGGGCGCCGTAGACAGTGACGGCCAGCGGTTCGACGGAGATGTTGGTGATGCGATAGCCGGGGGCTACCTGTCCTCCAAGGACAACTTTGACCGCCAGCGGACGATAGGAACTGGACAATTTGATCGGAACGCGCACCCTGACCGTCGCCGGCACCAGCGTGACGTAGGGGACAGGCTGGCCTGTGTGATCCACCGGCTGTAGGGGTGATTCCTGCTCAACATCGGCGATAGCGTCCTGCACGGAGACGCGGGCGACAATCTGGGCAATTCGGTCAATGTATGGGCCAGGCCCGCTTGCTATCACCAGGGTTGGGGTTAGGGTCGAAGTCAGCGGTTGGTAGCCGATGGCCGGTTCTCCCTCGACCTGTATCTGTACTCGGAAGGATCGTTCTATCCTGGGCTCCAACTCCAGGGTGACAGTCTGCGGTTCAACGAACACCACCTGGGAGGGTCGCTTGTTCAGCCGCACCTGGATCGGCAATTGGTGGACACCGGCCTCCAGTCCCGTCAGATCAACGGTCGCGGCAAAGTCATCTATCTTGAGCGTGCTCCAGACCGACTGCGGGGCGCGAACGGTCACCTGCACACGTGTGTCGAAGGTACCCACGATGACCATACCATCGGATAGGCCGGTGAGCACGACGGGGATCGCCTGAGGGTAACGCTCCTGTTGGGTGGGGTCCTCCTGTTCCAGCGCCACGACCCACGCCAGAGAGGCCAGGACGAGGGCCAGTGCCATCAGAGGCACGGTACTGCCCATCCAACGCAGCACGGCTTTCATTGTTCGTCCCTCTTCATCATCTGCTGCACCTGGGCGATCCAGCGCGGCCAGGCCCGTTCCAACGCAGGTTGATAGAAAGCGTGCAGCACGCCTTCCAGCCGTCGGGCATCGAGGTTGCGGATGATGCGGCCATTGTGGGCGACGGAAATGGTGCCGCGCACCTCGGAGACGACGACGACGATGCAGTCACTCTCCTCCGTCACGCCGAGGGCTGCGCGATGACGCAGCCCCAATTCCCGGTCGGCCAGGAAGGCGCTGGAGAGGGGCAACACGCAGGCAGCGGCCAGCACACGCCCATTCCGCACGATGACCGCTCCATCGTGCAGCACAGTATGGGGATTAAAGATTGTCACCAGCAGGTCTGGGGAGATGGTGGCGTCGAGCAGGATGCCCGTATCCACGAATTCTTGTAGTCCTGTCTCACGTTCCAGGACGATGAGCGCGCCATAGTGTCGCTCCGCCAGCGCCTGGCAGGCCTGGGCAATTGTCGCCAGCGTCTGCTCCAGGTTGGCGCGGCTTCCTCTTGGCCGTCCGATCAGCGACCCGGCCCGTCCCAACCGCTCCAGCGCCCGGCGTAACTCTTGCTGGAAAACGACTGGGATAGCGACGAGCAGCGCCGGAATGGCCTTCTGGGTCAGCCAGCCGAAGGCGCGTAGACGGATGAAGCCGGTCAAAAGTGTGACGGCGATGACAAGCAGGATCACGCCACGCAGCAGCGGTACGGCCCGCGTGCCGCGCAGCAGGTACAACAACCAGAAGAATATGAGAGCCACGAGCAGGATGTCGAGGACGTCAATCCTGTCGAGCCGCTGCAGATACCATAGCAGTTGCGTCACGGTTCAGTGAGCCCTGGTTGGGCTTCGAAAGGCGAGCGGAATCATGATGTCCGCTTATCGGCTCGCCGGCTCGCCGAGTTGCTCCAACAGTTGCCGGTAGGCCGCCGCATTGGGTGGGTTGAGCCGCAAGATGACCTGGATGGTCTTCTTGGCATCCTCGACCCGCCCGGCCGTCAATTGCAGGTCTCCCAGTTTGTCCAGATGCTGCACCGCCTGCTCGACATTCCCGTCATCCAGGTACGCCTGAGCAATACGGGCGCGCAACGGGATGTCGTTGGGGTGTTCGCGTACTGCGTCCTCCAGGATGGCGACGATGCGCGAGGTCTTGCCACTCTCGCGGTAGATTTTCAAGAGGCCATCCAGTTCGGTGATTGCCAGGTCGGGCCGGGCCAGCCGGTAATAGAGTTCCATCAGCATCAGGCGTGCCCGTTCGTCGTCAGGGGCGATCTTGCGGATCTGCTCATAGTCGCCGATGGCGCGCTTCCAATCCACGCGCTGCATATCAATATCGCCGATCTTGTGGAGGATGCGCACTGCCCAGCGTTTCTGGGGATCGCCCCGTGGCGCGAGCCGCAGTGCTTCCTGATAGGTCTCGCGCGCTTGGTCAATCTGCGCCAGGTTGTAGTAACTATCGGCGAGCATCATGTAATGCTCAAGTGCCTCTTCGATCGCGCCATGGCTGACGAGCACGTCAATAAGCCTGGCGCGCACCGTGGTGTTCATTGGTGCCAGTTGCAGAGCACGTTTGTACATCCCTACTGCGTGGCGGACATCCCCGCGCGCCAGGTACGTGCCGGCGATGGTCACGAGTTTGCTTACCGCTTCCTCTATCTTGCCCATCGCCAGCAATACCTGGGCCAGTTGGCGATGGGTGGGCAGGTAGGTGGGAGCGTGTCCCAGGGCGCTGTAGCACTCCTCGAGCGCCGCGTAGAACATATGGCGCTTGACGTACTCCTGCGCCAGCGCTACCGACTCCAGGATGCGTCCCGCATCCGGGGACGCCAGCATCTCGGCCAGACTGAGGGTGGGGCCTTCCTCTGCCACCGCATCGAGCCGCCGACGAGCCTGCACGACCTTGTCTTCCCAACCTTGCTCGCTGAGGAAGGTGACCAGCGAGTTGGTGAATTCGAGCGCCTGATCGCGATCCCCTTTGGCAACATAGCCGTCGGCCAGGTGTTCGTAGAGTTGGATCAGGTCATCGGCCTGCTCGCGCCGGACGGTAGCTAGGTCGACGATCTTGAGCGCCTCGATGAAGTGTTCCAGCGCCTCGTCCACACGCCCCTTGGCGCGGTAGCACTCGCCCAATGCAAAGTGACTGCCCAGCGTGTACTCGGCGTGTGAAACTGTGCGCTCGAACTGGGAGATGGCGGCGTCGAAGCGCAGTTTCTCCTGATAGAGCAATCCCAGATTGAAGTGAACGGCTGGCTGATCTACACCTGCCGCTGCCACCTTCTCGTAGGCGCTGATGGCTTCCTCGATTCTGCCCTGCGTCTGGAGTTCGATCGCTCGGCCAATGAGCGCATCAATTTCCATCTTGCTGGGGCGCGCGAGGCCGGCAAGGGTGGGGGGCGCTTCTTCCTCAAAGAAACTCTCGGCCAAGTCGGAGAGTGCCTTCTGGCGGGTGATCGCGACCGGGCTGCTGCGATCTTCGAGGGATTCGGACGGCGTGCTGAAATCCATCGTGACAGATACGGTCAGTTCTTCGACCACTGACGGCGCTCCGGGTTCTGCAGCCGCCTGCTCACCGTAGCGCAGGCTGTCGAACAGTGCCAGGACCTCCGGGTCGTGTGGAGCCAACTTGAGCGCGTGTTCGCAGACCTGGATGGCGCGGTCCACTTGGCCCTGGCCGCGATAGATGTGCGTCAGCGCCAGGCACTCTCCGACCGCTTCCTTGATCAGGCCTTGCCCCTGGTAGTAGTGGAGTAACTGGGCGTGGGCCTGAAGGCATTCGGGCCAGACGCGAATGGCGTGCTGCCAACAGGTAAGCGCCTGCTGGACAGCCTGTTGCTGGTTGATGTAACGCTCGGCGGCGGCCATGTAGGCTTCAGCGGCGGCCCTGCTTTGCTGCAATTGCTCCTGCGTCTGGGCAACACGTTCCAGCAGTACCGGGTCTTTGGGCGACAGGGCGCTGGCCCGTTGATAGGCATTCAGGGCCTCTTCCCAGCGGCCCGCGCCAGAGCAAGCCACTCCCAAACCGGTCAGCGCATCGGTATCGCGGGGGAACTCGGCCAGCGCGCGCTGGTAAGCAGCGATGGCCTTGTCCCACTGCCGATTCCAGGCAGCGTCCGCCCCGATCTGCATGGCCTCTTCAAAGACCTTACGATTTCCTGCCATGGCTCCGTCCCTCGAACTAACCGATCAATTCTACCAGGATGGCTTTTTGGGCATGCACACGGTTCTCGGCTTGGTCCCACAACGCCGAACGGGGCCCGTCGCAGACCTCGTCGGTGATCTCTTGCCCGCGATGGGCCGGCAAGCAGTGCATGGCGATGGCGTCAGACCCGGCCTCTGCGAACAGCGCAGCGTTGACCTGGTAGGGCGCAAAAACGCGCGCCCGCTCCTCGGCTTCGGCCTCCTGGCCCATCGAAGCCCACACATCGGTGTAGACTACGTCGGCATCAGCGACCGCTTCGTGGGGGTCATACGTCGCCATGATGTGGCTGCCGCTGGTCTCGGCCAGTTTCTGGGCCAGTGCCCATACGTCGGCGGGCAATTCATAGCCGAGCGGGCCGGCGATGGCAAAGTCCATCCCCAACATCGTCGCGCCGAGGATGAGCGAGACCGCCACGTTGTTGCCGTCGCCGATGAAGGCCAGTCTACGCCCGCGCAGTTCCCAGCCCTTGTATTCGATGATGGTGAGAAAGTCGGCCAATCCCTGGCAGGGGTGGTCATAATCCGAAAGGCCATTGATGACCGGCACCCGTGAATGTTCGGCCAGGACGACCACGTCGGCATGCGCAAACACGCGCGCCATGATGCAGTCCACGTAGCGCGAGAGGACGCGGGCCACGTCGGCCACACTCTCGCGCTGGCCCAGTTGGATTTCGGCGGGGGAGAGATAGAGCGCATGCCCGCCCAGATGGAGCATCGCCATATCGAAGGAGACGCGGGTGCGCAGCGAGGGCTTTTGGAAGATCATGCCCAACGTCTTGCCCTTGAGCAGAGGGCGATTGCCGCCGGCTTTCCACTCGGCCTTCAGTTCGATGGCGAGTTTGAGCAGGCTGCGCAGTTCGTCGGGCGTCAGGTCGGCGAGGGTGAGAAAGTGTCTCATGCTTCCCTCCAGATGTTGTCTACACACCAAGTATACCACAAGCGCGGCAGGAATGAAAGCGAGAAGGATTTTCGGGCGCCGGAATGGGGATTCCGGCGCTCCAATGGGATTTCGCGGGGGCGCCGATTCCACCGGACCAATGAACCATCCCGGATTTCCGCTTGCTTTTCTGCCTCCGTTGTGGTATAATTTGAATATGAATATATGCGTATATACAGATATACGCAGAATCTAAGGGGTGGTTCATATTGCAAAATATGGAAGTACGGGCAGGAAGGGGTAGAAGTATGAAAGTGGCCGTTGCATCTATGGGAACGGTGCCCGAAGCGTGGGTGGGCGTGCAGTTCGGGATGTGTACCCAATTCCTGGTCTTTGATCTGGATACGATGGAGTACGTGGTCGTGAGTGTGCCGCCCCGTCAGGAAAGCCCGGAGCAGGTGAGCCTGACGGCGATCCGCGCCGTTGCTAAACAAGGCGTATCTGCCGTCATCACGGGGCAGATCAAGGACATCTGCCGCCGGACACTCTTGGACCTGGGCATTGACGTCGTGGACGGCGTCGAAGGTATGACGGTGCGCGAGGCCATCGAACGCTACAAGGCCACCGGCCTGGCGACACCCGAGTCCCGCAAAGGGATGCCCGCGCGCGTCGCCATCGCTGCACAAGGAGAAGGGCTGGAAGCCCCGTTAGAATTTCCTTTTGGCACATGCACCTCGTTCGTCGTCGTGGACCCCAAGACGATGGCATGGGAAATGGTGCGGGTACAGCCGGACGGTCCGGCGCGGAAGGTGAACGCAAGGGCGATTCGCGCCATTGCCCAGAGCGGTGCGACGGCGCTGATCACCCCACAGATCCACTCCGAATGCTGTATGGCCCTGCAAGCCCTGGCGATCGCGGTGTATCTGGCTCCCGCCGGGATCACCGTGCGCGAGGCAGTGGCCCGGTACGCGGCGGGGACGTTGGAGCAGTCGCTCGTTTCGCCGTTTGCAAGTCTGTGACAGGAGGCAGGACGTGAAGATCGGAGTATTGGTTCTGGAGGGGCCGTATCAGCACCAAGCCGCCGATTCGGCTCACCACTTTGTCAAAGCCGCGTTGGCACGTGGGCATCAGATCGCCGGTATTTTTCTCTACACCGACGGCGTGAACAACGCCAACGGCTACATCAACCCGCCGGGCGAGCGCAATATTGCCGAGCGCTTTAGTGCATTGGGCGCGCAAGGGATCGACATCGTGGCCTGCACCGCCTGTGCTCGCTTCCGTGGCTTCCGACCTGACATGGTGGCAGAGCATGTGCGGCTTTCGGGCCTGGGATCGCTCGCCGAGTACCTCAAAGATGCCGACCGCTTCGTGACCTTTGGAGATTAGCGGGACAAAGTGTAAACCAATTTCATCTAGAAAATGAACCATCCCCGATTTGACGCATTGTTCCACCGTCAAGGAGACAGATAATGGGCAACACGGTCGCCGTATTGATGCGCAAAGCGCCGTATGGCACGGTCTACACCGCCGAAGGCTTTCGCTCTATGGTAGGCATCGGCGTGTTCGAGATGGACATCAGCGTCGTCTTTGTGGACGACGGGGTCTATGCGCTGGTCAAGGGCCAGAACCCGGCTGCGCTCGACATGAAGCCGCTGGGCGATGGCTTTCCCACGCTGGCCGACTTTGGCGTGACCAAATTCTACGTCCACGAAGGCTCGCTGCGCGAGCGCGGGTTGTCGCCGGACGACTTGGTGATGAGCGTCGAAGTGGTAGACGATGCCGGCGTGGCCCGCGTCCTGGAGTCGTGCGGAATCGTGCTGCCGTTCTAAGGAGGCAAGATGTTGTACACGGTCAACAAATCCCCCTTGATGTTCGGCAACCTCAAATCGTTGTTGCGGATCGCGCCGGCAGGCGAGCCGATCCTGCTGTACGAAGACGGTGTGTACGCAGCCGCACAAGGGGCCGCGAGCGAAGAGTTGCTCAAGGAGGCGCTGGCGCGTCACCCGATTTATGCTTTGCAGGCCGACCTGGAGGCACGCGGCCTCACCAGAGTGGTCGAGGGCGTCCAGATCATTGATTACGATGGCTTTGTGGGATTGGTCGAGCGGCATCACGTCGTCCCGTGGCTCTGATGTGCCTATTGTCATTCGCCCATTCGTAGATTCGTCCATTTGCAACGGAGGTGAAGCAGAATGAACATTCAAGTAGATATGGTCCAGGATTCGATTGGGCAGTTATGCCCGATGCCCATCGCCCTCCTGGCCAAGAACGTCAAGAAATTGGAGGTCGGGCAGGTGCTCGAAATCCGCGCCGACGACGAAGGCGCGCATGCCGATATTCCGGCCTGGTGCGAGCAGACGGGCAACGAGTTCCTCGGCGAGGAACCGGGAGATGGATGCTTCCGCTATTACGTCAGAAAGAAGGTGGGATAATGAGCGATAATAACAAAGCCACGCTGGTCGTCTTTAGCGGCGATATGGACAAGGTCTTTGCTGCGTTCACCATCGCCACGGGCTGTGCCGCCGCCGGCATGGATACGACGCTCTTTTTCACCTTCTGGGGGCTGAACGCGATCAAGACGGGCAAGCCGATCAAGGCCAAGAGTTTCCTGGGCAAGATGATGGGCCTGATGAACCGGGGCGGCATCAATCGCCTGAACCCCTCCCATTTCAGTTTCGGCGGCATCGGGCGCATCCTGTTCAACAAGATGATGCGTGATAAGAAAGTGACCCTGCTCGAGGAACTGCGCCAGACGGCGATTGATCTAGGCGTGCACTTTCTGGCCTGCAAGACGAGCATGGACGTGCTCGAGATCCCCCGCGAGGGCCTCATCCCCGAGGTAGAGGACATCGTGGGAGTGGCGACCATGGTCAAGGAGGCCGCCAACTCCAAGATCCAGTTGTTCATCTGAGATTCGAGAATTGTGGATCAAACCCTAGTCGAAGAAGTCAATCTGCTCCACGCCCAGATATGCCAGGGGTTGGCCGACCCTACCCGCATTCTGATCCTGTACCTGTTGGCCGATAGCCCGCGTTACGTGAACGAACTGGCAGAGATGCTGAAGGTCAGCCAGCCGAACGTCTCGCGCCACCTGAAATTGCTACGCGAGCGCGGGTTGGTCACGGCCACGCGGGAAAGCAATGCCGTCCGTTATGCCCTGCGCGACCGGCGCGTCGTCGAGGCGTTGGACCTGCTGCGTGCAGTGATGGCCGCCGTGCTGGCCGAGCGGGCCAAACTGGCCGACACGATTGCCAAGTGAGGCCCCATTCGGAGTGTAGAAGGCCCGGAATCCGGATTCTGGGCCTGATGGGACCATTGGCGGCTTTTTCACTATTCCATTCTTTCCCTCTGTGGTATAATAATTCGGCAGGACTATTAAGGAGGCGCAGTATGATCGAGGTGACGATAGATCGCGTGTTGGGGAGTCTGATGTCGGAGCACCGCGTCATCGTGCTCAAGGAGATCGGCAGCGAACGCTGCCTGCCGATCTGGATCGGCCCTTACGAGACGGAAGCCATCGTGATCCGTCTGCAGAACCGCGAGATTGCCCGCCCGCTGACCCACGACCTGCTGAACAACGTCATCACCGAGATGGGTGGTCAAGTCCTCCGCGTCGTCGTGAGCGAGTTGCGCGACGATACCTATTACGCCCGCATCGTCATTGCCCTCGACGGGCGGTACGTGGAGGTTGATTCACGTCCCTCGGATGCCATCGCCCTGGCCGTGCGTGCCAACGTGCCCATCTTTGTTGACGAGAGCGTGATGGCATACGCCATTGTCCCCGAAGCAGACATCAGCGAGGAGACGGAGAGCGAAGACCTCTCGGCTTTCCGCAAGTTCGTGGACAAACTCGATCTGGACGATCTGCCGATCCAGTGAAGTGAGCGAGCCGGCAGGTCGCTCGTGCCCATTCTCTCCGTAAGCGAAGCGGCGAAAGATGTCCACCCCCGACAAGATGGTTCCTCACAACGTCGAGGCCGAGGAGGCGGTACTCGGTTCCCTCTTGATCGACCCCGAAGCGTTGTTTCGCGTCTCTCCCTTCCTGAAAGGGGAGGATTTCTATATCCAGAACAACGCCTGGGTGTACGAGGCGATCCTGGCGCTCCACGAGCGGCGCGAGCCGATTGACTTTGTGACGCTATGCGACGAACTGGAGCGCCGTGGCCAACTTGAGGAGATCGGCGGCGCGGCCTACATCACACGTCTGATCAACGCCGTCCCCAGCGCCATCCACGTCGAAGCCTACGGCCACATCGTCGAGCAGGCCGCCATCCGCAGAAGGCTCATCAGCGCCGCCAGCCAGATCGCGCAACTGGCCTACCAGGAGGCCGAGGACGTTGACGAGACGGTGGATCGCGCCGAGCAGGTGCTCTTCAGCGTCTCGCAGCGCCGCATCACCCGCGACCTGGCGCCGATCCAGGAGATCATCCGCCGCTATTACGACCGCATCGAATACCTCTACGCCCATCGCGGCGAGCCGTTGGGGGTGCCCACGGGCTTTGCGGACCTCGACCGGTTGTTGGGGGGCTTGCAGCACTCGGACTTTATCATCGTTGCCGCACGGCCTTCGGTGGGTAAAACTTCCCTGTGTCTCTCCATTGCCCGTAACGCTGCCCGTTTCGGGCAGCACGTCGCCATCTTCAGTCTGGAGATGTCGGCGGAGCAGAACGTCCAGCGTCTGGTGGCCGCCGAAACGGGGATTGACGCGCAGCGGTTGCGGTTGGGCGATTTGAAGGAAGACGAGTGGCCGCTCTTCGTGCAATGCACCGGCAAGTTGGCCGACCTGCCCATCTTCATTGACGACACTCCCTCTATCTCGGCGCTGCAATTACGCACCAAGGCCCGCCGCCTGCACGCTGAGCACGGGTTGGATCTGATCATAGTGGACTATCTTCAGTTGATGACCGGCGACGTGCGTGCCGAGAACCGCGTGCAGGAGGTCTCGTCCATCTCGCGCTCGCTCAAGGCGCTGGCGCGCGAGTTGGACGTGCCGGTGGTGGCGGCCTCGCAACTCTCACGTGCGGTCGAACAGCGCCAGGACAAGCGGCCGGTGTTGGCGGATTTGAGAGAAAGTGGCAGTCTTGAACAAGACGCCGATGTGGTGATGTTCATCTACCGTGACGAACTGTACCACCCGGAGACAGAAAAACAGCACATTGCCGACATCATCGTTGCCAAGCACCGCAACGGGCCGACCGGCACGATACAACTCGTCTTCCGCAACCGCCTGGCCCAGTTCCTCGACGCCGAGACGCGCCAGCAGCCGGTGGATTTGGGGTGACAATGAAAGCGGCCCCGATCACACGATACCGCCTGACCGACCACGCGCGAACGGAAATGGCGCGCCGTCAAATCGGCGAGTCCGATGTCGCTCGAGTCCTTTCTGCACCGGAGCAGGCGGAGAATGTGCGTGAAGGCCGCGCAGTGTATCAATCGCGGATAGAGGCGGGTGAGCCTCCCCGGACCTACTTGCTCCGCGTTTTCGTGGACATTGACCGCGAGCCGCCGGAGGTGGTGACGGTTTATCGCACCGGAAAGATCGAAAAGTACTGGAGGGTTGATTGATGAAAGTCATCTATGACCGCGAAACCGATACCTTGACGGTCATCTTTGCCGACACACCTGTTGCAGAGAGCGATGAAGATAAGCCGGGTGTGATCCTGGACTATGACGCTTTAGGCAACCTGGTATCGCTCGAGATCCTGGACGCCTCACAGCGCGTCTGGCTTCCCACCCGCATCGAGTATCAGGTTGCTCCTATCCCAACGTGATCTGGCGCGAAGCGGCACGGGTGTGCGAGCCTTGAATACCCGGACTCCCGACGCCGAGACGCGCCAGCAGCCGGTGGATTTGGGGTGAGGCAGGGAGGCCGATGGTGGAGAGTCCCCAGGACGTGGCCGAACTGGAAGAGCGTCTGGCAAGGAGAGATCAATTCCTGAGAATGATTGTGGTGCAGGGCGAGGTGTTGTATACCGTGTGAAGAATTCCTAACTCTGCCTCCCAAGTTTTGTATGCGCTCATCGCCGGGCGAGAGCATCGGGTGACAGGGGGAGAAGCACCTTGGTTGGTGATCGAACTTGGAGCATCAACATGCAACCCGAAGCAAGAGAAAACACGATTGCTCGGTGGAGTCAAAAGATAGATGTGCAGTTGAGACAGGTGCTCCCATCCAAGCCTGTCGAGGCCGATTTTCGCCGGGTGATCGATCCGCTGCTGGACGAGTTTTGCGCCGAGGTTGGCCTTACCCCTCTGGCCCACGCGGAATATACCCTCGCTACCGGACGCGCCGACGCCGTCTTTAATCGCCTGGTGATCGAATACGAACGCCCCGGCGTCCTCAAAAAGAGCCTCGATGCTGCCACGCGGCACGCGATTCAGCAGGTCAAAGACTACATCACCGGACTGGCGAAGAGAGAGCGCCGTACGATGGAGCGCCTGGCGGGCGTCGTCTTTGACGGGTATTTCTTCATCTTCGTCCGCTACGTGGGCGGCAGGTGGACCGAAGAATCTCCCGTTGAAGTCAATCGTCCTTCGCTGGAGCGTTTTTTGACCTGGCTGGCGGGGCTTTCCTCCGGCATCGCCCTCACCTCCGAAAACCTCAACTGCGATTTCGCCATTGAACAACTGCGCACGCAGAATATCTTGCGCTGGCTGTTCCAGGCCCTCGGTCCCGCCCTTGCCGAACAGGACGGCCTCGTCCCAAAACTGTTCGAGCAGTGGCGGCTTTTTTTCAGCGAGGCAATTGATTATTCGGAGGCGTTCGGCGGACGCAAACTTGAGCCGCTGAAGAAATGGGTGCGCAAGGCTGGCTTTGAGGTCAGGAGCGCACAGGAGGCGGAGTGTTTCTTTTTCGTCCTGCACACCTACTTTGCCCTGCTCGTCAAACTCCTGGCCTGGTTGGCCGTGTCGCGGCACCTCGGCGTGCGCCTGGGTGCTCCCTCGTTTGCGAGCCTTACCGTCGCCGACGGTGAGACCCTGCGCCGCCGCCTGCAAGAGATGGAATCGGGCGGCATCTTTTCTGCCTATGGTATCACGAACCTTCTCGAAGGCGACTTTTTCGCCTGGTACCTCTACGCCTGGAACGACAAGATCGAGGAGGCGATCCGCGAGGTTGTCAGGCGGCTCGATGAGTACGACCCGACGACCCTGACCATCGTGCCCGAAGAGACACGCGACCTCTTCAAGAAACTCTATCACTATCTCCTGCCACGCGAGATCCGCCACAACCTGGGCGAGTATTACACGCCCGACTGGCTCGCCCAACGGCTGCTAGTCCAGGTGAATGGAGACCTCTTTGACCCCAAACGGAAAGTGCAGGAGACCCGCCTGCGCCAGAAGGTCCTGCGCACGCGCTTCCTCGACCCGGCCTGTGGTTCCGGTACCTTCCCCATCCTCATCATCGCGCGCATGCTGGAACTGGGTCGGGCGCTCTTTGTGCCGGAGAGCGACTTGCTGGAGAGCATACTCCAAAACGTGATGGGCTTTGACCTGAACCCGTTGGCGGTGCTCACGGCGCGGGTGAACTATTTGCTGACGATCGCCGACCTGCTGGAACATCGGCACAGTGACATCACCATTCCTATCTACCTTGCCGATTCGGTGCGCACGCCGGCACTGGGCGAGGACCTCTTCAGCCACGATGTCTACGAATTCCCCACCGCCGTGGGGACGTTTCGTGTGCCCGCCGCGTTGTGCACTCCAGGGCGCTTCGACCGCTTCTGCGACCTCCTGGAAGATAGCCTGCGTGCCGGCCTGGGGCCGGATAGTTTCATCAAACGGGTCGAGACCGAACTGTCCCCCTCCCCCGCTGGCGGGGGAGGGTCGGGGTGGGGGTGGGACGACCGCGCCGTTTCCCTCACCCGTGACCTCTACGCGCAGATGCATGACCTTCACCGCCGGGGGATGAATGGCCTGTGGGCGCGGCTTCTGAAAAACAACTTTGCCCCGCTCACCGTCGGGCAGTTCGATTACGTCATCGGCAATCCGCCGTGGGTGAATTGGGAGAATCTGCCCGATGGGTACCGCCACGCGATCAAACCGGTTTGGGAACGCTACGGCCTCTTTCCCCACGGTGGGATGGACACGATCCTAGGCAAGGGGAAGAAGGATATCTCGATGCTGATGACGTTCACTGTGATGGACGGGCTGCTCAGGGAAGGGGGGAAACTCGGCTTTGTCATTACGCAATCACTCTTCAAGACTTCGGGAGCCGGGCAGGGCTTTCGGCGATTTCTGTGTCCCGGGGACGGCGAAAAGTCAATACCCCTTGCCGTCGTCCACGTGGACGATATGGTGAACCTCAACCCCTTCGAGGGCGCCTCCAACCGCACGGCGGTGATGGTGCTGGAAAAGGGGAGGCCGACCCAATACCCCGTGCCCTATACCATCTGGCGCAAGACCAGGGGCGCCCGCTTCACCTACGATAGTACGCTGGAGGAGGTGCAGGCAGCCACCAGGCGCCTCAACTTCGATGCTGAACCGGTAGACAAGAGGGACAAGACCTCCCCCTGGCTCACCGCGCGCCCCAAGGCGATCCGCGCCGTGCGCAAAATCCTCGGCAAATCCGACTATCAGGCTCACGAGGGGGTGAATAGCGGCGGCGCAAATGCGGTGTATTGGGTGGAGGTGGTGCTGAAACGTCCCGACGGGTTGGTCGTGGTGCGCAACCTCACCGAGGGCGCGAAAATCAAGGTGGACGAAGTGACCGAGCCGATCGAACCCGATTTGCTCTATCCGCTCCTGCGCGGGCGCGATGTCCAACGGTGGAAAGCGGAACCCTCGGCGTTCATCCTGATGGTGCAGGACCCGATCAAGCGTCGTGGCATGGACGAAAAGGAACTGCAAACCCACCACCCGCGCACCTATGGCTACCTCAAGCGGTTTGTGCCGGTGTTGCGGCAGAGGGCTGCATTTAAACGTTACTTTACGCGTCCCGTGCGCGGTGGCAAAGTGGCAGAAACGGGACCTTTTTATTCGATGTTCAATGTCGGCGACTACACCTTCGCCCTGTGGAAGGTGGTGTGGCGTGAAGTGGCGCATACCCTTGACGCTGCTGTTGCCCCACCGCACAATAGGAAGCCGACTGTGCCAGACCATACGTTGATCGCGGTTGAGTGTTCTGGAAAAGAAGAAGCCCATTATCTATGTGGCGTACTGAACAGTTCGCCCGCGAGATTAGCGGTTCAGGCGTACATTGTCCTTCATCCTGATCCGCACATACTGGAACGCATTAGTGTTCCACGCTACGACCCGAATCGTGCAGTCCATCGGCGGTTGGCGGAGTTATCCGAGCAGGCGCACCAAGCCACCCGGCGGGAGGACGCGGTGGAGTTACAGCGGATTGAAGCGGAGATTGACCAACAGGCAGCGCAGTTGTGGGGCCTCAACGACGCCGAACTGCGCGCCATTCGGCAGTGCCTGCGCGAGTTGGAGGAGACCGCCCTGACGCCCGGAGAGGATGAAAATGGAGGCTGACGTGTTGGCGGGAGATACCACGTACTGGGTGAAACCGCAAGTCCTGCGGACATTGAGGGAAACGTCGGGTCTTCAGTACGAGGAGGTAGAGCGACAGGCGCGGAAACTGGAACGGGCGCATTACGCGACCATCACGCGGCAGGAATTGGAAAACTGGGAGCGAGGCCTGGCTGCGCCCGACCTCGAACACCTCGAGACGCTCTCCGAGATTTACGGGTGCCCGGTTGGGCACTTTTTTCTGCACCAGTTGCCCGTGTCCACCTTTCTGCTCAGTTATCGTGGATTGGCGTCCGAGAAGGAAGGCCGTCTCAGCCCACTCACGCGACAGACTTTGCGCCGTTTCCTGGACCTTTCCGAGTGGATGGCGGCCCTGCTCGAAGAACATAGTATCGCCTGGGAAGTGACGATTCGACCCGCAAAAGCGCAGCAAGTGGAACCGCTCGTTGCACAGGAACGGGAACGGTTGGGCTTCTCCGAGCAGGCGCGTCAACGGTGGCAGACGGCCGAGGATGCTTTGGCCTGGTGGCGACGGCAAATCGAGGCCCAGGGCGTATTCGTCTTCGAAATGAAACTGGAGGCCGGTGAAGTGCGCGGCGCTTCGCGATGGGTTGCCTCGCGCTATCCCTTCATTCTGGTCAATCACCAGGACGCCGAAACGGCGACCGGACGGCTATTCACCCTCTTGCACGAATACGCCCATCTTCTCACCACCCAGGAGGGGATTACGTGCGACTTTCGCGGAAGTGGACAGGAGGGGCGGAGCGGGGAATCCCTCGCCAATCGCTTTGCGGCTTGCCTGCTCCTCCCTCCTGAGCAGTTCAGACAATCTCTGGAACAGGCCGGCAAACTGCAGCTCAAAGAGAATTGGTCCGATGTCGACCTTGATGAACTGCGGCGCCCCTTCTTGGTCAGCCGAGACGTGGTCGCGATCGCGCTTCAAGAGATGGGCCTGGCGCCTGCCGAGTTTTATCAGAAGAAACGGGAGCAGTGGGAACGGCGTAAGCCGTGGGGTAGAGCCAAGACGCGCAGGCACCCCACGAAGAAAGAACGGAAGGCGAGAGAGTTGGGTTTATCGGCGGTTCGTCTCCTCCTGGCGTTGGAGCAGCGCGGGGCGCTGCCGCTCATGGATGTAGCCTCTGCCCTGGACATGAAGGTGGAAAAAGCCCTCGAGTTCCTGGAATGGGCTCGCAGCGAAATGCCTTCCGATGGGTAGAGGGAATGGAAACGTACGTGCTGGACGCGAGCGCGCTGATTGACCTCCATCTCCATTTCCGCGCCGGGTTTCGAAAACTGGGATATATGGCGCAAGAAGGACGGATCAAAATCCCGGAAGGAATCTTCCGTGAATTGAGACGGAGAACCGACAGGTTGTTCAAAGCGGTTGAGCGGTGGTCACAGAAAAACAGCGATTGCATCGTTCAGATTGCTCGCGTGCACAACCTTGCAGATGAACTTGCACGGATTGAGCAGCAGTATGGCGAACGAATTGTGGTGGGAACGAAGCCATACTATGGCTTTTGGCACAGTCCGGCAGGCAGAAAGGCGGCGGATGGTCAGGTGATCGCCGTGGCGAAAGTCTTGAACGCCACGGTCGTATCCGATGATCACGCCGTGCGCTTGGCATGTATGCTGGAAGGCATCCCGTGCGTTGGCTGGACCGAGTTTGCGCGGCGAACCGTGACCACCCAGCCCAGGTTGCCGGGAATCGAATAAAACGCTTCCAGCGCCGCTGGTTGCGGATGCTGCGTATCCGACGGCGATGCGACACCACCTTAAAAGGAAAGAACGATGGCTTACTTACCATCTGAAACGCGCTACGACACCATGCGCTACAACCGCTGCGGGCGCAGCGGCCTCAAACTGCCCGCCGTCTCGCTCGGCCTGTGGCACAACTTTGGCGGCGTGGATACGCTGGAGAACGCGCGCGCCATGATCCTGCGGGCCTTCGATTTGGGCATCACCCACTTCGACCTGGCGAACAACTATGGCCCCCCGCCCGGCTCCGCCGAGGAGAATTTTGGTCGCATCCTGCGCCAGGACTTGGCCCGCTACCGCGATGAACTGGTCATCTCGACCAAGGCCGGCTGGGGCATGTGGCCCGGCCCCTACGGCGACTGGGGCTCGCGCAAGTACCTCGTCGCCAGCCTCGATCAGAGCCTCAAACGTATGGGGTTGGAGTACGTGGACATCTTTTACCATCACCGTCCCGACCCCGAGACGCCACTGGAAGAGACGATGGCCGCGCTCGATCACATCGTGCGCCAGGGCAAGGCGCTTTATGCCGGCATCTCCTCCTACGACGCCGAGCAGACCCGCCGTGCAGCCACAATCCTGCGCGAACTGGGCACTCCCTGCCTGATCCACCAGCCGGTCTATAACATGTTCAACCGCTGGATCGAGGATGGGCTGCTGGACGTGCTTGCAGAGGAGGGCATCGGCTGTATCGTCTTTTCGCCGCTGGCGCAGGGCCTCTTGAGCGACCGCTACCTCAAGGGCATCCCTGCCGATTCTCGTGCCGGCAAACCGCACGGCTTCCTCAAACCGGCGCACGTCACCGAGGAGAAACTGGCAAAGGTGCGCAAATTGAACCGCATTGCCAAAGCGCGTGGCCAGAGCCTGGCGCAGATGGCCGTGGCGTGGATTCTGCGCCTGCCCGAGATCACTTCGGTGCTTGTCGGCGCCAGCCGCGTGCAGCAGGTTGAGGACAACGTGGCGGCGCTGAACAATCTCGAATTCACAGATGAGGAACTCCAGGCCATCGAAAGGATCCTGGCCGCATGACCTCTGAGCTTACCCGCTTCGTCCGACTTGCTACCGATAGTAATCCGCGCTGGGGCGTCATCGAGAACGAGCGTGTGTACGCGCTCGTCGGCGATCCCCTCATCACCTGGGAGCGTGGGGAAGAAATAGGCACGCTGGACGCTCTCGCGCTCCTGGCTCCGGTCACGCCCACCAAGATCGTCTGCGTGGGGCGCAACTATCCCGCCCACGCTGCCGAGCACGCCGCGGAAGTGCCCGCCGAGCCGCTGCTCTTCTTCAAGCCCCCAAGCAGCGTCATCGGGCCGCGTGCTGCCATCGTGCTCACGCCGCAGTCGCAGCAGGTGGAGCATGAAGCGGAACTGGCCGTGGTGATCGGGCGGCGCTGTCGTAACGTGACGCCGGAGGAGGCGTGGAGTTATGTCCTGGGCGTCACCTGCGGCAATGATGTAACCGCCCGCGACCTGCAGCGGCGTGACCATCAATGGACGCGCGCCAAAGGGTTCGACACCTTCTGCCCGCTGGGGCCGTGGCTGGTAACGGACGTACGCGAGGAGGACGTCGCCGACCTGGAGGTCGTCTGCCGGGTCAACGGGCAGGTGCGCCAGCGCGGGCGCACGAGCGAAATGGTCTTTTCTCCGGCGCGCCTCATCGCCTACACCGCGTCCATCATGACCCTGGAGCCGGGCGACGTGATCATGACCGGCACCCCGGCAGGCGTTGGCCCGCTTGCAGCGGGCGATGTGGTCGAAGTGGAAATCGAGGGTCTCGGAGTGTTGTGCAATCCGGTGGTGGGTTGAACCGCCAGGTAGCGTGACTGAGGTTGTGTTCGCATCCTTATCTCGAAAACCCATCCCCGCTGTAGGGTATCGCCTGCGCGGTCTTGCTGACCACCCGGCGTTAGCCCAGTTGTCGCAAGCAGCGCTTGCCTTTTGCCTCACAATTGTGTAGCATGAGTGGTGAATGACAGGTGAGGAATTGATTCATCGTAACTACTCGGCCTCTGTCATTGCGAGGGCGCGAAGCCGAAGCTGCGAGCGGAGCGTGGCGGGCATCCGAAGCAATCTCCGAGAGACGGAATGAGATTGCTTTGCCGCCAAAGGCTCGCTCGCAATGACAGCATCAGGCGCTGGTATGTCAGAGTCACCAGGCTGAGTAGTAGTAACGATTCATCATCGTGTCACTGCGATTTCCTGTCGAGGAGGAGACCTCCAGATGCTTAGTGAGTACATTCAGGCGGCCCTCGAGCGTGCCCATTACGAGATCATTGATGACGAGGAACCGTATTATGCGGAGGTCGCTGGCCTGGAGGGTGTATGGGCGACGGGTAAAACGGTCGAAGAGTGTCGCCGCAACTTGGCCGAGGCGATCGAAGATTGGCTGCTGTTCAGTATCGCCGAGGGTCTGCCCATTCCTGCGTTAGGGTCTGTGGTCATCCGCCTGCCCGAGAAGGTCATGGCCTAGATGGGACGCCTGGCTCCTGTCTCGCGTCGTGACCTGATCCGCCGGTTACGCAGATTGGGGTTCGAAGGGCCCTACTCCGGAGGCCGTCACGAGTTCATGCTGCGCGAGACGCGCCGTTTGATCCTGCCCAACCCTCATCGCAGCAATATCGGCGTGGATTTGCTGGCCCGCTTGTTGCGTCAGGCTGGTGTCTCGCGTGAGGAATGGGAATCTTCGGAAGAATTCTGACCATGCCCCATGTCCAACCCTGCCTCCCTCATCCGCCAGGCCCTTCACCACCTCCAGCAGCCCGAACCCTTTCTCCCGTTCGATAATCTCACCTTCGCCAACCCAGATTTCGACGCTGCCTCCTGTCGCGTGCTGATCGCGCGCCTCTCGCCGTTCCGCGACGTGGACCGCTCCATGCCCCACCTGTTCCTCTTCCACGAGGTACGGCGGGCGTTGCCGGATGCCTTCATTGACCTGGCCTTCTTTCCCACGGCGGATGTGCGGGCGTTGTTCGACCGCGAGGGCATCCCCTACCTCCTCGGCTGCCAGTCGCTGCGCGCCGCCGCCGAGTTCGACCTTCTGCTCATCTCCAATTCCTACACGCTCGAGTTGATCAACCTGCCGTACCTGCTCCTCCGTTCCGGCATCCCGCTCTTTGCCGGCCAGCGCGGGCCCGAATGGCCGCTCATCCTCCTGGGCGGCTCGAATGCCATGGCGACTCAGGCGATCATCCGCGAGGATGGCGACAGCCTGGTGGACGGGATTTTCTTCGGCGAGGGCGAAGGGCAGGTAGGCCGGCTGGTCGCGCTCCTGGCCCCGCACCGTTCGGGCAACCGGCGGCAATGGTTGGATCGGGCTGTACGCGAGATCACCGGCTTTTGGGCAAGTGGGACAGCCCTTCCAGGCTATCGGCAGGCCGGCAAGCCGAGTCCGGAGTCTGGTATTGTGAAAGCGATCTGCCGGCCCAATGCACATCTCTTGCCGGTCGAATATCCCCTCCTCAACAGCCCCGAGGCCCACACTGCGCGTCTCCAGATCGCCTATGGCTGTCCGGCATTCTGTTCCTTCTGCTTCGAGGGATACGACCGCAAGCCGTACCGTGAACTCGCCATGCCCGATCTCCTGGCGGCGGCCCGTCGCATCAAGCAGGCGCAGGGCGTCGAGGAACTGGACCTCTACGCCTTCAACTTTAACACGCATACCGACATCCTGGCGTTGCTCTCGGAACTGCACCGACTGTTCGAGCGGGTCAGCCTCAAAAGCCAGCGCGCCGACATTTTGCAGCGCGTCGAATGGATGGCCGAGGCGGAGGTCGAGGCCGATAAGCGCAGTTTCACGCTGGGCATCGAGGGCATCAGCGAACACCAGCGTGCCTGGTTGCACAAGAGCCTTTCCGAAGGTGAGATCAAGACGCTGTTGGAACGGTTGCTGGGGCTCAGGATACGCACGGTCAAACTCTTCTACCTGCTGACCGGCCACGAGAACGAGGCCGATGTAGCGGAATTCCGTCGCTTTGTGCGTTGGCTCAAGGAGACGCAGGCGGCGCGTAATCGGGGCATCCGCGTCATCTTTAGTTTCGGGCCACTGGTGCGGATGCCGTTCACACCGCTGCGCTACGACCGGCTGCTGCTCGACCGCGCGGCGTGGAGACCGCTGGTCGGGCAGGTCAAGTCGGCCTGCGAGACGAACGGCTTCGAGTTCCGCCTGGCCTTCGACTGGCCGGCTTATGCCACGAGTCAGGTGCTGGCATTGGGCGGCTACTGGTTGATCGAGCCGCTGGTGGCCCTGGCCGAGAAGGGTTATTTTTTCGATACGCACCTGGCGCCCGAATACTGGGACACATTGCACGCGTGGATGGAGCAGAACGGCCATTGGAACGAGGCGTTCCTGGGCGAGAAGGGGCCGGACTATCCCTTCGCGCTTGACTTTGTGGAATCGAACGTCTCGGCAAACTTTCTGTACCGCCAATACCAGGAAGCGAAGGCGGGGAGGGATGGAGGGTATTGCCTGGGGCGTCCCGGCCAACCGGCGCGTTGTCTGGGCTGCAGCGCGTGCGCCGACGACGCGCAGCGGCGGGCGATGACTCACCACACAATCCGCCAGCCGGAGCGCGAGCTATACCTGGCCTGTCTGCGCGAGACGATGACGCGCAAGCGCCGCCTGAAGCCGGTCTACATCCGGGTGCGGCTGCCGGCCTCGCTGGCCGGAGCCCGGCCCGAGTTCGTCAATGCGTTCGTCTTTCGCGGCCTCCTCACCGGCTGGCCCGAATTCACGGACAACCTTCTGGTTGTGCGTGAGAGTCTCTTCAGCGTGCGCCCCAACGACCGGCGTTTCCCCGGTGTGAGCGGCGAGACCGTTTTTGCGCTCAAGGCGTGGGACGTAGAGACGATAGAAATCGGGTTTTTAGGGAAAAACCCGATTTCTCCAGCCGGCTTTGAAATCCTCGGCCCGGCGGAGGGCTTTATGCCCGCCGCGTTCACCCGGCTGCATCTCGATCTATTCCTGCCTGTAGCATTCTTCCCCGACGCGCGTGCCCGGTTGGAGGAGTACCTGCGTCGGGCGTATGTGCCGTACTCGCTGCGCCACGAGGATAGCGGCTATCGTTTCGACCTTCCGCCCAAGGCGTTCAAGAAAAAGGTGTTCTTCGCTGGCCTCCTGGAGATGCACGACGACGGCCTTCGCGCCGCTCTCGAAGTCGGGCCCAAGTTCGACCTGGGGGCATTCTTCGAGACCTGGGGGCAGCGCAACCTCTTTCGCCAGGCGCAGGTCATCGTCTCAGACATCCGGTGGGTGTAACTGCTTAGCCTGCCCGCGCTGCGTGGACGCCTGCCCCGCTAACTCGACGTACTCCTGCTTCACCAACTCCCCCTCCTGCACGCCGAACAGCGCCAGGAGTTCGCCGATCAGGTCGGCCTTGCGCTCGGCGTCCTGCTGCGACCAGGTGCGGCTCTTGATCTCCAGGAACAGCCCCGGCAACGCCGGCTTCACCAACCGGTCAAAGTTGACGGCAAAGTCCGTGCCGCCGTAGCGGATGTAGTAGCGTCGTCGTTCCTTGTGTACCTCGATTTCGGCCGTTGGCTTGAAGTATTCGCGGTAGAAGCGCAGGCTGCGCGTGGCAGGCGCGTCGAAACGCGAGCGTGAGAGCAGCACCGACTGGGGGTATTCCCGCTCCTTCGTCTCGCCAGTCAGCGTCAGCCGGTAGAACACGTCTCGCACCTGGCCATCCTCGCCCAGCACCTCGTCCTCCCGGTAACGGAGACGGCTGCGGTGCGGGTCGTCGAATAGAAAGTACGTATCGTATTGATGGCGCAACGAGTGGCGCAGGATGGTGATGTCGGGCCGCTTCAGCAGGCTTTCGGACGCGGCCTGGTCGGCCATCAACACTTTCACCTGTACCTCGAAGGTCTTTTCCTGGGCTACCTGGCCGATGGCAAGCAATTTGCTGAGCACGCTCTCCTCACGCTGGATGAGGAATGCATCTACCTTGCGCGCGATCTCCGCAGCCTCGGCCTTGAGCGCCTCTTCGTCCAGCGTCAACAACTGCCGCTCGCGCATCAGCCAGCGCCCCTGGCACATCACGTCGCGCACGTCGCTCCCTTTGCCGACGTAGACCAGTTGAGCATACAACGACTCTGGGTCGCGCGCGAACCTGGGCGTGCTGTGCACGCCGCGCAGGTCTACTACGACGAGGTCTGCCTGCTTGTCCGGCTCCAGCGAGCCGATGCTCTCGTCCATGTGCAGCGCCCGCGCTCCGCCGATGGTCGCCAGTGCGAGCGCCTGCCGCGCCGGCAGAGCCGTCGGGTCAGAGGCCACGCCTTTGGCCAATAGCGCGGCCAGGCGCACTTCCTCCCACATATCCAGGTCGTTGTTGCTGGCGGGGCCGTCGGTGCCGATGCCCACGTTCAGCCCCAGTTCGAGCATGCGCGCCACCGGCGCGAAACCGCTGGCCAACTTGAGGTTGCTGGTGGGATTGTGCGCCACGCCGACGTTGTACCGACGCAGTGTAAGCATCTCTGCCTCGTCCAGATGCACACAGTGCGCCGCGACGACCCTGGCTGCAAAAACGTTCTGCGCCTCGAGCCATGGCACCATCCGCATCCCGTATTCGGCGCGATGTTCTTCCACCTCTTGCGCGGTCTCGGCGACGTGGATGAGCAGCGGCGCGTCCAGGTCCAGCGCCATCTGGACGCATGCCTGCAAGAGTTCCGGCGTTGTCGTATAGGGGGCGTGCGGGCCGACTGCCGGCGTGATCAGCGCGTGGCCCTGCCAGCGCTGGATAAAGTCGCGGGCGCGCTCCAGGCTCTCGTCGTAACTGAGCGCGTCGGGCGTAGGGAAGCGCAGCACTGTCTCGGCGCACACGGCGCGCAATCCGGAGTGGGCCGTCGCGTCGGCCACAGCCTCCTCGTAGTAGTACATGTCGGCAAAACAGGTCGTGCCGGAGCGGATCATTTCGGCGCAGGCCAGTTGCGTGCCCAACCAGCAGAAGCGCGGGCGGACGAACTCGCGCTCCACCGGCATCATGTACCCCATCAGCCAGACGTCCAGGCGCAGGTCATCGGCCAGACCGCGCAGCAACGTCATCGGCGCGTGCGTGTGAGTGTTGACCAGGCCGGGGATGACGGCGCAACCGGTGCAGTCTACGATCTCGGCGGCGCGATAGTCATCCGCGATCTGCCTGGCGGGTCCCACGGCTGCGATGTGGCCATCACGAACGGCGACTGCGCCGGGGTCGAACAGATCGAAATCGTTGTTCATCGTGACGACATAGCCGCCACTCAGGATCACGTCTGCCTCGATCATTTGCGCCTCCCTGGGTCGGATTGCCGGTTTTCGTGGTTCCGATCCGTCTATCCTGCGACTCGCCGGTAGAACAGCGGCGGGCGCTGGATGGGCGTGTCGCTAAAGGCGTGCGCGGCCAGAACACGCTCGCGAGCGGCTGCCAGTTTCCCCTCGTCGTTGGCGTGGATGGTAAAGAGCGGCGTGCCCTTCTGCACCAGGTCACCCACCTTGTAGTGCACGATCACTCCGACGCTGTGATCAATCGGGTCCTCTTTCCTCTTTCGCCCGCCGCCTAAATCCACTACTGCCAGGCCGATCTCGACGGCGTCTGCGGCGGCGAGATAGCCGCTGCGCAGCGCCGGTACCGGTTCAATCAGCCGCGCCCGGGGCAGGCGATCCGGCTCCTCGATAGTGTGCACATCGCCGCCCTGCGCCTCCACGAGTTCACGGAACTTGCGCCAGGCGGCGCCTGAGGCCAGCGTCTCCATCGCCAGCGTGAGCGCGTCGCTGGCTTCGGTCACACGGCCACCCAGCACCAGCATCTCGGCGGCGATGGTCAGGCAGTGCTCCCGAAAGTCCACAGGGCCTGCTTCGTGCAAGGCGTTGATCGCCTCCTTGACCTCCAATGCGTTCCCTACCGCCCAGCCCAACGGCTGGCTCATATCGGAGATGAGCGCAACCACGCGTCGCCCTGCCTGTTTGCCTACGCGCACCAGGGCCTGGGCCAACACTTCGGCCTCCTCCAGCGTCTTCATGAACGCGCCGCTGCCGGTCTTGATATCGAGCACGATAGCGTCGGCCCCGGCAGCGATCTTTTTGCTCATGATCGAACTCACGATGAGCGGGATAGAGGCGATAGTGCCGGTCACGTCGCGCAGCGCGTACAGTTTGCGGTCGGCCGGAGCCAGGTCGGCGGATTGGCCGGTGAGCACGATGCCGATGCCCTTGAGTTGCGCCCTGAACTCGGCGTCGCTCAGATCGGTGCGATAGCCGGGGATTGATTCGAGTTTGTCCACCGTCCCGCCGGTAAAGCCCAACCCTCGCCCGGTCATCTTGGCCACCGGTAGCCCACAGGCCGCCACCAGCGGCGCGACGACCAGGCTGACCTTGTCGCCGACGCCGCCGGTAGAGTGCTTGTCCACCGTCAGGGGAGCAATGTCCTTCAGGTCGAGCCTGTCGCCAGAGTGAGCCATCGCCAGCGTCAGGTCGAGCGTTTCGGAGTCGCTCATCCCCCGCAGGTACACAGCCATCAGCCAGGCCGCCACCTGGTAGTCTGGGATGTCGCCCCGCGTGCACCCTTGCACGAAGAATTCGATCTCTTCCCGCGAGAGTTCGCCGCCGTCACGCTTCTTGGCAATTACGTCTATAGCGTTCATTGTCACCTCGCTTTTTGTCAGAGGGCTATTTGGGCAATCTGTCTGACGGATTGACAATCCGTCCTATGGATTAAACCGAAACAGGCAGACGTCGCCGTCCCGCACCTCATAGTCGCGGCCCTCGATGCGCAAGAGCCCTTGCTCGCGTGCTTTGTGCCAGTCGCCCGCCTGCAGCAGTTGCTCGTAACTCACCACCTCGGCGCGGATGAATCCCTGCTCCATCTGACTGTGCACCTTGCCCGCAGCCTGTGGCGCTCTAGTGCCCCGGCGGATCGCCCAGGCGCGCACCTCGCGGCCCCCCGTCGTGGTAAAGAATGTGATCAGGTCGAGCACCTGGTAGCCGGCCTGAACCAGCGCCTCTAGCCCCGAGCGTTCCAGGCCGACATCGGCGCGGTAGGCAGCGGCCTCATCCGGCGGCCATTCGCCCAGGTCGGCCTCCAGTTGGGCGCAGATGACCACTGCCGGCGCGCCGTTCCTCTCTGCTACGCGGGCGATCTCGGTGGCCAGGGGGCCGCCACCGGGCAGGTCACCTTCACCGACGTTTGCCACGTAGATGCGTTTCTTGACCGTGAGCAGGCACATCTCCTGTGCCAATGCCGATTCGGTCGCGCCGCCTGCTGCCCAGGCTGCGGCACGCTCCCCCGCCTGCAGTCGCCCGCGCAAATTTTCCAGCGCCGTCAGTTCGGCGGCATAATCGTGCGGGTGGGCCTTGGCTGCCGACCGCACTTTATCAATGCGCCGCTCCACGATCTCCAGGTCGGCCAGGATCAATTCCAGGTCGAGAATCTCCAGGTCGCGCAGCGGGTTCACGTCCCCCTCCACGTGCGCCACGTCGGGATTGGCAAAACAGCGGCAGACCAGGGCGACCGCATCCACGTTGCGGATGTGGGAGAGAAACTGGTTGCCCAGTCCCTCGCCTTTGTGGGCGTCGCGCACCAGCCCGGCGATGTCCACGAACTCGACGGTCGCTGGCGTGACCTTTTCCGGCCCGACCATTGCCGCGAGTCTCTCCAGCCGTGGGTCGGGCACGGCGACGACTCCCACGTTCGGTTCGATCGTCGTGAAGGGATAGGCTGCCACCGCGGCCCCGGCCCGTGTGAGGGCGTTAAACAGCGTGGACTTGCCCACGTTGGGCAAGCCCACGATCCCGATTTGCAACGCCATGCGACACCTCGCCTCGTTGTCCCCCTTTCCCCTACCCCTGTCTCCTCCCCCTTCCCCCGTGAAACGGGGGAAGGGGGAGGGGTCGGGGAGGGGGTTAGGGGGTTCTCTCCAGGGGCAAACTTACGTAGAACGTGCTTCCCTTGTTCAGCTCGCTTTCCACCCACACCCGCCCGCCGTGCCGTTCGACGATAGACTTGACGATTGCCAATCCCAGGCCGGTGCCGGAAACATCTTGCATGTCGCGCCGCCGGACGCGGAAGAACTTTTCGAACAGGCGCACCTGGTCATCCGGCGCGATGCCGATACCGGTATCGGCCACACGGATAATCGCCTGTTCGTCGCGCACTGAAAGCCCAACCGTCACACTGCCTCCGCCGGGGGTATACTTGATGGCATTGTCCACCAGGTTAGCGACCACCTGGCGCAGCAATGCCGCGTCCCCCGACACCATGGCCACACCTTCGGGCGGCTGCAATTGCAGGTTCAGCCCCTTGGCCGCCGCCCGCGCCCGCAGGCCATCCACGGCCTCTACCAGGATCATGCCCAGGTGGCAAGGCCTGCGCTCCAGCCCGACGCCGGCCTCGATGCGCCCCAGGTCGAGCAGGTCGTCAATCAGTTCGGTCATCTGGCTGACGCCGTGCAGGATCTTTTCGACGTACTCGCGCTGCTTCTCGCTGAGATCGCCCACCAACGGGAGCATGGTCGCATAGCCACGCATGAACGTGAGTGGCGCTCGCAGGTCATGCGAGACGGTCGCCACGAACTCGGACTTGAGTTCGTCCAGTTCCTTGAAGCGGGTGACGTCGCGCATCACTGCCACGCGGCCGATGCGCTCGCCGTTGGCGCTCAGGATGGTCGAGACGCTGGCGTACAGCGTCCGGCCGTTGGGAAGCGGGACCTCCTTGCTCAACGATTCACCTGCTGACCAGGGTTGTTCAAAGATACGCACCAACGCCGGTGCCAGTCGGGCTTCACTGACCTTTGCGCCCACGACAGCATTCGCGGCAATGCCAAAGGCTTGCTCGGCTGCCGGGTTGACCAGCAGGATGCGGTCGTCACGGTCGGTGACCAAGACGGCGTCGCTGGTGCTGGTGAGGATCGCCGCCAGCCGCCGCCGCCCGCCCTCAGCGGCCTGGAACAGACGGGCGTTCTCGACCAATACGGCCGTCTGACCGGCGAGCGTGGAGAGCAGGTCAATCTCCGAAGCGTCGAACTGATGGATCTCCCCGTACCCCACCCACATCACCGCCGGCACCTGATCCGTCGTGCGCACGGGCAGCGCGATGACTGCCTTGATCGGCCCTTGCAACACCTCCGGGTCTGCCAGGCTTCTCGCCCGGGCCAGGTTCTCGACGACCAAGGGGTGCTCTAGGTCCTTGGCCGCCGTAGCGAGCATGCGGTCGAGCGCCCCCAACCCCTCGCGCGGCTCACCCCGCGCCATCACCATTTGCGGGTCGCCGCTGGCCGAAAGCAGGACGATGCGCGCCACCAGCGCGCCGGTCGCCTTGAGCAGCCCTTCGAGGATGTACGGTATTCCCTGGGGTAACTCTAACGTCGCCGAAACCGCCTGGCTGATCTGCAGCAGCAGCGAGAGGTCCTCCAGGCGATCTTTCAGGCGTATTCGCATGCCCTCGAAGGCTTCACCCACCTGTGCCACCTCGTCGTTACCGGAGACCTGCACCGGTTGCGCGAGGTTGCCCTCGGCGATACGGCGCGCCGCAGCGGCCAATTGCTTAAGCGGGCGCGTGAGCCAGCCGGTGACCAGCGGGATTACAATCACGAGCACACACCCCATCAGGACCTGGATGAAAAGGAGTGGGGTGGCAATCTGGCGGGTCTGTTCCAGCACGACCTCGTAGGGGAGACGGATGACGACCGCCCACGAGGGGTATCCCTGCACGGGCAGGTAGTAGACCAACTGGCGCGTGTTATCCAGAGGGTTGCGGCTCTCGTAGGCTCGACCGTTCGACACGACGGCGATGGAAGGACGGCCTTCGTCCATACTCCAACTGGCGAGAAGCACTGCGGGATCGGGATGCGCCACGACGATCTCTCTGACCGTGTCCACGATGAAGCCTTCTCCACGCGCGCGCGTCCACTGCAGGCTCTGCAGAATGCGGGCGATCATCGGGTTATCGGTGAGCAGAACGCGGCCCAGCAAGGCACCGTGCAATGTGCCGTCCTCTTCCTCCACCGGCGTCAAGAAAGTCAGGATGACTTCATCTCTACTGCGCCGGGAGGAATGTGCGCCGCTGATCTCGGTGGAGCCATTTTGGAGCACCCGCTGCAAGAGCATCTCTTCCTGCCCGGTCAGTTGCACATCGCCTGCCGGCGGCGGTGGGTACAACGCCAGTTGCTGCCCATCCAGGCCATACAATGCCAGTTGGTTGAAAAAGACCAGGGTGCGCATGTCGCTCTGCAGGCGCGCTTCTTGCTCGGCTGCGGAGCCTTGCCACAACACCTCATCGTTGGCGAACTCGATCAGCAGGCTCTGTCCATCCTGGATGAAGCGTGCAACGTCCAGCGCGGCGCTGCCGGCGATACGCGCCATCTCGTCCACCACCTGGAGCGTCGCCACGCGAAGCGTCATCGCCGTGACTGCGTAGAGCAGCCCGACCGTCATGACCAGGATCAGGGGCACGAACAGCAGCAACATGCGCCGGTTCAGTGTGCGGGTGTAGGGTGGAAAGCGGTACGCTGCACGCACTGGGCGAAGGCGCGGGAACACGTAGAGCGCCTGCACGATGAACGCTGCCACGAGCGTTTCCAGCAACCAGCAGAGGAGACTGGCCGCGGTTAATGTCACTGCGTAATCGAGCCCCGCCAACCCTGCACCGATGGCGCGGACGAACATCGAGAGCAACAGCAGAGGCGCAGCCAGCAGGGTCGCCAGAGGGCCAGCAATGATAGGCTGGCGCACGACCTTGGGGAGGGCCCCCCGGTAGTCCTGGCGCAAGAAGAGGCCGACCAGGAATCCAAAGAGGGCAGAACTGAAGGGCTCGGTGAATCCACCGGTCATCATCGCGGCGCGCCAGAAGCCGCTGACCAGGCCGACCAGCAGCGCCGGGCCTGCACCCAACCATGCGCCGGTCACCACGATCGGCAATGACGCCAGCAATGCCATGAACGGCTTCACCATCTGGAAAGGCAGGCCAGGTAGCGGCAACAGGTTGGGAAACGGCAGATGTACCACCAGCAGGTTGTTGGCCAAAGGCGCCACTACCAACAAAACCGAGATCAGGGGCAGATGGCGCCAATTCAGTCTCTTGGAGTCTCGCCATGCGTAGAAAAGGAGCACGGCGCTCGCCAACAAATAGAGGGTCAGGAGAGCATATTCCCCAGGCCCACGCGCAAGGAGGGCTGGCCTGGTCCATCTCCAGAACTCGAAACTCATTGCAACACCTTTTCTGGCTGAGTCTGGTTGAGATTATAGCATGGCGCAAGGAATAATTCAAACCTTGCCCATCCTTCCAACACGAGTATAATACACCTGGATCGGGTGTCAACCGATCCGTAAATGTCAATCTAAGGAGCCAAAAGTGGACCAAACCTTCATCCTGATCGTCGGTGCCGTCCTGCTGATCGCGCTGATGGTCCTGCCGCAGTGGCAGTCACGGCGACGGCGAGAGAAACAATTGGCCGAGATGCGCCCGGGCAGCGAGGTCATGACTATCGGCGGGATCATCGGCAAACTGACGTACATCAACACCGAAGAGAACCGCGCCCGCATCGAGATTGCCCCCGGAGTCGAGATCCAGGTTATCATCAACGGCATCAGCCAGGTGCTTACACCTGCGCCGGATGATCCCATCTCCGACGAGAGCGAAGCTGGAGAGCCTGAGAACGACTGATGCCCCCTTATCCCCCGGCCCCCTTCTTCCCCACTCGCGGGGGAGAAGGGGGCGAAAAAGGGGGGTGGGG
>DAOUBA010000136.1:0-10588 GCA_034432855.1 Anaerolineae bacterium | reverse complement strand
CACGTCGGCATCGAAAACTATGGACGGCTCGACCCGGCCACCGGCGTCAACGAGCGCGTGCGCGATTTCCTCGCCCGCCTCGACGAGATGATTGACTATGGGCTGGAGCGCCAGGTGGACCTGGTGATCTTTGCTGGCGACGCCTACAAGCGCCCCGACCCCGGGTCCACCTATCAGCGCGCCTTCGCCAGCCGTGTCAAGCGACTGGCCGATGCCGGCGTCCCCACCGTCCTCCTCGTCGGCAACCACGACCTGCCGGCGATGGTGCAGCGCGCTTCCAGCGTGGACATCTTTCGCACGCTCGACGTGCCCAACGTCACCGTCGGCCATGAGGAGGCCATCCATCACATCGAGACCCGCCGTGGCCCCGTCCAGGTTGCCACCGTCCCCTACCCACTGCGCCAGCGCCTCCTGGCCCACGACGAATACCGTGGCCTCTCCGTCGAGCAACTGGACGCCGAACTCCAGCGCATCGTCACGGACAACATCCGGGCGCTGGCCGCGCAACTCGATCCCCAGATTCCCGCGGTGCTTGCCGCCCATCTGAGCGTCTCCGGCGCGACCTACGGCTCTGAGCGCAGCGTGATGATCGGGCGCGACGCCGTCGTCCTCAAGTCCGCACTTGCCGACCCGGCCTGGGATTACGTGGCCCTGGGCCACATCCACAAGCACCAGAGCCTCAACGATGGGGGATACCCGCCCGTGGTCTATGCCGGCAGCCTGGAACGGATTGACTTTGGCGAGGAAGGCCAACCCAAGGGCTTTTGCTGGGTGGAACTGGCGCGCGGTGAGACCACCTGGCGGTTTATCGAAGTCAAGGCCCGTCCCTTCGTCACCGTGCGCGCCGACGTGCGGCAGAGCGTCAATCCGTTGATGGACCTCCAGCGCGAACTCGCCAGCCACGATTTGCAGGATGCGGTGGTGCGGCTGATCCTGCGCCTGCGCGCCGATCAGGAACCCCTGCTGCGCGACCGGGACGTGCGCGCTCTCCTGGCCGACGCCTACTTCGTGGCCGGCATCACTCGCGAGGTCGAGCGCGAGGCACGTATCCGCCTGGGGAACCTGGCCCCCGAAGAGATGACTGACCGACAACTTTTGGAGAAATACCTTGAGACCAGGAATACACCGCCGGAACGGATCCAGACCCTGCTCGCATATGCCGACAAAATCTTGGAGGGGGTAGTTAGTTAGTTGGTTGGTTAAGGAGCAAGATGGAGAGGGAGAGGTTATTAGAACGGATACAAACAGGCGTGCTGACCGGCTGTAAAGACGTGGTCGGTATTCTCCTCTTCGGTTCCTTCGCCCGTGAGGAACCTGCCAAAGACCTGGACGTGCTGGTCATAGTGCGAGGGCCAACGAAGCCAGAGCGCGAGCGGTGGGCAGAGGTGATCGCTATCCGGCAGGCCATTGGCTTGCCGGAACTGGATGTAGACGTGTTAATCTACACCGAGGAAGAGTTCCGCGCAGGTATGACTGCCCGTTTTCCTCTCTTGTTAGACGTCGCCTTCGACGGTCAGATCATCCATGGCGACGGCGAACTGCAATCGCTGCTCCAACGCACACGCCAGGACGTAGCGGCGCGGGGTATTCAACGCACAAGCACGGGGGGGTGGCGGTTCCCCGTTCAATATCGGGAACGAACCCCTCTCTCGCCAATGGACAACCAGGCTTGGGCGGAGAAATGGCTGGCAGATGCCGGGCGGGATCTGCTGGCCGCGGAAGCGCTGTTTTCAAGACGCCTCTACGACCGCTGCGTGACCCACTGTCAACAGGCTGGCGAAAAGAGCGTCAAAGCAGTGTTGGCCTGTTTCGGGCGATTGGAACGCTCACATTACGTGGCTGCTTTGCTGCAAGAGGAAGTGGAAGCACAGGCTGCGCCAAATTGGAACGACCGCCTGCTCCAACTGGCTGACGACGCCAGACAGTTGGAGCCGGTGGCAACGTGGAGCCGCTACCCACGCATAGAAGGCGACCGGATCGTGTTACCAGCGGAACGCTACACACGGTCCGAAGGTGCTGAGGCGCTACGACTGGCCCGACGCTCGTTCGAGATCGCGCAGGATTTCATCCATTGGTGGTTCGAGGGAACGGCATAAATGGATCCCGCTAATGCCCCGAGCCATCGTTGTGCCTCTGGCGCCGCCGACTTGGGCGGCCAGACTATCCGCACGCCCGTTGCCCGGTGCCGGCATGGGGGCAACCTGCGCCTTCCTCTGTTCCTGGCTATGGCGCTGTTGCTGGCCTTTCGCCCTCTCGCCGCCCAAGAAGGGGTGCCCTCTCGTGACGCCCCTCCGTCCGATCCCCTGGCCTTCGCCGCAGAGGTTGGGCTCAACCAGGCGTGGTACATCCAGCACGGCTATGCAGACCCCGGGGCCTCCCTGCCGCCAATTGACCTCGCGCAGTACGGGCGACCCGCCGGGGCGCCCCAACCGATGCCTTCCGTTGCAGTCCACGATATAGACCTCGCGTCGAATATCCCCTCTGCCACCACCTTCGACCACCACGTCTATCTGCCGCTGGTACAGCGCGCCTTGGTCGAGGGCCGCGCCCTGTGGGTCACCCGCTGGGACTATAGCACTCCTGCCGATGTCCAGAACATCGCCGCCAACGCTGCCGCCGCCGGCTTTAACATGCTGCTCTTCCAGGTGCGCGGTACCGCCGACGCCTTCTACACGCCCGGCCTGGAGCCGTGGGCCGCGCGGCTGAGCGGCACGTTGGGCAAAAACCCCGGCTGGGACCCGCTCCAGACCGCCGTCGCGGCCGCCCACGCCCACGGTCTGGAAATACACGCCTACGTGAACGTCTATCCCGTGTGGCTCGGCAGCACTGCGCCACTGAGCAAAACCGCACCTGAGCACCTGTTCTGGACACTCTCATATCGCTACACGTGGGACGATTGGCGGCTGGTGAGTAACACCGGCGTGACGCAGACGCTCAGCGCCACGCACTACCTGTGGGCCACTCCAGCCCTCACGGACGTGACAGACCGCGTGGTAGCCGTCACCGCCGATCTGGTGACGCGCTACGACATAGACGGCATCCACCTCGATCTGGTGCGCTATGCGGGCCCGCAGTATTCCTACGATCCCTTCAGCAACGCCGGGTACCTCTCCGCGCTTGCTGTTGAGCCGGGACTCACCCGCGCCGAGTGGCAGCGCCGCCAGGTCACCGGACTGGTCAACCGGGTATACTCGCAAGTGATTCCGCTGCGGCCGGGATTGCGCCTCTCGGCGGCAGTGTGGCCCGTCTACCGGGACTATTGGGGGTGGGGTTATAGCCAGGGCTACGGTGACTATTACCAGGATTCCCAGGGCTGGATGCAGGCCGGCGTCATAGATACGATTATGCCGATGATTTACCCGGCGGACGCTGCCAACCCCGCCGTTTTTACGCAGGCCCAATTCACGCTGCTGGCGTCGGATTTCCTTGCGCACGCGGGCGGCCGTCACGTCTTTCCCGGCATCGGCGCCGGATACACGGACTTCAACGAGATTGCCCAACGCATCGCCATCGCCCGCGACCTGGGGGCGCCGGGGCACGCCATCTTTCCGGCGCGCCTGGTGGCCCAGAACGGCTATTGGGACGAGTTCGCCGTTGGCCCCTACGCAGCACCGGCGGCCGTCCCGCCTATGCCCTGGCGACCCTAGAGGTGCGTAGGCTGATTGCGACTTGCCCACTTGCATACTTGCATACTTGCACACTTGCATACTTGCAGACTTTTGGAGGTGACTATGGCCGACATTCGCTGTTGCATTCTCGGCGCCACCGGCTTCATCGGCGGCCAGATCGCCCGCGCGGCCGTTGCTCAGGGCTGGCAGGTGCGCGGCCTGCGCCGTCGCCCCGAAGCCGTCGGCGCTATCGGCGATCTGGAGATCGAGTGGGTCCCCGGTGATCTTGCCGACCCCGCCTCGCTGGTGGCGGCGATGCGTGGCTGCCCGCTCGTCTTTCACGCCGCCGGCTACTATCCCCAACGCGCCCGCAACGTCTGGGAGACGATGCGCTACGGCGTGACCACCATGCGCAACGTGCTGGCCGCCGCCGTGACCGCCGGCGTCAAACGCGTCGTCTACACCAGCGCCCTGACCACCGTGGGGCCTTCTGCCGACCCCGCACGCCTGGCCAATGAGCAGGACCTTTACACTCCCGGCTCGATCCAGGAGCCCTATTTCGAAGTCAAGTGGATGATGGAGATGGAAACCTTGCGCGCCACGGTGCAGGGCCTGCCGGTCGTCGTCGTCCTGCCCACGCTCGTCCTCGGCCCCGGCGACGTCAAACCGACCACCGGCGCGCTCTTGCTGATGGTGGCTCGTGGGCGCATCCCCGGCTACATCGAGGGCGCGATCAACGTCGTGGACGTGCGGGACGTGGCGGCGGGCCACATCGCCGCTGCGGCGCGTGGCAAGCCCGGGCAACGCTACATTCTGGGCGGCCACAACGTGACGTTCCAGGAGATGCTCGCCGTGATGGCCCAGGTCGCCGGACGCAAGCCGCCCCGCGCCAGGTTATCGCCCAAGTTGGTGCGGGCCGTCGCACAGGCGGGAGGCCCGTTGCGCATCTCCGGCACCCATCACCTGCGCGCTCTCCACCTGTGGCAGCCGCTCGATACCACCCGCGCGCGGCAAGAATTGGGGTTGGCGGCCCCCATCCCTCTCGAGCAGACCTGCTACGACGCGCTGGCCTGGTTCCACGAGCACGGCTACATCAAACGCGCCCCCGTCGCCCCGCAGCCGGCAACCCCAACGGAGCAGAGTGCGGATGGTCGGTGAACGCACGCTCGGGCATATCCCATCCGCCCGGAAAACCCTGCCGACGGCGCTGCAGCGCTTCCTGGGCAGCCGCATCGTCACCGGCACGGGGATGTTCCTCAGCCGATATGTTCCCGCCCGCATCGGTTACGCCGGAGCGGGCCTCATTGCCCGGCTCATCGTCTGGCTCAAGCCCGCCGTCTACTGGGTCGTACTGGGCAATCTGCGCCGAGCAATGGGTGGAGAGGTAGACGAGAAGAGGCTACACCGGCTGACGCGCCGCGTCTTTTACAACAACGCCCGCAACACCTACGACCTGTGGCGATTGGTGAGCCAGGGGCATGAGGCGATCCGGGCGGCGTTCCACTTCCCGCCGGAGGCACGGTGCCACATCGAGCAGGGCCTCCGGCGTGGCAAGGGGGTGATCATTGCCGGCACGCACACCGGGAACTTTAACCTGGGTATCCTGGCGCTGGCGGCGCACGGGTTGGAGGTGCAGGTCCTCGGCTTGGCGATGCCGCCCGGCGGAGGCTTTTACCTGATGGATCAGATGCGGGCGCGCGCCGGCGTGCGGATGACGTCGATCAACGTCTCATCACTGCGCGAAGCCATCGCCCGCCTGCATGCCGGAGGGATCGTGCTGACCGGCGTAGACCGGCCGGTGGGCGACGAGGAGGCCGCAGTCGAGTTCTTCGGCCGCCCGGCGCTCCTGCCCACCGGTCACGTGCGGCTGGCGCTCAAGACCGACGCCGTCATCCTCGCCGTCGGAAACTATCACGATCCGCAATTGGGATACACGGTGCGTATCTCCCCGCCCATCGAAATGATCCGCACCGGCGATCCCCAACAAGACCTGCAGGTCAACCTGCGGCGCGTGAACGCCTATCTGGAGGAGTACATCCGCGCCTTGCCCGACCAATGGGCCTTGTTCCTGCCGGTATGGCCGGAAGCGGGGGTGAGGTAGAGCATGCCTCCAAAACCGGTTCCCGGTACGAAACGTCGCAGGAGGGCTCTCCAGAGCCCACATTGACATACATAATCAGGAGGCAGACATATACACGAAGAGAGACCTGTTCAGCAAACTGAGCATCGGGCTGTTCATTTCGCTGTGGCTGGGCGGCGCGTTGGGCGCTCTACCCGCAGCAACCGGGCACGCCGCGCCGCCCCAACCCGAAATCGCCTTGGGCCGGCCCATCGTCCTGCTGGCCGACACGCGGGTCTATTCCTACCACGTTCCCCCACCGGCCGAGTTCTCGGCCCTGCGCGTCCAGAATGCTACCATCAACGTCCAGTTCCTGACAGCGGGCCAGAGCGATCTCTTCGGAAAGCCCTGCCTGGACTGGCCGGACAATGCAAAAACCGCTTACCGCTACGCCGCCGACATCTGGGAGACGCAGATTTACTCCCCAGTGCCCATCCTGGTCCAGGCCTGCTGGGCCGACCTCGGTAGCGGCCTCACTCTGGGCTATGGTGGCCCGGTCAGCATCCGGAATTTTCCCGGCGCTCCGTATCCCAACACCTGGTACGCGATGGCGCTGGCCAACGCGCTTTCCGGCCAGGATCTGAATGGCAGCAACAGAGAGTTGTTCACCACGTACAACAAGAACCACTCCTGGTACTTTGGCACCGACGGCAACACACCCTCCGGCCGATATGACTTTGCCAGCGTCGTGCTCCACGAGATCGCCCACGGCCTGGGGTTCAGCGGCTCTATGAATGTTTCCGGCGACCAGGGCAGTTGGGGGAGCGGCTCGCCGCCTTCGCCGGGCATCTACGACCGCTTCACGGAGGACGGAGCGGGCAATGCGCTGATCAACTACGCCAGCCCTTCTACAGCACTGGCCTCGGCGCTGACCAGCGACAACGTCTGGTTCGACGGCCCCAACGCCAGAACCGCCAACGGCGGTGGGCGCGTCAAATTGTATGCCCCGGCAACGTGGTTGCCCGGATCCAGTTATTCCCACCTGGACTATAACACCTACGTGGGCACCTTGAACGGGCTGATGGTCTATCAACTCGCCTCTGCCACCTCCATTCACCACCCCGGCCCGGTCACGCTGGGCATCCTGAAAGACCTGGGCTGGCAACTGGCGACGTCGCTGGCTCCCGATCTCTCACCTTCCACCAAGACGGTCGCGCCGGAGCAGGCGACGGCCGGGGAGATGGTCACCTTCACCGTGCGTCTGGTCAACAGCGGGATTCTTAGCGCCACCGTCTCTTTCACCGACACATTGCCTGACACCCTGCAACTGCACGGCAGCCCAACGGCCAGTTCGGGCCCTGTGCCGGCAGTGAATGAGCAGACCATCACCTGGCAGGGGACGGTCACCAGTGCGACGACGGTCACCATCACTTATGCCGCCGTGCTCACCCCCACGATGGGGACAGCGGTCAATCAAGCGTGGATTGACGACGGTGTCGGCAACGTCTGCATCCGTCGGGCGTTTGTGAACGGACGCAAGGTCTTTTTGCCGCTGACACTGCGGAACTATGGGCCTTGAGCGGCTGGCTATTGAGATCGCACTTGTGACCGCCCACCCACGCGGACAGCAGCGTCAACGGGTGGACGTCCGGTAAGCCCTCGAGAGGGTGACTTTGCTCTCATAAGCGGGCCGAACAGTAACCCCAAACGTTACATCAGGAGACATTATGAAAAAAGTCCTCAGCATCAGCATCGGCTCTTCGCGCCGTGATCACACCACCGAGGCCGAGTTCATGGGCGAGCACTTTTGGCTCAGCCGTCAGGGCACCGATGGCGACCTGGAGCGGGCCGTACAGATGTACCGCGAGTACGACGGCAAGGTGGATGCCTTTGGCGTGGGCGGCTGCGAGTTCTATCTCCAGGTGCGCGGGTGTCGCTACTACTTCCGCGAGATCAGGCGCATCCGCGAAGCCGTCAAAATCTCCAAGATCGGCGACGGCAACGGCCTCAAGCACATCCTGGAGCCGCTGGCAATCCCCGCGCTGCGCGAGCACGGCATAGACCTGCGGGGCAAAAAGGCGCTCAAGACCACCGCCGTGGACCGCTATGGCCTGGCCAGGGCGCTGGTGGACGCAGGCTGCGAGATGATCTTTGGCGACCTCATGTTCGCGCTCGACATACCCATTCCCCTCTACAGCCTGCGCTCCATTCACATCCTGGCCGCACTGCTGCTGCCGATCATCACCCAATTGCCTTACAGGTGGGTCTACCCCATCGGCGCGGAACAGGACAAGCCGCCGTCCAGGAAATACAGCCGCTTTTACGAGGACGCCGAAGTCATCGCAGGCGACTTTATGCAGGTCTGGTCCCACCTGCCCGATGACCTCAGCGGCAAGATCATCATCACCAACACGACCACGCCCCAGAACGTCGAGGAACTGCAAAAGCGCAACCTGCACATTCTGGTTACGACCACGCCGCGCCTGGGCGGGCGCTCCTTCGGCACCAACGTGATGGAGGCGGTGTGCCGCTGCCTGATTGACAAGCCCGATGATCAGATCGCCGCGGCGGATTTCCGCGATCTCATCGAGCGCATCCCGCTCAAGCCGCAGGTGCACGTGTTGAATTAGGAACACCGCGCCCGCCGGATTGTGAACCGGCGGGCGCGGTAGCATCGCGGTTCTGCTCAACCGAGGCTCACCAGCGTGCCACGGCGCGCCGACTCGTAGAGTGCGGTGATCGCCGCCACGTTGCCGTGGCTGTCGGAGAGCGGCGCCACCGGCGCGGCGCCGTCGAAGACGCACGCCTCCATCGCCTGCACCTCGCACAGGTAGGGGTCTATACCTTCGACAGGCAACAGTTCTTCCCCGTTGCCCCGGCGCAGGCGGATGCCGGGCGAGTGAGCGCCACCCAGCCGCCACGGCGAATCCAGCACGATGGTCCCGCCGCTCCCCAGAATCTGCGCCGTGCAATAGTAGGCCGCCTCGAAACTGCACCCGAACTGCGCCAGTGCCCCGCCCGCAAAACGCATCTGCCCAGCGAAGGTCATGTCCACACCGCTCGCGCCGAGGTGCTGCCAGCCCGCCACCTCCACCGGCTCCGCGCCGAGGACGGCACGGGCGAAACTGACCGGGTAGCAGCCCACGTCCCACAGCGCCCCGCCGCCCTGCGCCGCGTCCAGCCGGTAATCGCCTGGATTGTCCAGGTTGAACGCGAACGTCGCCTGCACCAGGCGCACTTCACCGATCGCTCCCTCGCGCACCAAATCCTGCACTTGGAGGGTTTGCGGATGATGGCGGTACATGAACGCCTCGAACACCACCACCCGATTGCGCCGGGCCACCTCCTCGATCCGATCCACCTCCTCCGCGCTGAGGGCCAGAGGCTTTTCGCAGAGGACGTGTTTGCCGGCCTCGGCTGCCCGCACCGTCCACTCACAATGCAGGTGATTGGGAAGCGCGTTATAGATCACGTCCACCTCCGGATCGGCCAGCAGCGCCTCGTAACCGCCGTGGGCGCGGGGAATGTCCCACTGTCGGGCATAGTCCTGCGCGTGGGCCAGGTCGCGGCTGGCGACGGCGATCAATTCAGAGCGCTCCGCCGCGCGGATGGCCGGGATCAGCCGCCGGTTGATGCGCGCCGTGCAGATCAGCCCCCAATGCAAACGAGATGACATGATTTTCCTCCTGTGTGGCATGGGCGTTCCAGCCCGTGAGTGGGCAGGCTGGGATGTAGTTACTCGTAGGGTTATACCCCTACTTGCTGATTATAGGGGCATAACCCTACGAGCATCTACATTCCAGCCTGTCTGGACAGCCTGAAAAGGCCGTCCCACCCAACCGATACGATCAAGCGGGTAACTCTTGCGCCTTATCTTCCCGGGCCGCCTCGGCCAGGGTGCGCGAGCGCCGGAGATGATCGCGCATTGCCTGGCGGGCGCCCTCGGCGTCCCGCTCCTTGATCTGTTGCAAGATTTTGTGATGGGCCTTGACCGCGCCCCTGGCTACATCCGGTTTCCGCGACGTAAGGCGGGCGACCTCCAGCCACAGATCGCCGAGCACGCCGAGGAGCACGCTGAACAGGTCGTTGTGGGTGGCGTCGGCCAGCGCGGAATGGAACGCCCAATCGCTTTGGGCGGCCTTTTCCGCATCTGCGGCGTGCGCCTCCATCTCCGCGATGGTCGCTTCCAGCACGGCGTGGTCCTCTTCCGTCGCACGTTGGGCCGCCAGACCTGCGCACTCGACTTCGAGCAGGCTGCGGACCTCATAGAGATCGTTCAGGGTGTCGGGGCACTGGCGCAACTTGAGCAGTAGCCCGATAGGGGCGGCCATGTCTTTGGGGGTCGGTTGCTGGACGTAGGTGCCGCAGCCGGGTTTGACCTTGACCAGCCCGCGCACGCAAAGGGCGCGGAGCGCCTCGCGGACCACCGTCCGGCTGACGCCCAGCCGCTCTGCCAGGTCGCGCTCGCAGGGGAGTTTATCGCCGGGGCGCAACGACTCGGCGATGATCAATTCCTGAATCTGATCGGCGACCTGCTCGTAGAGCCTGTTACGGTAAAGGGGGAAACTGAACTGACTCACACGCGAACCTCGACGGTGCATTCTTGCGGCCAGGTGGTCTAACCACAAGACCATTGTACCACATTGGGGCCACGGGTCAAGCAAGCGCCGTGCGACAGATGTGGCCCCCCTGGGACGGCCCTTTCGGGCTGTCGCAGGCTGGAAAGCCTGCCTCACATTGCATAGCCGAACAGTTACTCGAGAGCAACAGAACACCGGCGCTTGAACGTCCAACGACAATAGTACCTTGAGAATGAAATCCTTGCACGTTGGGCAAGAAAATTCACCACGAAGGACACAAAGTCACACAAAGGAAATAAAGGAATTCCTTCGTGTCCTTTGTGTGCCCTTCGTGCCCTTGG
>DAOUBA010000135.1:0-14576 GCA_034432855.1 Anaerolineae bacterium | reverse complement strand
GGGGTGGGGGAGGGCGTCACTACCCTCGTCCCGCGCGGCCGGGTCGGCGTGGGGGAGGGGGATGGGGGCAACGGAGACGGCGAGGCAAACGACGTCGCTGTCGGGCTGGACGTCACCGTCGGGCTGGAGGTCACATAAAGAGGCAAGGACGGGATCGTGGGCGTGCTCGTAGGGGCGACGCATAACTCGGTGAGCACAGGCTCCTCCCCCGGCCGCGCCGTGATCTCCTGGCATGTGACGACGGTGATCGCGCCTGTTTCGAGTGCGCAGTTGACCGCTCCCTGTCCAACGAACAGGTGTACAGCCTCGTCGTTGATCGTCATCCTGATCTGGGCTGGAACGCTCAGGAGTGTAGCGGGACAGGTGGGCAAAGCGAACTCGTATGAGGGTTCCTCAGCCGTAAAGGTGATGTTCCCGTCTACCAGGCTCACGCGCAAGCGCGGATAGGTGCGCAGATTCAGGAGTTCGACGACGGTTCCAGGAGCCAGTTCGAGCGTGCTGCCGTCGCCAAAACGGAATTGCGCTCCCACCACGGCATCTGATCGGACGTGGGCTTTGTCTTGGATGACGATTCCCGATCCGCCCTCGATCGCGATCCAGTCTGTGGCGTCAGGCCACCGGACTTGCGCTCCCCCTGAACTCAGGTCTGCTCGCAGGTAGGCGGGCGTCCACGGCTCGGTTGCCGGCGAAGGGCTCTGACAACCGGCGATCAGAACGGTCAGTGTGGTCAGCAGCAGCCAAACCGACTTATGGCCCGTACCGAGTTTCCGTTGGGGCGGAGTGATCTCCGGGCTGATTGGCAGATTCCCGATTGACATAAACTCTACTCAACTCGTCGGCAGCCGCGGAGCGAATGGCCGCCTGGCGTTCCGCAAGAGCAATGTGGGACTATGCGACTGAAGGCAGTTCAGCAGCGCATTGAGCCTTTCCCATCTTCATTCGCACGTAACGTGCCAGGCGTTCGACGGAGTCAAAGTTCTCTGGCAAGATTTCGGTATCCTCTACAGTGAGTCCGAATGTTTCCTCCACAAACATCACGAGTTCCAGCACCCCCGTTGAGTCCACAATCCCTTCCTCCAAGAAGGAGGCATCGTTCCGCAGTCGGCCATCTTCATGCGTAAACATAAAGTTTTCCAAAATATAGCGATGAATCTGACTTTCGACCGACATCGTCTTTCCCCCTTGGTGTGTTTCCTTGATCTAGTTTAGCGACGCGCGGTTGGTTTATGGTAACGAGAAACTTAAGAAACGGTTAAAGGCGCCTGATGAGAAGGCATTTCTGGCCGATGTCTCTAACGAATCTTCAGGGTCTTTGTTACCGAACTCTGACGATTGCTTCGTAGAATGAAAACAGCCCAGGCCATGATGAGACGTGCTTGAAAGGCTGGTTTGCCTCAATGTTTCAAGCGCGGTTCACCGCATGCTACTGGTAAGATCACTGTGGAGGTAGAGATGGCTGTTCAAGCCGGTCAGGCACGGGTCCGATCGGTGGCACCCTTTACGAATCTGCGTCGAGAGACCACTCGGGCAAAGCGACGATTCTCGCCCTATCTGGCGGTGATCCCCCTGGTGCCACTCGACGTGGTCGGTATCGCTTTCAGCCTGTTCGCCGCCCACCACTTGCGTTTCTATGCGATGGAATACGGTGGTCCGTATTCGGCGATCTTTTATGCCCGGCTGATCATGTTCGTCATTCCTCTGTGGGTGCTGACCTTTGCCCTTTTTGGGCTTTACCATCCTGATCGTCTTTTCGGCGGTTTGCGTGAATACGCCAGCGTGTTCAACGCCTCAGCCTTCGTTTTAGTGGGCTTGGTCGTCTATGGCTTCTTTAACCGTGATGCCGACCGGGTGATCTCTAGAATGTGGTTGGCCATCGTATGGGCGTTTTCGGCCTTGAGCGTCGTCTCGATCCGTTTTGGCTACCGGCGCCTGGTCTATTGGATGCGCAAGAAGGGGCTGTTTGTCCGGCGGGCGTTAGTTGTGGGAGCGAACGAGGAAGGCCGGGCGATTGTCAGCCAGTTGAGCACATCGCCGACAGCCGGTCTCCGGGTCTTGGGCTTTGTGGACCCGCTGCTTGATCGGGGAACGGAAGTGGCGGGACTTCCGGTGTTAGGCGATCCCAGCAAGTTGTTTGGCATCATCCATGCTCTGGAGATTGAGGAGATCATCGTCGTTCCGACCGCTTTGAGCCGACAGGCATTGCTCGACATCTATCGGGACTGGGAGATAGGGAACAACGTGCGCATCAGCCTCTCCTCTGGCTTGTATGAGTTGTTCACTACCGGTGCCCAAGTGAACGAGGTGGGCTTTATCCCTCTGGTGAGCCTCAACCGGACTCGCATCACCGGTCTGGATGCCGTGGTCAAGAGGGTGCTTGATTACGTAGGGGCATTCGTGGCTGTGATTCTGCTATCACCTCTGTTCGCGCTGATTGCCATTCTCATTCGCCGAGATTCGCCGGGGCCGGTCATCCATCGTCGGCGTGTCGTGGGGCTGCACGGACGCGAGTTCGACGCTTACAAGTTCCGTAGCATGGTCGCGGATGCGGATTCCTACCTTGAGGCCCATCCCGAGTTGAGGGAGGAATGGGAGCAGAACGGCAAGATTCGCAATGATCCGCGCATTACCCGCGTGGGGAGATTCCTGCGTTCGTCAAGCCTGGATGAACTACCGCAATTGTTCAACGTGCTAAAGGGGGAGATGAGTCTGGTGGGGCCACGGATGATTACGCCGTCGGAACTGAGGCACTTTGGCCGTTGGCGCCACAACCTGTTGACGGTCAGGCCGGGAATCACCGGGCTGTGGCAGATCAGTGGGCGCTCCGATTTGACCTATGAAGAACGCGTGCGGCTCGATATGTACTACATCCGCAACTACACCATCTGGCAGGACCTCAAGGTGCTGCTTAATACGGTCTGGGTAGTGCTCAAGGGACGTGGAGCCTATTAGGCTTGTTCTCGGTACGAAACTTCGGCTCACTTGGGCGGACACGAATCGCTTGTAGAGGGGGGAAATGGTGGACAGTATCATTCGATACCTGGAGGACGTGCGACATGTGCTGGCGATGCTCCCGCTGGAGCACATCCGCGAGGTGGTTGATGTGCTGCTGAGTGCGAACTATGGTGGCTGCACGGTGTTCACTTTGGGGAACGGTGGTAGTGCGGCCACGGCCTCTCACTTTGCATGTGACCTGTCGAAGGGGGCAATCACCCCCGGCGTGCCGCGTTTCCGCGTGGTGGCATTGACGGATAACGTGCCGCTCATGACGGCCTGGGGCAACGACATGGCCTACGAGGACATCTTTGCCGAACAACTGCGTAACCTGATGCATCGAGGTGACGTGGTGGTGGCCTTCAGTGGCAGTGGCAATTCCCCTAACGTCCTGCGGGCCGTGGAAGTAGCCCATCAGACAGGAGGGATCACCATTGGTTTTACCGGGTTCGACGGTGGGCAGTTGGCTGAGATGGTGGATCTGGCGGTCGTAGTGCCTTGCCATTCTATGCCACAGATTGAAGATGTCCATCTCACCCTCTGTCATTTGATTACGACGGTGCTACGGGAGCAATTGTTGACGATCGAACCGCCGCTCTCACTGATCTTTGACACGGTCTTGCAGCAACAACCCGCGTTGCGTTCTGACTGGCGCAGTTGAGTAGGGCGGTCGTGCGGCGTGAAAGCGGGTATATAGGAGCCCTTCAGAGCATCTGCTTGAGAGGGAGCGGCGGTTTATGAGCGCGCGTGGGGACGAATCTGTATCGCAGATGCCCGATGCGGCAGTGACCTCTGCACAGAGGGGGCGGCTGCGTTACTACATTGAAAACCAATCCACCAGCCTGGGCCGCTATGTTCTGGAGCAGACGCTGTTCTTCTTCCTGCAAGGCATTCCAGGCCTGTTGGGCATTGGATTGCGCGCGCTGGCGTATCGGCTGATCCTGCACAGTAAGGGGTTGCCGGCGATCGAGGCTCGCGTCCGTCTATGCCAGCCGGCGAATATCCACTTGGGCCGCAACGTCTACCTGGACGACGGCGTCTATCTCCACGCCTGCCCGCAGGGCATCTTTATTGGCGACGAGACGTTCGTGATGCATGGGAGCGCGTTTCACGTCTACAACTTTCGTGGATTGCCCCACTCCGGCATCTGGATCGGGCGCAACTGCTATGTGGGCGAGTTCTGCCTGATCCGGGGCCAGGGCGGGGTGCACATCGGCGACGAGGTGCTCGTGGCTCCGCGGGTGCAGATGCTGGCGGTGAATCACATCTTTGACGACCCGACGCGGCCGATCATCCATCAAGGCATCACGGCGCATGGGATCACCGTAGGGCGCGGCTCCTGGATCGGCGCGGGTGCGATCCTGCTGGACGGAGTGCGCGTTGGAGACGGGGCAGTAATAGGGGCTGGCGCGGTGGTGACTCAGGACGTGCCGCCCCACACGGTGGCAGTCGGTGTGCCGGCGCGAATAGTGCGTCGCCTGGAAGACAGAGGGAGGCCAATGAGTCTGCGAGAAACGATACCCGGTGAAGGGACGCCGGGCCACGCTGTGGCTGCCGATTGGAGGGAAGGATGAACGTGCTTTCGGTCGTGATTCCGGCTTACAACGAGGAAAGGGGTATTGCTCAGATCATTGAGCGCGTGCTTGCGATCCGTCCGCATCTCCCTGCAGTGGGGGTAGACGATCTGGAACTGATCGTGGTAGACGATGGCTCCCGCGACGCCACGGCGACCATCGCTCAGGGCTATCCCCAGGTTCGTCTGGTGCGCCATCCATCCAATCGTGGGTATGGAGCGGCGTTGAAAACCGGGTTTAGCCAGGCGCGAGGAAATCTGTTGGGCTTTCTCGACGCCGACGGCACCTATCCGCCGGAACACTTCCCTGGCCTGTGTCACGTCGCCCTGAGCGAGGGGGCAGATCTCGTGATCGGCTCTCGGATGGCCGGCGCAGAGAGTGAGATGCCGCTCGTCCGGCGGCTCGGCAACCTGATCTTTGCGAATCTGGTGAGCCTGCTGGGCAACCACCGCGTCAGTGACAGTGCCAGCGGGATGCGCGTCCTGCGGCGGGAGGCTCTGGCCTCACTCTATCCCCTGCCCGATGGCCTCAACTTCACCCCGGTGATGAGCACCCGTGCGTTGCACGAGCGTATTGCCTGGCGCGAGGTGCCGATCCCTTACAAGGAACGGGTGGGGCGGTCAAAGTTGAGTGTGTTCCGTGACGGGGTGCGTTTCTTCCGCACGATCATCTGGACTGCGCTGAACTACAACCCGGTGCGTATCCTGGGCGGCGCCGGTCTGGGCCTGGCGGCGGTTGCGGGTATCATTGGCGCAGTTGTAGTAGGGATGCGCCTGACCGGCATCACCCGGCTGGGCCCCTGGGGAGTGGTCAGCGTCTTTGTCGCCAGCCTGTGCGCTGTCTCGGGCGTGACGCTTTTCTCGCTGGGCGCGACGTTCAACTACCTGGTGTCTCTGTTCCACAAGCAGCCCATTCGCCAGGGCCTCTTTGGCAACCCGCTGTTCGACCGACCGTTAGAGCGGCACTTTGGCTGGTTGGGTCTGGTAGCGATGGCCCTGGGGCTCGTTGCCGGTGGCGCTAGCCTGAGCCTCTCGCTGGGCGGCTGGCCGATTGAGCGTCTCTGGCTCTACCTGTTGGGTGCAGCCATGCTGCTCCTGGTTGGGTTGCAACTTGTTATCTTTTGGGTTATCATGCGCGTGCTGGATGAGTTAAGCCGCCGGGAGACACAGGTCGCGCAAGACATGGAGGGACGGCCTTGCGGTGGGTAAACCGTGGAGCAGGGATGAGGGAGCGCGTCTCCCCGCCGCATTTCCCCGACGCCGACGCTGCGGTGCGGGTCGGGTTGGAAGCGCGTTGCCCAGGAGTGGATATCCTCTTCGTCAATCCGCCGGCGCCGGATGGCGGTATCTGGATTCGCAGCCAACATCGGGTGGGACGCCGCTCGCGGGAAGGGATGATCTGGCCGCAGGTGAGCCTGGCGCAGTTGGCGGCGCTGTTTCCCGATTACCGGGTTGAGGTAGTGGATGCCATCGCCACGCGGATGGATTGGGCGGCGTTCGAGCGGCTGCTGGAGGAGAAGCGCCCTCGCTACTATGTGACGCATGTCACCGCTCCGACCCTGCGCAACGATATGTATGGCACCTTTCTGGCCCGCAGCCTGGGCACCACGACCATTGCTTTTGGCACTCACGTCACCCCTATTCCCCGTGAGACGATGCGCGCGTTCCCCAGCCTTGACTTTGCCCTGCGTGGAGAGCCGGAACTGGCCCTGCGGGAATTGGTGGATACGCTGGAAAGGACGCAGGGTGGGCTGAGGACCGCGGAGAACGAATCGCAGGTAGCGGTCCCCGAGTTCCAAACTTGGTGGCCTGCTGTAGCGCCCGAGTTCGCCGGGCGGCTGGGCAAGTTGTTCACCGAAGCGGAACCCGGCTGGCGACCGGCCTGGCTCAACCCGGACTCCAGAGATCATGGATTGCAGCAGATTAAGGGGCTGGTATGGCGTGCCGGGAATGAGATCGTGGTTAACAGCGACCGGCCTTTCATTCGCCATCTGGACGATCTGCCTATGCCCCGTCATGACCTGTTGCCGCTGAAAAAGTATCGTGCTCCTCTCGTGCGTAGTCCCTACGCTTTTGTCGTGACCAGCCGGGGATGCCCCGGCGGTTGTACGTTCTGCATCAAGCACGTCTCCTACGGACAATCTGTGCGTTTCCGCTCGCCAGAGAACATCGCGGCGGAGTTAGAGTTCCTCGTCAGTTTAGGTGTTCGCTCGGTCAACATGTACGCTGACCTGTTCACGGTGAGCCGTGAGCAGGTGATGGGGTTGTGTGAACTGATCCTGGAACGGAAGTTGCAGGTGCAGTGGACCTGTAACAGTCGGGTGGATTTCGTGGACGCCGAAATGCTCCGCTTGATGGGGCGGGCCGGGTGTCGCTGGATCTCGTGGGGGATCGAATCGGGCAGCGAGGAGATATTGCGCCGCGTTCACAAGGGCATTGACCTGGAGCAGGTCGAGCAGGCGCTCCGTTGGGCGTGGCAGGCGGGCATTCGCAACTGGGGTTATTTCATCATTGGCTTGCCCGGAGAGACTGAAGAGACCATCCAACAGACGATCCGTTTTGCCAGACGGCTCCCGCTGGACCTGGTGCTGTTCCACATCGCTGCTCCGTACCCCGGTTCACCGCTTTTCTTCCAGGTCGTGGAGCAAGGCTGGTTCCGTCCGGGTACGCGCTGGGAGCAGGTGGATATGGATCGTTCGACGGTGTTGGACTATCCCCACCTGCGGGCAGAGGAGTTGGAGCGCTGGGCCCGGCGCGCTTTTCGAGCGTGGGCGCTGCGGCCGGGTCCTGCACTGACTTATTTACGAATGTTCCTGAGTTCTCCCACCATGTGGCGTCCGGCCCTCGAGATCGGCTTGGAGAGCCTGGGTTGGGCAACGAAGGGTTAGAATTGGGCATGGCCCCAGACTGGCAGGCGCATCGTGGCAGAAAATAGGGCGGGAAGGACAGTGGTCTACATCGAGGATGATCTCGACATCATTCAACTCGTTCAGCTCATCCTGAGGCCCCACGGGTTCAAAGTGTTCGGAGCAGCAGGCGGCAAGGAAGGCCTGGATATGGTGAGGCGGGTCAAACCTGACCTCGTGCTGCTCGATCTGATGATGCCCGAAATTGATGGTTGGGACGTCTACAAGGCCATGAAATCTGACTCAGAGTTGTCGCGGATCCCGGTGATCGTCATCACCGTCAAGTCGGGGAGGTCTGATCGGATGATGGGCTTGCACGTCTATAGGGTGGACGACTATATCAGCAAGCCGTTCACCATGCAGCGGCTGTTGCATGGCATTCACCGGGTACTCAGCGTGCAATCTCGGTGAGTGGGGTACTGCCGGTATAGTGCGGGAGGGAACCGCGCCTATCACGACCGCGAAGGTTTTCTAGACACAGATTCACGCGGATTCTTGCAGGCACATAGAAGGAATCGGCGTAAATCTGCTCCTCTGATTGGGTCGCACCAGGAGGCCGCGCTATGCGGTCTCTTCTCGGTTGCGCACGGCGGGGAGCGTGAAGACAAACGTGCTTCCGTGGCCGGGTATGGTGTCGCTCTCGATCTCCGCTTTTCCCCCCAGTTTTTCCACCAGCCTTTGGACAATGGCCATGCCATATCCGTACCCTCTGGTGGGGGTTGACTTGTCCTGTTGGAGTGGAGCGAACAATGGGGAGGAGTCTTCCTGTTCGAGCGCGGGACCGTTGTCACGTACCCAGAAGCGCGCGTAACCGTCAGGCTGTACTGCGGCACCCAACTCTAGACGGGGTGGTTGGCTTCCGTATCGAATGGCGTTGCTGAGGTAACTGACCCACACCTCCTCAACCCACGGGGCATAGCCCAGGGCCATGGGCCAGGTAGCCGGCTGCGTGATTTGCACCTCGTATCCCTCGATCATGTGGGTCAGGCGTTTCCGTGCTTGGGTCACGATGGTGGCCATATCGAGAGGTTTCAGTTCCGCTGTTGCCTTGTGGGCCTGGGTCAGCATCAACAACTGGTCAATCGTGGCGCTCATCCTCTGCCCGGTGCGATAGATGGTCTCCAGACATTCCATCAGCGTTTCTTCAGGCAACTCTTTGCGGTACTTGATCGCCGCTTCGGCGTAGCCGATGACGAGAGAGACGGGATTCTGGAGATCGTGGGCGACGATGTGCGCGAAAGCATCCAACTCTTCATTGTATGCCTGGAGGTCCTGATTCATACGACGGAGTTCCATGAGGTCTTGGAAACGGGCCAGGGCGATCGTGATGGCGCGTTCCAGATCACTGGCATGGGGCGGTTTAATCAGGTAGGCGCCTACACCCGCTGCACTGGCCTGCCCGATCAAATCCGGAGTCTCGTGAGCGGTAAGCACAACTACCGGAGTGGGGCATTGTTTCTGGATCTCCCGGGTAGCCTCGATCCCGTCCATATCGGGCATGCGAATGTCCATCAGCACCACATCGGGCCGCAGTGATTGGGTCAATGCGATGGCCTGACGGCCATTCGTCGCTTCTCCGATGGTCGTACATCCGATCTCTTCCAATGCCACTTTGATCGTCTCGCTAACCAGGTGATCGTCTTCCACGACGAGGACGTGCACTTCTCTAGACCTGTTCATCCGGCATCCTCCTTGCCTCTCTCGACCCTGTTAGAGACCATGCGCCTTCACACTTGCATGAGGTGTTCCGGACCTCATATCATATGGGCCGGGGATGTGAACTGTTCCGGTTTGCCTCTTGTGGTTCAAGTCTGAACCGGATGACTGCCACTGCGCCGGGGTTGTTGTACAGGCATAGTTCGCCATTCAAGTTCTTGCGCACGATGTTCTGTACGAGATCGAAGCCCACGCTATGGCGTCTGAGTTGTAGCACCTCTTCTGGATAGCCAGGACCGTCATCTTGAAACTCGAGACAGACGATATCGTTCTCGAGTGTAATGCGGACAGTAATGCGCGTCTTTCTACGGTCTTGGAGGGCATGTTTGATGGTATTGGTCGTCAGTTCGTTGATGATCAAGGCCAGGTTGTGCGCCTGCTCTGGCGTCACCTGTACCGGAGACGGGCTGACATCTACGGATACCCATTTCTTGGATGGAAGTGCCTGTAAGAAGGTGTGGATGACTTGAGTCACCAGTTCGCTCAGCGGCAGGGGGGACCACTCGGAGCGCGATAGCAGACTGTGTACAGTTGCCAGACTCTGTACCCGGCTGATCATGCCTTTCAGGATAGATTGATATGACGTGCGTGCCTCTGTCGGGAAGTGGCGTTGTTCAGTGTAAAGCAGGCCGATGATGGCGGTCAGGTTGTTCGTGACCCGGTGATTGACTTCGCGCAGCAGGATGGACTTGGTTTCGGCGTCACGTTGGGCCTGTTCGTACAGTCGCGCGTTTTCGATCGCGACGGCAGCGGCGGCGGCTAATGGCTCTATGATCGTCAGGTCTGCCGAACTGAAGCGGTCCACCTGTGTGTCCATTACCTGCAGCGTGCCGATTACCCCCCTCTTGGTGCGCAATGGGATGGTGAGATTGGAACGCAAGGGCATCCCTGTCTGCTCGTCTATCAACCGGTAATGCCGTTCGTCCCCCAACATGTCCGACATGATCAGGTGCTCGCCTCTCTGGGCCACCCAACCAGCGATTCCCTGGCCTGGCGTGAGATGCCAGTCGCGTACAACGTCGGATCTGGGGCCGGTGGCCTGCCAGCACACCAACTCGTTCGTCTCCGGCTCGGTTAGCCAGACCGAGGCGGCGGCGACGTCCATCAACTTGCGTATCTCTTCCAGGAGCGTGACAATCACCTGATCCAGGTCGAGTGTGGAAGTCAATGCCTGGCTGGCCAGGTTGAGCAATGCCAACTCGCGGTTGCGCTGGCGCAGTGCTTCCTCGGCCTGTGTGCGGCTGGTGACGTCCCGGATGACGTTGATGATGCCTTGAGGTCGTCCAGCGGAGTTTAACAGGACAGAAGCATTCACTTCTGCCACAAGACGCGAGCCGTCTTTTCTGACCAAGTGATACTCGGCGTTTCTGATGATTCCTGCCTCTGTGATCTGCTGTGCTCTTTCCATTTCCAGGTCACGCTCTTCAGGAGCGATGAACTCGGCGATGCTGGTTCCCAGCAGCGCGTCCGTACCCTCGGTGCCGAGCAGCGCGGCAGTTTGCGTGTTGCATAGCACAATGTTGTCCTGCGGGTCGGTCAGCACAATCGCGTCAGGCGAGGTCTCGATCAGACGGCGGTAACGCTCCTCGCTTTCCCGCAGCGCCTTCTCGACGCGTCTGCGTTCGGCGATTTCCTGTCTCAAAGCGACGTTGGCCTGCGAGAGTTCGGCGGTTCGCTCCTCGACCCGCCTCTCCAGTTGATCGTAGGCTTCGCGCAGCGCCTGCTCTGCCTGTTTGCGTTCGATGATGTCTATGAGGACGGACACCGCACCGGCGAACCTCTGGCCTTCGAACAATGGCCGACTGCTGACGATGACGGGTACACGCAGGCCATGCCGATTGAGTAGAACTGTCTCATAGCGGCGGCGCTCGCCGTGCGAGTGTCTGTCTTTCTCCCTCTCGACTTCCGCGATGCACTCGGGGGCCACAATCGCCGTCCATGACTTGTTCTTCAGTTCGTCGTGACTGTAGCCGAGCAGTTCTGCGATTTTGGGGTTGGCGAAGGTAATGCGCCCTGCGGCATCTTCGAGAAGCACCCCTTCCTCCATGCTCTGCAAGATGTTTTCGTTGAACATGCGCAGTCTGTCGGCTGCTTCGTACAGGCGAGCCTTCTCGGCGCTCACCGCTCTCTGGAAGCGAGCGAACTCCCACTGCAGGGCTATAAGCGCCGTCAACGCCAGCGCGAACACAACACCGCCGATCACCCAGTCCATGAGAACCAAGGTGTTGTCTGGGCGCACGAGCCACGCGGCCATCCATCTTGCGTGGGCTGTTACGGTGAAAGCAGCATAGGTGATGGTACTGGCAATGGCTGATGACAGACCGGCACGTATGCCAACCAGGATCAAGGCTATCAGGGGCAAAGCCAGGAGGAATAGCCGGCCGTCCCCTGCCAGCCCACCACGGGCGAAGGACAGCGCTCCAGCCGCGTACCCCATCGCCAATAGCCCCCAGGCCCGCAGGTAGAAGTTGAGGCGGCGGAGAGCCGCCAGCGCTGCGATGCCGAGATAGAAGGCGGTGAATGTCAGGGCTGCCGGCCATTGCCACGGGTTGTAGACGGCTTCACGGATGGTCAGCACGATGGCTGGCAGGGCAGCGATAGTCATCACGATTAGTAGTCTGTTCAACACAAGGGTACGCCACGTCTGGAGTTCAGGACTGCTCTGGGTCGTCAGATCGGGGACCATAACTCCTCCTGGTAATCAGTTTAAAAAGTCAAGTATTCCCTTGTGGGTTGCTCAAGTAGGTGTACGGTATTCGTGCTGGCGGATTGGTCACGTTGTGCGCGCGGCACGTCTTCGGCGTGAAGGGGTCTGGGGCGGCGCTACAAGCGCCGTGGCCAGTACCTCTTCCATCCGCTCCACCATCACGATGTTCAAACCGTTGCGGATGCGCGGGGGAATCTCCACCAGATCCTTCTGGTTGCGTTTGGGGATGACGACGGTCTTGAGGCCGGCGCGGTGAGCGGCCAGCATCTTTTCCTTGAGCCCGCCCACAGGCAGTACCCGTCCGCGCAGGGTGATCTCGCCCGTCATGCCCACGTCGTGACGCACGGCCCGCCTGGTGAAGGCGGAAATGAGCGCCGTGGCGATGGTAATGCCCGCCGAGGGGCCGTCCTTGGGGATCGCCCCTTCCGGCAGGTGGATGTGGACGTCTGTTTTCTCGAACGTCTCTGGCTTGATATCGAATTCATGGCTACGAGCGCGCGTGTAACTCAAGGCTGCCTGTGCCGACTCTTGCATGACCTCGCCCAACTGCCCGGTCAACAGCAGGCTGCCCTTGCCGGGCATCAGCGCCACTTCGACCGGGGTGAGGTCGCCGCCGGCCTCGGTCCACGCCACGCCCATGGCGATGCCCACGCCGTCCTGTTCTTCGGCCTTGCTGTGAATGTAGTGCGGCGGGCCCACGTAACGCGGCAGCATGCGCTCGGTGATGCGGCGCGGGGGCTTGCCGCCCTCGGCCAGGCGGCGGGCGATCTTGCGACAGACGCTGGCAATGTGGCGCTCGAAATTGCGCACGCCGGCTTCATACGTGTACTCGCGGATGAGCGAGCGTAGCGCTCCTTCGGTAAAGTCAATGGGCTTGCCCTCCAGGCCGTTCTCGCGCAACTGGCGTGGGATCAGGAAACGGCGTGCGATCTCCAATTTTTCCTCGTCCACGTAGCCGGGAAATTCGATCACCTCCATGCGGTCTTGCAGCGCCGGCGGGATCGGGTCGAGAATGTTGGCCGTGGTGATAAAGAGCACCTTCGATAGGTTGTAGGGCACTTCCAAGTAATGGTCGGAGAAGGCGTGATTCTGTTCCGGGTCGAGTATCTCCAGGAGCGCCGCCGCCGGGTCGCCGCGAAAGTCCAGCCCCAGTTTGTCCACCTCGTCGAGCATAAAGACAGGATTGATGGTGCCGGCGCGCCGCATGGTCTGGATAATGCGACCTGGCAGCGAGCCGATGTAGGTGCGGCGGTGGCCGCGGATCTCAGCCTCGTCGCGCACGCCGCCCAGGCTCACGCGCACGAACTTGCGCCCCAGCGCCTCGGCGATGGATTGGCCCAGGCTGGTCTTGCCGGTGCCAGGGGGGCCCACGAAGCACAGGATCGGGCTGCGCATCTTGTCCGCGGCGAGACGGCGCACGGCGATGTATTCCAGGATGCGCTCCTTGGCCTTGGGCAGCCCATAGTGGCGCGATTCCAGCACCTTTTCGACGTGCTTGACGTCCAGATTGTCTTCGGTTTCCTCCGACCACGGCAGTCCGAGCAGCCAGTCAATGTAGGTGCGGATCATGCCAGTCTCGGGCGACATCGGCGGCATGGCAGCAAGGCGGTCGAGTTCCTCTTCGACGCGCTTGCGCGCTTCGTCGGGCATGATCATTTCGGCGACCTTTTCGCGCAGTTCGTTGACCTCTTTGGTGTAGACGTCACCCTCGCCCAGTTCGCTCTGGATCGCCTTCATCTGCTCGCGCAGAAAGTACTCGCGCTGGCTTCTGTCCAACTCTTGCTGCACCCGCGAGTGGATGCGGTCCTCCAGTTCGAGCACGTCCAACTCTTTGGCCAGGAGAACGCTGACACGCTGCAGCCGTGCGGCAACATCTATCGTCTCCAGCACCTCCTGCCGTTCGGCTACTTCCAGATCGAGTGCCTGCGCCATCAGGTCGGCCAGCCAGCCCGGCTCTTCGACGTTCATGGCAAAGACGTAGGCGTCCTCGGGCAGCGAGTGGTTGAGGTGCACGACCTTTTCGAACAGGGCGAGCACCGCGCGCATCAGCGCTTCGGTGAGCGCGCTCTTTTCCGTGGCTTCGTAGACGGGCACGGCGCGCACACGGATGTAGGGTTCCAGGTGCACGTACTCGACGATCTGCACGCGGCGCACACCCTGGCCGAGCACGCTGACGGTGCCGTCGGGCATGCGCAAGATGCGGCCAATAGCCACCTCGGTGCCGAAGGTGTAGAGGTCTTCAGGGCCCGGTTCGGCCACGTCGGGATCGCGCTGGGCGACGGTGATGAGCGGCTCGTGCAGTTCGTTGGCGACCTCGATGGCTTCGATGGAACTATCGCGTCCGACGAAAAGCGGCGCGACCATGCGCGGGAACATCACCATGTCGCGCAGCGGCAAGAGCGGTGCTTCGATTACATCGCCGCTTGCCTCGTGCAGGTTTTCATCAAACGCGTCGAAATCTATGTCCTCCGGAGAGAACGATATTCCTTGAGGCCACTCGATCTGTGACCACCAGTCCTGGAATATCTGGTTCCACGGCATGTTCTTATCTAACATCGGCAGTAGTTTTACAGATTTTACAATCGCATAGCGGGCTCAAGGGCCTGACGTATTTCGGCGCGCGTGGCGCCGGCCTGAATCTGGTCAAAGATCCAGTCCAGTAGCCCTTTCTGCTGCACCTCGC
>DAOUBA010000134.1:0-24592 GCA_034432855.1 Anaerolineae bacterium | reverse complement strand
AGCCAAACGAAAGCCCTGCCGGGCTTATTTTCAGCCCCCGAAGGGGGCTTTTGCCTGTTCAGCCCGGTGCTTTAGCGCCGGGCACGAGACAGTCAGCACTTCCCCCCCAAGTGCTACATGCGCCCATGGCTCTCTTTCAGGCCCTGCCCGCTCTCCGCTTTCACCCGTCACGTCCCGGACTGGCTATCACCCTCAACGGCGAACCGCCGCCGAGCGCGATCCTACGCCCTGTGCTTGACCGCCCGCGCGCTCCAGGTTCTCATGCGTGCAGGTTGCGCGAGAGACCCGATTTCTGGTAGAAATCGAGTCTCTGCGTTGACTGCGCGTAGGGCGCGCGTCGGGCGAGCGGCGAGCCTCTGTCCTCTATCCGGCGTAAAGCCAATGCCTCCCCGTCCAGTACCGCACCCCATTTTTGTGGTATGCTACAAGCGCCGGTGAGCACCGGCCCTCAGGCACGCTCCGGCGCCAGGCTTTGGAAGAGAGCCAAATGGCCCGGACGCAGGGCGACAGGTGAGCGGCCTGGGGAAATCACAAAAGGGGAGCAGCGGTGTCGTCGCCCTGAAACCACCGTCCGGGCCTGGTACTCTCAAGGGGGCGGGATGGAGAGCACGGGGAGCAGTGTGGTTCACATTGCCCGACTGGGCGGCAACCTCAGCCTTCTTGCGGCGGTCTTGGCGTGTCTGTTCCTGTGGGGCGGCGTTACCCTGCTGCTCAACAACCCTACGCCGATGCAGGTTTCGTCGCCACCCGCCGATGCCCCCGTGCTGCCCAGGCCGCTTGTGCGCTGGGAGGGACTCTCGCCGGCGCGCCGCTCGCTGGTGAACCTGTTGCTCTTCTGGTTGCCGCTTGGGTTGGGGGCCGTCGCGTGTGGCATCGGCGTGCTCACACTGGCCTACGGCCGGGAGCACGTGCCGGAGGCCTCACGCCGTGCGTTCATCGCCCTGATCCTGGGGGTCGTGCCGGGCTGCCTATGTACATTGTGGTATCTGGCCTTTGCCACGTCTCCGCTGGTGGGGAGGTAGTCGAATGAAGCATCACTTGTTGACTGTGCTGGGGGTCGTCATCGCGTTAGTCCTGTTGCTTGTCGTTGTCGTAGAGCCGGTATCAGCTGTTTCACCGCTCGTTGAACGCACCAATCAGCCGCCTGACATCTCCTGGATTTTCCTGGTGCTGATCGGCGGCGTGGCGCTGCTGGCGAGCATCGTGTGGCTGCGCAAGTTGCGGCGGATCGCGTTGTGACGTGCATCATGTGGGCGGCGCCCTGTGACGCACGATCGCCTCGTGCAACAGGAGCGTCACGGCGCCGGTTGCCAGGAGGAACGGCCCGACGATTTCCAGACCTATCGCCCGCGCCAGCACGCCAGCCAGCCCAGGCAGGAGCGCGAACCCCAATCCCCCTGCAGCCACCTGGAAGCCAATGGCGTTGGCGGCGTGAGCCTCTCCGACCCGTTGGGGCGTGAGCGAGGTGGATGACGGGTACATCGGGGCGACGCACAGGCCGATCAGCGCCAGCCCCAGGCCACTCGCCATGTCGTTCACATTCGACCAGAGCAACACCGCGCCCACGATGGCACCCGCCGTGCACGCCCGCAGCAGCGAGGTCAGCCCCACACGCGCTGCGATGAACCCGAACAGGATGCGTCCGGCGGTAAAGATGCCCCAGTAGATACTGACCCACATACCGGCCATAACGGGAGTAATGGCGCGTGACTCGGTGAACAGGCTGTAGGCCCACTGCCCGGCGCTCCCCTCGATGCCGGTAAAGACCACGAATAGCGCGATGCCTAGCCACACGATGGGCAGCCTCAATGTATCGAGGCTGCTCGCCTTTTGGGTCGGGACGGTGGCAGACTGATGCGCTTCCCTGAGATGCCACTGCTTGCGTGTGAATATGAAGACGAGCGCCAGCGCCAGGTTGAGCGCGGCGATGATGCCATATCCCCAGCGCCACGAGTAGCCCCACTCGATGATCTTGGTCATCAGGAGCGGCCCCAGCATCGCTCCCACTCCAAAGGAGGCATGCAGCCAATTCATGAGGGTGGGGCCATGATTGGTGGCGATGTAGGTGTTCAATCCGGCGTCCACCACGCCGCCACCCAGCCCGGCAATGAATCCGATTGCGACCATCACCCACCAGACAGGCGCGGCAACGTAGCCCAGCGGGCCGGCACCCGCCACGAGCGCGCCGACCAGCAGAAAGCCGCCCATGCCCAGGCGGGCGATGCTGGCACCGCCGGTGAAACTGGCCAGCAGGTAGCCGGCGGTCGTCGTGAGCAGGAGTGCCCCAACTGCATCCAGCGGCGCGCCGAACGTCTGCCGGATGGAGGGCCAGGCTACCCCCAGCAATCCACTGGACAGGCCGAGGATGACAAAACCGAGATACGCGATGGTAACGAGTAGGATTTTGGTTTTCATGGCGAGTTGGCAAGTGTGCAAGTGTGCAGGTGTGCAAGTGTGCAGGTTAACAGGTCGTGATTGGCTTGGGGAGGGCCAGGATTTCCTCTACCAGCCGCGCTACTTCCAGTATGTCCCTCACCACATAGTCTGCGTTCTCATCGGGCGGATCGCTGCCCACCAGCACCGTTGTCATTCCCAGCGCCTTGGCCGGGCGTAAGTTCCGCGCCGAATCCTCGACCAGGATACATTGCGGCCCGGTGGTGCCCAGGAGGGCCAGCATACGCTCGTAACTCTCGAAGTAGGGCTTGTTGCGCAGCCCTACTTCCTCGATGCCCACGATCTGCTCGAAATGATGGGGTATTCCGAGCGCCCGCAATACCCGCTTGCTATACTCTGCCGTGGCGTTGGTATAGACTGCCTTGCGCAGCGGGATCGCGGCCAGCATCCCGTCGAGTGCTGGATTCGGCTGTAAATACTGCTCCACCGGCACGTCATGCACAAAGGCAAGGTAATCGCAGGCATCTATCCGATGCTCGGCGAGCAGGCCAGCCAGCGTAGTACCGTAGCGCAAGTAATAAGCGTGGCGCAACGCGATCGCCTCTTCCCACGTCAGCCCCAGGTGGGCGCATAGCCAGGTCTGGATGCGGAAGCCGATCTCCCGCATCAGCCCGTTGCTGCCGGGATAGAGCGTGTCGTCCAGATCGAAGATGATGAATTGGAATACGCCCATCATTCCCACCCGTAGGAATACAGTATACCCGGCGATCCCGGAATTGTCCAGTAAAGAAGCCCGTCCTCTCGAGAAGACGGGCCTCTGGATTTCAAAGTGCCGGGCTTTTGCTACAATGCCTCCACCAACGCCGGCAACATCTCTCGCGGGTCGGCTTCCACGCACAGGTCGGCGATCTGGAAGATAGGGGCGTCGGGGTCGGGGTGGATGGCGACGATGAAGCGGGCGCCCTCGATGGCGGCGTTGTGGAAGGTGTCGCCGCGGATGCCCACCGCCACGTACAGTTGCGGCGCGACCGTCGCGCCGCGCACATCCACAATCTGCTGCGGCTCGATCCAGCCCAGGTCACGCGCGCCGCGGTCGCCTGCTACCTGCGCGCCCAGCGCCTGTGCCAGCTGTTTCACCAACTCCAGATCGCCTGCCTGTCGCCCGGCAGCGACGATCACCGGCGCCCGGGCCAGCGGTACGGCGGGCGGCGTAAAGCCCTCCGCAGGGCCTGGCACGCGCACGCGAGGTTCGACCGGCTCGACCGCGATGGCCTGAGGCTCGCCCTTGCGGTAGGGATCGAGGAACGGCGCAGGGAATGCTCCCGGTTCGACGGTGATGAACTGTGGGCGCGCCTGCGGGCAAGCGAGGATCTCGAAGTATTCGCCGCCATAGATGGGGACGCCGGCCTGCACGGTGCGCGTGGCCTCGTCCAGGCTCAACGCCGTGGCGTGCTCGATCAGGCCACCGCCCAACGCCTGCGCCAGTCGCGCGGCCAGTTGCCCTGCGGCCTGGGTTGCGCCAAAGATGACGACCTCCGGCTTTTCCGCTTCGATCAGCCCGGTGAGCACGCTCAGGCAGGTCTCGGACGCAAAGCGGGCCAGGGTGGGGTGGTCGGCGACGCGCACGGCGTCGGCCCCGGCCTGATAGAGGGCCTGCGCCAAATCCGTGACGCCCTCGCCGACCAGCACGCTGGTGACGTAGGCGCCCAGCGCGTCGGCCAGAGTGCGCGCCGCACCCAGCGCCTCCAGCGTGACCGGAGCGACGGCGCCGTCCATGACATCGGCCACCACCCAGATGCCGCCTTCAACTTCGGCTTCGGATACTTGCTCCTGCTGCGCCATCAGTAGGTCGAGGTATGATGCATCCATCGTTCCTCCCGATTGTCTCCCCCTCCCCCTTCCTCCCGCTTGCGGGGGGAAGGGAGAGGGGGCAGGGGGTGGGGGTTAGGGGGCTGCCCGCTGCCGGAGTATATCGGCCAACTCTGCAGGTGTGCCGGCGAAGCGCGTGCCGCGTTCTCGTTCTGGCGGAAAATCCTGTCCGCGTTTCTCGACCAGCGGCTGGAGCGCCGCTTCGTCCGCCAACTCGCTTACATCCCACCGTTCCACCGCATTCGGGTCACGGTAGACATTGATGAGGCGCACGCCGTCGGCGTAGCGTGGCTTGAGCGCGCCTGGCGCGACGGTGACCACTGCCGGCAAGTCCGCCTCGACGGTTACGTACTCGCCCCCCTGTCGGACGACAGCCCGTCCCGTTCCGTCCACGATTTCCACCTGCCATGCGCCGACGATCACCGGCCAGTCCAATGCCTGGGCCAAGCGCGGCCCCAGTTGGCCCTGGTTCGTGTCCAGCGTGGTCGCGCCGACGAGAACCAGGTCGGCGCCCCCCAGCCGTTCCACGGCAGCGGCCAGCACGCGCGCCATCATCGCGTCGTCGTAGGGCGGATTGTCAACCCGCCCTATGTAGATGGCGCGGTCGGCGCCGGTGGCCAGCGCCAGACGGAGCAGGTCGTCATCGGGAAGCAGTCCGCGGGGAAGCGCGATGACCTCGGCATCCAAAGTATCTTTGATGCGCAGCGCCGCCTCCAACGCGCAGGCGTCTGCAGGCTGCATCACATACTCCTCGCGGTTGACGAAGATACGGCCCGCGCGCCGGTTGACGACGATGCCGCGTGGGTCGAGGACTCGGCCTATGATGGTGATTACGCGCATGGTCTCCTCTCCCTGATCCCTACGGTCTGATTCTGACACCGTGCTCGCGGAAAATGTCGCTGGCGATGACGATGCGCTGGATCTCGTTGGTGCCTTCAAAGATTTCGGCGATGCGCGCGTCGCGGAAGGCCAGTTCGATGGGAAAGTCGCGCGTGTAGCCCAGTGCGCCGTGAATCTGGAGCGTCGCGTCAATTGCCCGTGAAGCGACCTCAGAGCCGTACATCTTGCACATCGCGGCCAGTTTGGTGAACGGCTGCCCGGTGTCCACCATCCATGCCGCGCGATAGACTAGGCTGCGCAGCGCTTCGACCTCGGTGGCGATGTTGGCGATCATCCACTGCGCCGATTGCTTGTGGGCTAGTTCCACGCCGAACTGTTTGCGCGTTTTGGCCCAGCGCACGGCCCATTCCAGCGCGGCCTGCGCTCCGCCTAGACAGGCCGCTCCCAGCGTCAGCCGGCCCATGTCGAGCGTCTTCATGAAGGTGACGAACCCCTCGCCGACCTTGCCCAGCACATTCTCGTGGGGCACACGCAGTTCCTCGAACACCAATTCGGCAGTGCTGGTGCCACGGATGCCCATCTTGTTCTCTTCACGGGCGACCTTGAAGCCGGGCCAGGCGGTCTCGATGATGAAGGCCGTAACGCCGCCGCGCGCACCCAGCGCCGGATCGGTCACCGCCATCACGGTAATGATGTCGGCGTAGCCGCCGTTGGTGATAAAGACCTTGCCGCCGTCGAGGATCCACGAGTCCCCTTCGCGCACGGCGCGGGTGCGAATGTTCGCGGCGTCGGAGCCGGCGTTGGGCTCGGTCAGGCCGAAGGCAGCGATCTTTTCGCCGCGCGCCAGCGGGGTGAGGTACTTGCGCTTCTGCTCGGGATTGCCGTCCAGGTGGATCGCCATTGCGCCAATGCTGATATGCGCGCCGACGTTGGTCGCCGTCGAGGTGCAGACGCGGCCCAGTTCCTCCATCAGGATGCAGTAGCCGATTTCGCCGGCGCCCATGCCGCCATACTCCTGCGGGAAGCAGACGCCCAACAGACCGATCTCGCCCAACTTGCGCATTGTCTCGTGGGGAACGCGGTGCTCGCGGTCAATCTGCATGGCCAATGGGGCCACTTCGTTCTCGGCGAACTCGCGCACCAGCCGGCGCAGGGCAACGTGTTCGGGAGAGAGTGTCAAGTCCATTGTCCACCTCCAGGGTTGGTACCTGGTAGATTGGTAAATTGGTAGTCAGTTGCCGATGTTGGGCGGAACTTCCTGATTGCTGCCAGGCTTCTGCCGGCGCAAGGTATTGAAGCATGCGCCTATAGATAGCCCCATAACGTTGCCACCAAAGGCGAGTTCTCGGAGTAGCCCAACCAGCCGGCGGGAACTTTCAGAGTGGACCATCACGTTGTGATCCATTGCTAACGCTAAGCTGTTTAGGAACATAAGCGGGGCGATGATCAAGCACATGGCTATTGCCTTCGCAGAACGGCTACTCGAGTTCCTGTATCTGCCTATCGGCTAGTAATAAGGGGAGCTGATCCTCGTCACCATCTTGCGCTGCCTTGAGCCGACTCATGTGTCTCTTGTCCATTGCTCTGGTCTCCGTCAATTCTGTACCTCGCTCCGCCCAACTACCAGTTTACCAATCTACCAAGATTACGGCGCAATCTCGACGTCTCGCTCGGCGAAAAGCCGCTGGGCAATGCGGACGTGGTGCAGTTCCGTGGGCCCGCCGAGGATGCCCAGCGCACGGGCGTCGCGGTATTTGCGTGCCAGCGGATAGTCCTCCATGTAGCCATAGCCGCCCATCACCTGCACCATGCGGTTGGTCACGCTGCGGGCGACGCGGGCGGCGAAGGCTTTTACTACTGCGGCGTCGGCGGAAAAGTCCCCCCCCTGATCCGAGAGCCACGCCGCGCGATAGACCAACCAGCGCAGCGCCTCGACCTCGGTGGATGCCTCGGCTACATAGTTCTGGATGGCCTGCTTCTGGGCGATGGGCACGCCGAACTGCACTCGTTCGGTGGCAAACTGCGCCGCGACCTCGATGGCCGACGCCGCCACGCCCAGCCCGGCTGCCGCCAGCGCGATCGCATAGCGATCCAACGCCCGTTGGGCAATCGGCCAACCCGCGCCGGCCTCGCCCAGCCGGTTGTCCTGCGGCACGCGGCAGCCTTCCAGGTAGACAGTGTTGAAGACGGCGCTGCGCAGGCCCAGCGTCGGCTCGCGATAGCCCACGCTCAGGCCGGGAGCATCTTTGGGCACCAGGAACGCCTCAATCCCATTCGGCGCTCTGACGAAGACGAGAAACAGCCCGGCGATCTCGCCGTTGGTGACCCAGGTCTTGAGACCGTCGAGGATCACCTCACCATCATTCCCCCCCATGTCAGGAGAGGGCAGGGGAGGGTAAGTGGCGCGGGTCTGCAATGAGGCTGCATCGCTCCCGGCGTCCGGCTCGGTGAGGGCGAATGCGCCGATGACCTCTCCGGCGGCCATCTGCGGTAGCCACTCTTCCTTCTGTGCATCGCTCCCGTGCTCCAGGATGCTCATTGCCACCAGGCTGACGTGGGTAGCCAGGGTGAGGGCCACGGACATGCTGGCTCCGGCCAGCGTCTCGACGAGCATCGCGTAGGTAACGCCGTCGAGTTCCGCGCCGCAGCATCTTTCCGGCAGCGTGGCGCCCAGAAAGCCCTGGTTGGCCGCCTTGCGCAACACGTCCAGCGGCGGCTTTTCGGCGTGGTCGAGTTCCTCGGCCTTGGGCGCGACCTCCCTGGCGGCAAAGTCCTGGAACATGTCGCGGCACATGCGCTGTTCTTCGCTGAGCGCGAAATCCATATTCCACCCCCTTGTAGGGCGAAGCGGTTTTGCCTACCGATCCTTGAACTGCGCCTGTCGCTTCTCCAGGAACGCGCTGACCCCCTCGCGGGCATCTTCGGAGGCGGCCAGGGCGCCGAACTCTTGCGCCTCCATCTTGAGCCCTTCCTCTAGCGAGACCCGCAATCCGCCGTCTATGGCGCGCAGAGCAGCAGCGATGGGGAGTTTGGACTTGCCGACGATCTTGCGCGCCAGGTCTCGCGCTTCCTTGACCACTGCGCCGCCCGGTACGACCTTGTTGACCAGGCCGATACGATAGGCTTCTTGCGCGGTAATCATATCGCCGGTGAGGATCATTTCGATGGCCTTGCCCCTGCCGACGATGCGCGGGAGGCGCTGCGTGCCGCCCCAGCCGGGGATGAGCCCCAAATTGACCTCCGGCTGGCCCAGGCGCGCGCGGTCGGAGCAGACGCGCATGTGGCAGGCCATCGCCAACTCCATCCCCCCGCCCAGGCAGAAGCCGTTGATAGCGGCAATGATCGGCTTGGTGGCGCGTTCGATTTTGAGGAACAGTCCCTGTCCCTGCTCAGAGGCCGTCTTCAGCCCATCCGGCTGATCCAGCAGTGTCTTGATGTCGCCAATATCGGCCCCGGCGACGAAAGCGTTGGTGCCGCCGCCGGTGATGACGATGGCCTTGACCTCGTCGTTCGCCAGGAGTTCGTCAAGCGCATCGTTCAGTTCGGTCATCACCTGCGCATTGAATGAGTTGACCGGTGGGTGGTCAATGGTCAACAGCGCGATTCGGTCTTCGATCTCGGTGCGAATGTATTGTCGGTCTGCCATTGTACTCTCCTTACTCTGTGTGACGGCGTAATACGCAGTACGTGTTGTATATTCCGTATTGCGTATTGCGTGTTCCGTTATGCGTATTCGTGAAAGCCCTTTCCCGTCTTGACGCCCAGATGTCCGGCGCGCACGCGCAACTTGAGCGGGAGGCTGGGACGGAAGCGCGGCCCGAGTTCCTTCTCCAGCGCCGTGAGCGTCTCTACCACCACGTCCAGCCCGATCTTGTCGGCGATGGCGAGCGGCCCGATGCGTTCGCCGCCGTAGGTCATCCCTGTACCGGCGACCATAGACATGTCAATGTCGGAGACGCTGGCGATGTTCTCCTGGACGCACAGGGCGGCCTCGTTGATCAGCGGGAACATCAGCCGCTCGACGCTGAACCCTGTGCCTGTGGGAACTGCCCCTGATTTTTGGAGTTCCTGGATCATCCCCGCGACCACCGACGATTCGCCGCCGGGATGGTCATAGAAGCCGGCGCCGCTCTTTTCACCCAGCCGCCCGGCCTCGATCAGTTTGATGAACAGGGGCGCCGGGCTCATGCGCTCGCCGTACTCGGAGTAGAGGTACTCCCCCACATGGGCGCAGACGTCGAGGCCCAACATGTCCATCAGCGTGAAGGGCCCCAGCGGCATGCCCCAGGCTACGACGGCGCGGTCAATCTCGGTAGCCGTAGCTGCCCCCTCTTCCAGCGCCTTGGTCGCCTCGTTGAGGTAAGGCATCAGCAGCCGGTTGACCAGGAAGCCGGGGCATTCCTTGACCACCACCGGAATCTTGCGCAGGCTCTCGGCGAACATGACCACGTCGTCCACCGTCTCCTGGCCGGTGTCGAGGCCGGGGATGACTTCGACCAGTTTCATCACGCTGGCGGGGTTGAAAAAGTGCATGCCGATGACCTTGTGCGGTCGTTGGGTGGCGGCGGCCATCTCGGAGATCGAGAGTGCCGAGGTATTGCTGGCAAAGATGGTCTGCTCCGGGCACACACCGTCCAATTCCTGGAACACCTTCTTCTTGATGTCCATGCGCTCCGGCACCGCCTCGATGACGATATCCACGTCCCCGAACTCGTCGTAGGTGAGAGTTGGCGTGATGAGGCTGAGTTTGGATTCCATCTCGCCCTCACTCATCTTGCCCTTGTCCACCCGGCGCTGGTAGATCGAGCGGGCTTTCTCCATCCCCTTGTCCAACATAGTCTGGTCAATATCTTTCAGCACGACCGGCAGGCCGGAGTACGTGATGACCTGGGCGATCTCGCCGCCCATCGTCCCTGCGCCGACTACTGCGGCTTTGAAGATGTACATGTGTCACCTCCTTGTTTGTTGGTAGATTGGTAGTTGGTAGATTGGTAGTTGGTAGTTGGTAGATTGGGGTGGTTACTCTTCGGGCGGATCGGGGGCAACGATGGAAGCGAGAGGCTCTTCGCGAATCTGGCTGCCGTACTCCTGACGGCCCTGCTGGCGCTTGCGGATATAGCGGATGTAGCCGTTGAGGGAACGCAATGCCTCGTGGCAGAGTTTGCGCTGGCTGGGCAACTCGCCTGACGTATACGTCAATTCGTCGCAGGCAATAAAGCCGCTCAGGGTTTCATCGAGGGAGCCACGGGCGATGTAGTAGAAGCGCAAACTGTCCAGGTAGTGATAGCGGCCGTAGCCTTCCGCGATGTTGAGAACAGCACTGACTGCCGCTCTGCGGATCTGGTCGGCCAGATTGTACTTTTCTTCTGGCGGTAGCCGCTTGGCGATTCGATATGCCTCTTTCAGGACCTGCAGCGCTAGTTGGTAGCACTCCAGGTCCTCGAACCCGCATTCTCCCTCTTCCGCCATTCTCTCCTCCCCCAACTACCAATTTACCAATCTACCGTCTACATTGGAATCCTCTCCAAAATCAGGCACCCGCCCTGCCCGCCGCCCACGCACATCGTATCTATGCCATAACGGGCCCCGCGGCGTTGCATCTCCTGCGTCAGTGTGGCAACCAACTTGGCGGCGGTGCAGCCCACGGGATGGCCCAGGGCGATCGCGCCGCCGTTGACGTTGACCTTGTCCCAGTTCCAGTTGTGCCCCTGTGCCTGCATCTCCTTGCCCACGGCCAGACACTGCGCGGCGAATGCCTCATTCAGTTCGATCAGGTCAATGTCGTCGAGGCTGAGCCCGGCCTTCTTGAGTGCCTTGGGCATGGCATAGGCCGGGCCGATGCCCATGTAGGCCGGGTCTACCGCCGCGTAGGCGTAGGCGACGATACGCGCGGTGGGCTTCAACCCCAACTCTTGTGCCTTCTCCGCCGTGCAGACGATCATCGCTGCAGCGCCGTCGGTGATCGGGCAGGAGTTGGCCGGCGTGACTGTGCCGTTCTCCTTGAACACGGTGGGGTAGAGCGCCGCCTTCTGCACTGTCAGGCCGGGGTTGATCGTCTCATCTTGTGTGATCGTTTCGCGTGCCACTTCCTGCCCGGTAGTGATCTTTTTGACGACCTCGACCGGCACGATCTCGTCGTTGAATTTGCCCATTCGTTGCGCCATGAACGCTTTCTTGTGCGATTGAACGGCATATTCGTCCTGTTCCTCACGCGAAATGCCGTATTTCTCCGCCAGGTTTTCGGCGGTGCGGCCCATGATCTGGTTACAGATCGGATCGGTGAGGCCCTCCCACAGCGCGTCGGTCAACTCGCCGTGGCGCAGTTTGTAGCCCCAGCGGGCACCCTTGAGCAGATAAGGGATGTTGCTCATGCTCTCGGTGCCGCCGCAGAGATAGATTTCCCCATCGCCGGCCTGGATGGCCTGGTAGGCCGAGGTGATGGACTGCATCCCCGACGCGCAGTTGCGCTGGACGGTGAACGCCGGCACCTCGATGGGCACCCCGGCCATCAGCGCCGCTACCCGTGCGATGTTGGCCGCTTCCGATGGCTGGCCGATGCAGCCGAGGATCACCTCATCCAGCACTGCTGGATCCAACCCGGTGCGCTCGATCACGGCGCGGAAGACGATCTCGGCCAGGTCTTGGGCCCGCAGAGTGCGCAATGCGCCGCCGTGGGCCCCAACCGGCGTGCGCAGCGGACTGACGATGACAACTTCTTTCACTTGTGCACCTCCCTGGTCTTTTAAACGATAACTGTCCCAGCTCGTGACCCGTGATGCGTGAAACGTGAACGCATATCACGCATCACGTTTCACGTTGCTTGCAGCCCTCGAACCACGGTCTCCACCACCATCTGATACAACGCCTCACGTCCCATCCCGACTAGTTCGCGTCGCAGCGGATGCTCGACCAACTCCAGGGCACCGTTGACGGTAGCCCACAGCACGGCGGCGGCCTGGCGAGCGTCGCAGCAGACGAATATCCCCTCTGCGATTCCTTGCTCGACCGCCCGCACGACCCAGTTCAGCCCTGCCATACTCGCCTGCTGAACCTGCTGATACACCTCGGGGGCCACCGTCTCCTGGAAGCGTCCGCGATCCATCGCCATCATGAAGCGATAGTAGACCGGTTCCCGCTGGAAGAAGCGGAAATAGGCCTGCCCTAGGCGTCGTAGCCGTTCCTCGGCGGAAAGGGGCTTGTCTGCGGCGTAGGCTCGCTCCAGTTCCCCGATCAACTCGTGCAGCCCCTCTAAAATCAAATGAGCAAGGATCGTCTCCTTGCTCTCGAAATACAGGTATACGGTGCCCTTGCTGACTTCGGCACGTTCGGCGACTTTGGCCACCGTGGCGCGGTGAAAGCCCTCCTCGAAGAACACCTCGCGTGCTGCCCGAAGGATGGATCGCCGCCGCTCTTCTTTTTCTCGCTCGCGCCGCGCCCGCGTGCTCAACGGCCAGCCTCCGTGCGAACTGGCGGTCATTTACTGACCTATAGTCATTATACGATAGAAAATCTGCAATGTCAATCAACTCGTGAAAAATTTAAGATTTGCTGCGCTTGTGTCCCTTCTCTGCTGTGCTATAATGAAGATAGCATTACTCATGGGAGGGCTCTGTGCGTCGCTCGAAGAGGCAGCAAACGTCCATTGGGCTTGTGATTATCAGCCTGCTGGTCGTCGTCAGCATGGCGCTGAGCATGGCTGAGATTCTCTCGCCGCCACACCGGGTGGTGCCCACTAGCACGCCCATTCTCGTTCCCTTTCCTACCGAAACCCCCACACCTTCACCGATGTGATGCGGCAAAGGAGTCAACCTATGGCCGGAAGATCGCTCAGAATCCTGTACCTCGCTGCCGAGGCGGTGCCGTTTGCCAAGGTGGGGGGGCTGGCCGACGTGGCTGGTTCGCTGCCTAAGGCGATCCGGGCGCTGGGCCACGACATCCGCCTGATGATCCCGCGTTACGGCACCATCCGCAGCGATCAGTTCGATCTCGAAAAGATTGGAGAGCCGTTTCCTATCCCGCTTGGTCCAGGGGAGGAGTACGTCCACCTGGTTGGCGGCAGTACCGGTGACGTGCCGGTTTACCTCGTGTGGAACGAGCAGTATTTTTCGTCGCGCGACCGCGTGTATGGCTTCGAGGACGATGCGCAGCGCTTTGTCGTCTTTGGGCGGGCGGCGCTGGCCGCGCTCGGTCACCTGGACTGGAAGCCGGACGTGATCCACGCCAACGATTGGCACACCGGTATAGTGCCGGCTTGGCTCAAGTCGGCCGGTCGCAAGAACCCGTTCTACCGCGATGTGGCAACGCTCTTTACGATTCACAACCTGGCCTATCAGGGCATCACGGGCCGGCTGATCCTGACCTTTGCGCAGATGGAGCACCTGAAGCATCTGCCGGTCGAGCAGCCGGGGATGGTGAACTGGATAGCACAGGGGATCGCTTATGCTGACGTGATCAATACGGTCAGCCCGCGTTACGCCCAGGAGATCCTGACTCCGGAGTTGGGGATGGGGTTAGCACCTTTGTTGCAGGAGCGCAAGGACCGGCTCTATGGCGTGCTCAACGGGATTGACTATGACGAATGGAATCCGGCGACGGATGTCCATCTTCCCCATCGCTTCGACGTGGAGCGACTTGACCGGCGAGCAGCCAACAAGGCGGCTCTGCAGCAACAGGCGCGTCTGCCTGTGGACCCCGACGTGCCCCTGGTTGGGATGGTCACGCGGCTCGATCAGGTCAAGGGGATGGAACTGATGGAGCCGGTGCTGGAATGGTGGCTTGGGGACGAGGAAGGCCAATTCGTCTTGCTCGGCACCGGCGATCCCAGGTACCACGAGATGTTCGAGTGCATTCAGGCCCGTTTCCCGGATCGGGTGCGCGTGTATCTCAAATTCGACGACGTGCTGGCGCGGCGCATCTACGCCGGAGCGGACATGTTTCTGATGCCCAGCGCGGTCGAGCCGTGTGGCCTGGGGCAGATGATCGCCATGCACTATGGCTGTGTGCCGGTCGTGCGCGCCGTCGGCGGATTGGCCGATACGGTGGGCGACTATACGGCAAAGCGCAGCCACGGTACGGGCTTCACCTTTGCGAACTTTACGCCCGAGGCGTGCCGGGAGGCGTTAAAGCGGGCGCTGCGGGTTTACCGTGAGAACAAAACGTCGTGGCGCAGGTTGCAACAACGCGGAATGAAGGCCGATTTCTCCTGGGCGGCTTCGGCGGCGGAGTATGTCAGACTGTACCGGCGGGCGGTTGAGGTGCACGGGGCGTAAAACGTAAAGCGTGTGTAGCCTCCGTAAAGTCGCCGAGTACCTGTCTGAGCGGTTAGCAGCCTCGTGAGTCGTCTGTGGAATTCCATATTGCCCGCCAATCCCGTGATCGCTATCGGTTCGACCAGGCCCTCTATGGACTGAACGGCAACGTCATCTTTGCCGACTTTCGGGCTGCGCGCGCGTTCGCCCAAAAGATGAACGCCCAGCGCGATCTGGCCCGCTTCCCCGAACAGACCGTTCGCGCCGGGCAGATCAACGCGATGGGGCTGATTGACGAAATCCTGCATGTCGTCGTCGGCCTGTACCGGCGCCAAAAGAATCCCCGGGCGATGCGGGAAGCGTTGGAGCGGCTGTACGCTGGCCTGGGGCGGGAGGCCGTAGACGCCGCCCTGCGCCGCTTTTGCGACGAGTTCCCCCCGCTCGCCGTCTATCGCGGCGAGGTTGACCTCGACACGTATCTGGAAGGCGCGACCGAAGGCGTCCCCAATCGCCAGGTCGCGCTCGAAGAACTCTTGATGCTCTGGCTGGCGAACGTCAACCCGGCCTTTGCCCCGTTCCTGGAACTGTTCGACGACGCGCTGCTGGAGCAGGAGACGGTTTACGAGCAGATCATCTCCGGCCTGCACGCCTTTTTCGAGACGCAGCCGCCCTTTGGCCCCGACAATCAGAACCTCGTCGAGATGCTGCGTAGCCCGGCCATCGCCTCGCCGCACTCGCTCTCTGGCCAACTGGAGTACATCCGGCAACGTTGGGGGTATCTGTTGGGCGATTACCTGAATCGCCTCTTGCGCGGCCTCGACCTGATCGCCGAAGAGGAAAAGGCCGTCTTTGCCGGGCCTGGCCCCGCGCTCGTCTACGACTTTAGCGGGCAGATGCACGAGTACGAGCGCTTCAGCCCCGATCGCGATTGGATGCCGCGCCTGGTGCTGATCGCCAAGAACACCACTGTCTGGCTCGACCAACTCTCCAAAAAGTACGGACGCCCGCTGACCCGGCTGGACCAGATTCCCGACGAGGAACTCGACACGCTGGCCCGGCGCGGCTTCACCGGCCTGTGGCTGATCGGCCTGTGGGAGCGCAGCCGCGCCTCGCAGCGCATCAAGCAGCTGTGCGGCAACCCGGAGGCCGTCGCCTCGGCCTACTCGTTGCTCGATTACCGCGTCGCCGCCGACCTGGGCGGGGATGAGGCGTTCCAGAACCTGCGCGCCCGCGCCTGGCAGCGCGGCATCCGTCTGGCCAGCGACATGGTGCCGAATCACATGGGGATTGACTCCCGCTGGGTCATCGAACACCCCGACTGGTTCATCGCGCTCGATCACAGCCCGTTCCCCGCCTACACCTTCAACGGCCCCAATCTTTCGGACGACGCACGGGTGGGCATCTATCTCGAAGATCACTATTATGACCGCAGCGACGCGGCGGTGGTGTTCAAGCGTGTGGACCATTGGACCGGCAGCGAAAAGTACATCTACCACGGCAACGATGGGACCTCGATGCCCTGGAACGACACGGCGCAGTTGAACTTTCTCAACCCCGAGACGCGCGAGGCGGTGATCCAGGCCATCCTGCACGTCGCGCGCCAGTTCCCGATTATCCGCTTCGACGCGGCGATGACGCTGACGAAAAAGCATTACCAGCGGCTGTGGTTCCCCGAGCCGGGGACGGGTGGGGCGATCCCCTCACGGGCCGAGCACGGGATGACGCGGGCCGAGTTAGACGCCGCGATGCCGGTCGAGTTCTGGCGTGAGGTGGTGGATCGCGTGGCGCAGGAAATCCCCGACACGCTCCTGCTGGCAGAGGCGTTCTGGCTGATGGAGGGGTATTTCGTGCGCACGCTGGGGATGCACCGCGTCTACAACAGCGCCTTTATGAACATGCTGCGCGACGAAAAGAATGCCGAGTACCGTCTGGTGATCAAGAACACAATCGAGTTCGATCCCGAGATCCTCAAGCGGTATGTCAATTTTATGAACAACCCCGACGAGCGCACGGCGGTAGACCAGTTCGGCAAGGGCGACAAGTATTTCGGCATCTGCACAATGATGGCGACGATGCCGGGGCTGCCGATGTTCGGCCACGGGCAGATTGAGGGCTTTGCCGAGAAATACGGGATGGAGTATCGCCGGGCGTATTGGGACGAGCAGCCCGATCCGTATCTGGTCGAGCGACACGAGCGGGAGATTTTCCCGCTTCTGCGTCGGCGGCATCTCTTTGCCGAGGTCGCCAACTTTTTGCTCTACGACCTCGTGGCGCCGGAGGGGTACGTCAACGAGGACGTGTTCGCGTACTCGAACCGCGCCGGGGACGAAAGGGCGCTAGTGATCTATCACAACCGTTATGCTGAGGCGTGCGGTTGGCTCCGCACTTCGGCTGCCTATGCGGTCAAGACCGGCCGGGGAGACGAAAAGGTACTGGTGCAAAAGTCGCTGGGCGAAGGGTTGGCCCTGCACAACGACGAGAACGCTTTTACCATCTTTCGGGATCACGTCAGCGGCCTGGAATACATCCGCAACAATCGCGAGTTGTTCGAGCGTGGGCTGTACGTGGAACTGGCAGCCTACAAGTATCACGTCTTTCTCGACTTCCGCGAGGTGTGGGATGATGCGGAGCGCCACTACGCGCAGTTGGCAGACCTCCTGGGTGGGCGTGGAGTTTCCAGCATCGAAGAGGCGCTGAAGGAGGTTGTGTTCCGGCGGGTGCGGGAGCCGTTTGCGGACCTGGCGGGCGCAGAGATGCTTGGGCGATTGGTGGACGCGAGGCGGCAACTTTGCAAGTCTGCAAGTTTGCAGGTGGATGACTTGGTAGGTGAAGTGGAGCAGAAGATGGTGCGCCTGTTGCGTGAGGTGGCGCGAATTACGCATCACGAATCACGCATCACGAATCACGAATCGCGCATCGCAGCAGTTGCTCGTGAGGTACGGCGGAGGTTGGAAGCGATCCTGCGTTTGCCTGCGCTGGGTCTGCCGTCGCGCTCGCGCAAGTACAAAGCGGCGGTCGAATATCTTCGTGCCGGCCTGAGCGACGATCCGGCGCTGTGGGGTGGCCTGTTCGGCTGGTTGTTCGTCCACGCGCTGGGACGGGTCAGCGACGCCGCCGACCCGGCTGCGCAGAGCCGCGTCTGGGTGGACGAGTGGCGGCTCGACAAGACTCTCGTTGGCGCGTTGCAGGGGTTGGGCCTCGACGAGGGCGCAGCCTGGCGTACGGTTGCTGCGATCAAGGTGCTAACTACCTGCGAGTGGTCGGGTACTGCCGGCTGGACACCGCGCCGCCTGGTCGAATCCTGGTTGCAGGACCCTGATGCCCGTATGGCCCTCCAGATCAACGAGTACGAGGGGGTCGAGTGGTTCAACCGCGAAGCGTTCGAGCGGCTGTTGTGGTGGACGCTGGCGGTTGCGGCGGTTGACGCCGTGGCCGATCCCCGGCGCCCGGCATCCCAGGCTGCTCGGCAGATTGCTGCTGGGTATGATGTCGTGCAGGCATTGCAGCGTGCAGCGGCCCAATCGAATTATCAGACCGCACGCCTGCTCAGCCAGCCAATCAACCAACCAACTAACCAACCAACAAACCAACAATGACTACCCACCTCTGCATCCACGGCCACTTTTACCAACCCCCGCGAATGGATCCGTTCACAGGCAAGATCCCACGCGAGCCCGATGCAGCGCCTTATGCCAATTGGAATGAGCGCATTACTGCCGAATGCTATACGCCTAACGCCGAGGCAGGTAACTTTGAGCGTATCAGTTTCAACCTGGGCGGCACGCTGGCCCACTGGCTGGATGAGCAGGCCCACGATACTTACATGCGTATCGTTGCCTCCGAAAACGCCTACCGGCAGACGCACGGCGTGAGCAACGGGCTGGCCCAACCGGTGCATCACACGATCCTGCCGCTGGCCCGCCTCCGCGACAAGATTTGCCAGGTGCGCTGGGGTATCGCCAGTTTCACCCATCGCTTCGGCCACCGTCCGCAGGGCGTCTGGCTGCCGGAGATGGCAGTGGATGCCGAGACGCTGGAGATTCTGGCTGCCGAGGGCCTGCGCTTCACGATCCTCAGCGACGAGCAGGTGCGCGGCGACCTGGAAGCAGGGTCTGGGCCCTACCTCGTGCGGTTGTCCAGGAAACGAGAGTTCGTCGTGTTCGTGCGCGACCGGGGGCTTTCGAATGCGCTTTCGTTCGGCATGCCCGATCCTGCCGGCACCGACGCCTGGCTGGAAGAGCAGATGGGCCGGCGCAGGCAGCGGGATAGACTGGTGCTCATCGCCACCGATGGAGAGACCTTTGGACATCATCACCGGCAGGGTGTAGAGGTGCTCCGGCGAATCCTGGGTGGCGAGCAGGCTCATGGCTACGTGCTCACCACGCTGGAACGCTACCTGCGCGATAATCCCCCGGAAGCGGAGTTGGAACTGATCGAGAACACCTCCTGGAGTTGCGCGCACGGGCTTCACCGTTGGGTCATCGGTTGCGGCTGTACTCCCGGCGACAGTCGCTGGAAGTGTGCCCTGCGGCGGGCGCTGGACAATCTGGCGAGCGACCTGGACGCTGTGTACGTTGGCGAAGCGAAGCAGTTCGGGGTACTGCCCTGGGCGCTGCGCGACGACTATATCGCTGTGGCGTTGGGCCGCGTGAGCGGACAGACACTGTTGGCCGAGCACGAACTATCTCACCTCAGTACCAGGGACGCTCAAAGATTGCTGTGGCTCTTGGAGGCCCAGTTCTATCGCCAGCGCATGTACGCCAGTTGCACCTTCTACTTTGAGGACCTCGACCGGCTCGAACCCCGCTATGCCATTGCCAACGCTATCCGCGCGATGGCGCTCACCCACTATGCCACACGCGATGACCTTTGCCGGGGCTTCCGGCGCGACCTGAGGATGGCCGTCAGTGGGCGAACCGGGCGCAATGGAGCCGACATCCTCGATGAGATGCTGGAGAAGGCCGGTGTATGAGCAAGACTCTTCCGTATTCTGATATTGACCTCGCGCGCTGGCGCGAGTATGACCACGTGCTGACCGACAGCCTGTGGATCATCGAGGGTCGTGACCGCTCCGGCGGCCACCGGCTCGATTACCACGGCAACTTTATTCCCCAGATTGCCACCCAGACCTACTTGCGCTACACCCGTGAGAACGACATTGTGCTCGATCTCTTTCTGGGCTCGGGCACCTCGGCCATCGAGGCGGCGCGGCTCAACCGGCGGTTCATCGGCGTCGAACTCAAGCCCGATCTGGTGGAATATGTGCGTGGGAAAGTGGAGAACAGGGCAAATTGGCCGTTCGTTCTGCTGCAAGGCGATTCGACCCGACCGGAGACGGTGGCGTGCGTGCGCAAGGCACTGGCGGCGATGGGCGCGGAGTACGCGCAATTGCTCGTGCTGCACCCGCCGTATCACGATATCATCCGCTTTTCCCGCGATCCCGCCGACCTCTCGAACGCGCCGACGTTGGAAGCCTTTCTCGATGGCTTTGGGACCGTTGCCCGGAATGGTTTCGACCTCTTGGAGCCGGGGCGTTTTGCCGTATTGGTCATCGGCGACAAATACAGCAAAGGAGAACTGGTGCCGTTGGGGTTCTACTGCCTGGAGCGCATGCAGCGGGTCGGGTTCAGGCCCAAGGCCATTGTGGTCAAGAACATCACCGGCAACGAGATCGGCAAGGGGCAGGATAGCAACCTGTGGCGCTACCGGGCGCTGGCCGGTGGCTATTACATCTTCAAGCACGAGTACGTCATCGTCTTCCAGAAGCCGGTCGCGCTACCCGACGTGCGCCGCGAACTGCTCAAGGTCAAGGCGATGCCGCGCTGGGGGCGGGTGCAGGGGGATGAGTGGGATCGCGCCAGCCGCTTCATCTACTCCGTCAGGGAACTCGACGTGCTGCGCCGCGAGACGAAGCGCGTTGCCACTGAAATGGGATGGCCGTTGCGCGAATTCGGTCAATACGTCATCCGCCGCTGGTATAATTTCCACACTCATCAGGCCGCGCTTGAAATCGTACTGGCCCATCCCCGTGTTCGTGCGGAGAGCGACCCATTCCATCATACGGTAGATTTTTACCTGGATGGCGAGGGGTTTGATCTGAAACTGACCGACTTTCCGCGTGGCTTTGGTCACGATCTGGATTATGCCCGCGCGCATCCACAGGAGTTGGCACGCTGGCTATACGAGCGACAGTCACGCGAGGGGCGTTTTCACACCGGGAACCGGCTCTTTGTCGTTCTGCACGACGCGCTCGAGCCGGGACGGACCTGGGAACTGCGCCGCGATTTTGCGCGGCTGGAGCGGGCGCTTCACAATTTCCTGGACGAGCCGCGCCTGATGTGCGTGGAGGTTGTGGACTGCGAAGGGAAGCGCCACCGGCCTGCGACAGGAATTGTCTTTTGCGTGAGAGAATGAAGCATGCGCCCAACAGCAAGGCAATTGAGAGTATTATACTGGGTTGGGATGACTCTGGTCGCGTTGGGAAGTTTTTTGCCGTGGGGGGTATAGGGGGATCTCGTTTCGCGTTGGACTTATGGTGTCAGAATCCACCTCTACTAAAGCGGGCTTTTCGCGTTCGGTGCCTCGTCGGGGGCTTTTCGATGAGCGCAAAGCCGATGTGGGACAGCCTTTCCAGGCTGTCGGCAGGCTGGAAAGCCTGCCCCACGCGTTGCCCGAACGAAATGTTATCGGAAGCCTGTTGTCATGGGGAGCAGAGGGGAACTTTGCAGCGATCTTTCGCGCGTGGTAACTACTCAGTCTCTGTCATTGCGAGGGCGCGGAGCGCCCGAAGCAATCTCCAAGAGATGGAATGAGATTGCTTCGCCGCCTCCGGCGGCTCGCAATGACAGTATTGGGCGCTGGTATGTCAAGGTTGGGCCACCAGGCTGAGTAGTAACCGCGCGTGAGACAAGTAAATTGACTGCCTGTGAATTTACACGTTGCCTGCACGAATCAATGAGGACACGCTCTCACGCAGTACACTTCACAAAATCTCAATCGCCCAATCCACCACCTGCACTTCGGGGTGGTGGGCCTCGATCCAGTGTACGGCCCGTTCGAGCAGGGCGTGGACGTGGCCGGACTCGTTGGCGACGGCGGCCAGGGCGATCTGCGCTGACTGCCAGGCGTCGTTTTCTCCCACTTCGGCGGCGGCTATCTCGAACTCGCGGCGCAGGTGCGCCAGCAGCGGCTTGAGGATGCTGCGCTTGCCCTTCAGCGAGCCGTTGCCGGGAAGGTATAGGTGGATGGTACAGGCGCCGATGACCACAGATGTAAGACGTAAAACGTGAGACGTAAGACGTGAAACGTAAAACGTAAGACGTAAGCGTAAGGTAGAATCAGACGCGGCGGGTCCAGGCGTCGGTGGCGTATTTCTGGGTACGCAGTTCCTCGACCCAATCGCGCTCTTTGTCGGTCAGTGATCCAGGTTCCAGCCGCAGGTTCATAGCCCTGGCAAAACCGCGCACCAGTGCGTCGGCGGCTTCGTCCCACGTGACCAGACGCCCTAATTCTTCTGCGACGGTTGTGGCGCGGGAATGGACATAGGCAGGCCCAGGATGATCGGCCAGTACCAGGCAGATACGGGCGATGTCGCCGTCCAGGGGGATCGCGCCATGCTGGAGCACTGCGCCACGTGCGCGCATCTGGGCACTGCCCACCAGTTTGCGCCCCCCGGCGGTAATCTCGTAATCGGACGGCTCTTCGAAGCAGACGGGGCTATCGGGTGAACGGCGTTCTGCTCGCTGGCTGATTGCGACGTGGGGCACCCCCAATTCTTCGAGCGCGCAGACCAGCCCCTTACTCAACCGGCGATAACTCTCGATGATGCCGCCAGCCACTCGCGGTTCGCTTTCCGGCACAATCACGCTGTACGTCAGTTCGTCTGCGTGAAGGATGGCCTTGCCGCCGGTGGGTCGCCGCACGAGATCGAAGCCGGCGGCACGCCGGGCCTCGAGGTCTACGTCGGCCAGCGGCTGGGCACGGCCCAGCGACAGGCACGGCGGTGCCCAGGCGTAGAGCCGCAGCGTGGGCGGCGCCAATCCTGCTGCAACTGCGCGTGCGATCGCTTCGTCTATCGCCATGTTGGTCGCCCCGTTTGCCGGACCGCAACGGAGCAGGCGCCAGGTTGTGTGGAGATAGTCAGCCATACTCTGTGACCGAGGTTGTCGTCGCGTCGGGAACGATTATAATTGTAACATAGTCTTGCAAAGAGGCCAAAGATGTCCATTTGCAGTTACTGTGATGGAAATGCTGCATACCGCGATCGCGAGACCGGTGCTTATCTGTGTGTGCAACACGCCCGGCTGGAAGTAGTCGGCCCGCGTACCGAACCGCCGCCACCACCCCTCACGATCCGCTCTGCAACTTCTGCCGACTGCCCTTATCTTGCTGAACTGGCAGGTTACTTCTGGGGCGAGGCCGAGGTCGAATGCTTTGGCCGCCGCTATCCATTGGATGTGCTGCCGGCCTACGTTGCCTGTGATGGCGATGAAATCGTGGGCGTTGCCAGTTACGTCCGCAACGGCGGGGCCTTCAATTTGGTAAACCTCGCCGTTCTGCCAAAGTGGCAGGGGCGGGGTGTGGCGCACCAGTTGGTCGCTCAGGTGATCGAGACGGCGCGCGCTGAAGGCGCCAGCCGCGTGATCGTCGCCACGGCCAACGATAACCCGCTGGCTCTGGCGTTCTACCAGCGGCTGGGGTTCGTCATCACCAGTATCCTGGCGGGAAAGTTGCTGGAGCACCACGGTGGGGTTGAGGTGGGGTTTGCCGGCATCCCGGTGCGCGACGAGATTCAGTTGGAGTTGCGGCTGTGAGCGAGCGTCGGGTAGTTGTGATCACGATGGGCGACCCCGCTGGAGTGGGGCCGGAGGTTGCGGCCAAAGCATTGGCGCGGGACGAGGTGTGGGAGTGCTGTCGCCCGCTCGTGGTAGGTGATGCTGGTGTGATGCGCGAGGCTATCGCGCTGGTTGCCGGGCTGCTGGCGATTCACGCGATCACAGATACAGCGGAAGCGCGCTTTGATCCCGCTGCCCCGGATGTGCTCGATCTCGCCAACGTGGATCCGGCGACCTGGAAGCCGGGGCAGGTTTCGGCGGCGGCGGGGCAGGCGGCTGTGGAGTACATCGAGCGGGCGGTAAGATTGGTGCAAAGCGGTCAGGCGAATGCCATAGCCACCGGGCCGATCAATAAGGCAGCGTTACAGGCGGCAGGTGTGCCCTACATTGGCCACACCGAGTTGCTCGCCGCGCTCGCCGGCGCGGAGCGCGTGACGACGATGTTGGCAACGACCGGCCTGCGTGTGGTGCACGTTACGCGCCACGTGTCGTTGGCGCAGGTGGCGGCGCACATCACGCGCGAGGCCGTGCTGGAGACAATCCGCCTGACCGACGAAGGGCTATGTAAGATGGGCTTTGAGCGTCCGCGGCTGGCCGTGGCCGCGCTCAATCCCCACGGCGGCGATGGCGGCCTCCTGGGGCGCGAGGAGATCGAGGCTATTGCCCCGGCGATTGCGACGGCGCGCGCAGAGGGGATCGAAGCCATTGGCCCCATCCCTGCCGACTCGGTCTTCTTCCGTGCCATCCACGGCGAGTTCGATGTGGTGGTGGCGATGTACCATGATCAAGGGCACATCCCGATCAAGACCCACGGCTTCGAGCGCAGTGTGACGGTGACGTTGGGGTTGCCCTTTGTGCGCACGTCGGTAGATCACGGCACGGCGTTCGACATCGCCTGGCAGGGGAAGGCGAGCGAGGAGAGCATGGTGGAGGCGATCTGCCTGGCAGCGCGGTTGGTGGGAGGCGTTGTCTAGGGCAAGACAGTCCCGTGCTCGTGATTCCAGGCAGACGAGGTTCTTGCGAAGTGTCGCTGGTCAGGGCAGATGCGCGCTGTGGAATGCCTTGCCCTTGCATTTGCATCTTAGCGCCTTATGTGGTATAACAACCCTTGCAGGCCCCTGTAGCTCAGTTGGATAGAGCGCCGGCCTCCGGAGCCGGTGGCCCGCGTTCAAGTCGCGGCAGGGGTACACAATGCACAGTGAGGTGGCCCGTCGCCGGGCCGCCTGCGGGATGAGCAGCCCGGCCGTGCGCCGGGCTGTTGTGTTTGCAAGGGGTGAGGAGGTATCCTATGCAACTACTCTTGTCTGCCATCTCGGCCGGTGGGCTGGTTGGGGCAAGTAACCAGTACTTGTGCTTGTTGCTCGTCTCCGTTGCTGCCAAGACAGGACTGGTCACGCTGGCCGAGCC
>DAOUBA010000133.1:0-5878 GCA_034432855.1 Anaerolineae bacterium | reverse complement strand
CTGGTTGGCTGACAAATTTTAACCGGTGTCAGGCACCGTTACAAATACGCAGCGCTGGCGAGGCTTGCCACGCGAGGCCCGCGCCGGTTCCGGGTCAGGATCAGGGGACAAGGTAACACGCTCTGGCACAGGCATCCCCTGAGCCAAACAGCGACGTATCCAGCGCCAACCGATCTGCAAATAACTCAAACCGCGCTCCCAATGCGTATCCACCACCCGGCGCAGTTGGGTGCGCACGACTTGTTCACCTGTGCTCACCAGATACAAGGTAGCGACCGCCAAGACCAGGAAGAGTCGAGATAGGGCAGACGCAGAACGGATTTCGCTCTCCTGGACCTGGAAGGCGCCGGATTTGTCGTCCAGAAAGTTTTCTTCGATGTCGAACCTGAGGCCATACTCATCAAAGGTGCTCAACTCAGCGGGTTCATCGCTGATGACGATCCAGGGGTCTGAACCCGCAGCCGGCCAGGCTAATGCCAGATATACCGGCCCGATCTGGCGGTGCGTGAGCAAGACATGCTGGACAAAACGGGCTTGACCACGCCCCGGCAGCATCCGTTCAACGGGGCAACCCTTGTGTCGCCCGGCGCGACAGACCGTTAAGGATTGTTTGGCACGGATGCGGTAGTGCCATCCGAGCCGCTTGAGCGCCAGGAGCAGTTCGACATCACAAAAGCCCCGATCGGCCAACAAGACAATCCGCCGACCTGGGGTGAATAACTCAGCAGCCCGATAGAGCACAGCCCGGTAGTCAACGAAGGCCACACGGGCACTGGGGTGCACCAACACTGTCCAGGCGAGAGGGATGGCCCGCCCGCGATAGATCAACGAGAGGCGCACGAGCACGAACTTGTTCCATAGAACCGAGGTATCCAAGGCGATATAAATGCAAACCTCCGTCCAGCGGGCTAATGCGGCCCGCACCAGGGGCGCGTAGATGGTGTGTGGTGTGACTTTCTCGTTGTGCATCCAACGATGCAGGCGACGATAGCGGCTGGCGGCCCATTGGGCACGCCCCTGGATCACCGTTGCCCAGACTGTGAGGCTGATCGTTTTCTCGAGCAGTAATCCAACCACTGCCCAGGTCAGGGTATACAAACGGCCCAGATTCCCGTAGGCGGCGTGGGGAATTGCCACGATCAGCATGCCGAGAATAGCGGTATACAGCGCTGCACTGTTCATCGTGTCCTCCTGAATCGTGGAATACAAGTATTATGCCACATTGTGGGCCGTTGTCGAGTGGAGGGCACAAAAAATGTCAGCCAACCAGCTCTACGGCAGAGACGTGTGTTCTCCTGTTGGCGGAGGAGATGCGTGCGTGGTCCGTCCCCCGATGTTCGAGGACGGATCGCCCTATGCGCTCTTCCTCTCCACCGTGGAAGAGCAGGAGAACGGGGACTGGATCGTTACCGATTTCCGAATCGAGAAACTCCCGGAGCCGCCCGCGCCCCCGGAACTCTAGGAGGAGGCTTTCTGCTCTTTCGTTGATGCAACCTGATACCTCGGCTCCGGCCCGCGCCCGGCAGAAGGCCGGGTCCCGGTCGTGAGCGAGGGGCCGCCGCTAAAAGACTTCACGAAGTTGGGGGCCGCCGCCGGTAAATATGTACCGGCGCCCGCCCTACCTGCGCCCGCCCGCGCCGCGGAGAGATTCTCCGTCGGCCAGGCGGGCGCTTGCGTTTTGTAAGGAGGAATACCAATGACCGACCAGGCAATCAAAACCAACCGCCGTCGTATGGCTGCCGTCATCGGCGTTCTGGCCCTGGCCCTGCTGGCCGCTGCGCTTTCGGTGCTGGTAGAGCAGCCGGAGACGGTTCGTGCCGGCTGTTGCGATCCGCCCGAAGGCGAACAGTGCTGTTCAATCGGGACTTGCGTTTACTGTCGAGGTAGCGCCCCCGGCGGCGAGGCGACGCCGGCGCCGGTGGCCACCCAGGTCATCGAGCCGTCGCCGCCTCCGGGCAGCGGTGGGACGCCGGCGCCGGGCAGCACGCCTGGCGCTCCCGCGCCCACGCAGGGGCCGCAGCCCACGGCTACACCAGTAATACGGGGCGGAACCTATTACTGGGTGTGTGAATGCGGCGGCAGGGCAGCGCTCTTGTGCGACCGCTGTGCTCTCTACCTTTATTACGTCATTCCTGGCGAGAGCGAGTGGCCCGTGATGTTCTACTGCAAGGACTACTGCGTCGCTCCCACGGCGACGCCCTCCGGCCCGGCGCCCACCCCCGTTCCCGACTGGCCCTGCGACAACGAGCCGCCGGTCATCGCGGGCGGCATCATCCACCAACCCTGCTCCGAGTGGCCCGGCTGGTTCCTCGATGTCGAGGCGGTGATCCCGCCTGCCGCCGCCCTCGTCAATCCCTGGCCGCGCAGTTTGTGCGGGCTGGAGACCTCTTTCTGGTACATGGGCGCGTCCGATGTGGAGCAGTTCTCCGAGGAAAAGGCGCTCGAATGCGCGGGCATCGACTATGGACGCGCTTATCATGACTCCACCTACAACTGCGGCGGCACGGTCGGTCCGGTTTCCGAGGGCGCGCGGGTCAACTATCAGATCGGCGCTGCCTGGCGGCAGTGGCGTTGGGGCACGCCGGCCATCTTTGGCTGGTATCCGCTCAACGAGGCGGTCTGGACCATCCCCGACCGCGAGTGGAACGGCGGGATGAAGGTCTTTGGCGTCGGCAAGGGGGAGCGGTTGGGCTATACCTTTGAGACTTCATCCTGGATACCCAACCCGCTGATGAGTCCCGGCCAGGAGGACTATTGCGAGGAGCACGACTGCGTGTCTGGCATGACCTGGGGCCCGAAGTGGAATACCTACTGCCAGGAGCACGATTGCCGCTGCAACGAGCGGGTCATCGATCCGCTGGGCGAACCGGCCTATCAGGTCACGCTGACTACCTACTGGTGGCCGGAGTACACCTTCCGCTACGACGAATACTACTGCTCGGCCTCGGAGTGGGGCGCCTGCTGGGGGCCGTATCCGCCTCCCGGCTATCCCGTCGGCAAGACACACCGAGGCTGCGACGCTGACGGCGACGGTCAGAACGACCCCGGCTACTATGAAGTGCAGCAGTGCAGCGAATGGCGCTGGCGCAACGTCACCGGCCCGCTGGACTGCACCGCCGTCAATCCGCGCACGGGCTGGTGCATGTACGACCTGCGCAAGTTGGGTGCGGACCCGCTGGTACCGTCCAACAAGGTGATCACCGCTGGCGCGTGGCCGGACGGCACACGCTGCGGCCCCGGCGCGACCGACTGTTGTCCCTGGTACGATAACTGGCCGTACTATGTGCCCGTGCCGGTGATCGAGTTGCAACCCGGAGGCGTGGGGTGGGAAGGGCGCTCTCCGCCGCGATAAGCCTCGCGGCTGGTCTCCTGTGGGCCATCGCTGTCGTTCAGGACCTGAAGCGCCGTCGGGTTTCGGTCTTTGTCCTGGCCGGTCTGGCGCTGCTGGCGCTCGGCGGGCGCACGTGGGCAGCTCCCTCTCCCCGCGCCTGGGCCTGGTGGGTGCTGAGCGCCACGGCGCTCCTGTGGCCGTTGCGCCATCGTCGTCAGGCGACGTTTCTGGCCCTGCTCGCCTTCATCTGCGGCCTGGTTTTCGATGATCCTGGGGCCGGTCTGGCCCTGGGCGGGGGCGTGCTGGCGTGGGCGTTGGGCTGGTGGGGCGGGGCGGACGGCGTGGCCCTTGCCGTACTGGGGCTGCGCTATGGAGTAGTCGGGATGCTCGGGGGTCTGCTTCTCGCGGCGCTGGTTGCCGCAGTGCTGATGCTCGTGCGTGGGCAATCCTGGAGTCTGGTCGCGGCCCTGAGCGAGACGTTGAGCGCGTCGCTGCGTGTGCACGACGGCGACATTCCTGCCGAACGCGAGATGCCTGCGGCGGCGGTGTTGGCCGCCGCCGGAATTCTGTTGGAGGTGATCACACTATGGCGGGTGTTTGGATAGACGAACCGCGTCTTCTCGCGGCGCTTCCCTGCGAGGACGCGGCGGCGTCGGCCGGCATGGGCGACGGGCGCGTGACCTTGCAGCGCGTCTTTTTCGACCTGTACGCGCCGGCCTTTCCTGCCGGGTTCGAGCGGCTCAACGTGGCCACCGTCTGGATGGGCGGCGAACCGGGGCGCGAGTACACGGTGGGAGCGCGTCTGGCCGATCCGGGCGGCGCGATCATTGCCGAGGCGCGGATGACCTATGTTGCCCGGGTGCAACCGGCGACGATGGCCGCCGTCGTCCACTTTGCTACCGACGGACGGCTGACGGCGGTGTTTCCGTCGCCCGGGCGCTATACCGTTGACATCCTGCTCGACGATGTACCGGTGCACACCTTCCCGCTGTTTGTCATCGGTCCGGCGGAGCGGGGGAGATGAGAAGGTGCTCGAATATACCATCTTGCAAGACGATTTCATATCCGGGCTTCAGGCCCAGGTCACGGAAGCGGTGGCGCAGGGGTGGAGGCCGCAGGGGGGCGTTGCCGTAGTCCATATAGACGTAGGCAGCACGCAATTTCCCAACCACTATGCGTTCCGTGTGCTGTATCTCCAGGCGATGGTACGCGAGGGGAAGCGTACAGATGTAGCCATGAGTTACACCATCGCCGACCGCGGCCACACCGAGCTCTCCGATTCACTGTCCACCGGTACCTGGCGCCCGCTGGCCTGAGAGAGGAGGACGACGTGAGCGATACCGAACGCATCATTTTGTGGGTTCTCGTGGGTCTGACCGCCGTGGGTCTCGTCGTGCTCACGGTAGTCGTGGCGAGCGAACTGGCGGCCATCAACCGTCACCTGCTGCTCCTGAGTGGCGGTAGCAGTGGTCGCCAGGGAGACATAGAGCTGGAAGGTGAAAGCCGCTCCCAGGCCACTGTGCCCCCCTTGTTGGGCGGCACATCGGCGCAGGTCGCCGTAGCCGGTGTGGAGGTACTGACCGACACGGTGGCGATGACCGTAACGGTACGCGCTGCTGGCGCGGGAGACCTGCTGTTCGAGCCGCCGGTTCTGCAAAGCGCCGAGGGCGCGGTCTATCCGGTTACCGGCGAGAGCCTGGAAGCGGCGCGGATCGCCTTTCTCGACCTGGTGCGTCGTGGGGAGGCGACGGCGCGCCTGGAGTTTGCCGGGCGTCTGACGCCTACGGCGGCCCTCCATCTGGTCTTCAATCCGAACCAGGATCCCGGGAACAGTGTGGCTCCGCTGCTGCGCGTTCCCGTGCCGCTGCGGGGCGGGCAGTAGAGTTCGGTGGTGGCGGGGGTGGAATCTCTTGTCTTGCGCATGCTCTATAGCCTGGACGAGCCCTGGCGCAGCCGCTTTCTCATCCTGACGGCGCAACTGGCGACCGGCTGGCAATGGGATGGGCGGGAGCCGGAGTGGGCGGAGGTGGAAGCCTGGCTGAGCGATTGCGCGTTGCAGAGAAGCCTGCGGGCGCTCCTGTATATCTGGACCGGAGGTGGGACGCGATGTCTAACAGACACGGACTCGTCATTGCGCTTTTCCTGATCCTGGTTCTCGCGGTGGCGGCGGGTTCGCGCAGCCGCGTACCGTGCCGGGCGCAGAGCGGGTGCAATCCCGGCTGCTCGTGCATCGCCGGCGGGCCGTGCGGGCACAGGTGGGCCCTGAACGTCGGCGATGGCTGCGGCGATCCGACGCACGGGGGGCAGTACCCCGATTCGGACTGTATTGCGGCGGGGTTGGGGCCGAAGCAAAATTCCAACCACGTCTGCGTGTACTGCTGCATCGGGTGTACTCCGAGCGGCTGCGGTTGTGCGCCGCCGCCGACGAACACACCCACCCCGACACCGACGAACACACCCACCCCGACGCCGACCCGTACCCCCACCCCGACACCAACTCGTACCCCTACGCCAACGCCGACCAACACGCCTACGCCAACGCCGACG
>DAOUBA010000132.1:0-2402 GCA_034432855.1 Anaerolineae bacterium | reverse complement strand
TGCTGGCCTCCTGCTTTTTGGAGACCAGTATAGCGGACTGTCAACAATGTGCTGCGACTTCCTGAGCTAAAAGTGTCAACGATGTGCTGCGACCAAAAGTGTAAACTATGTGCTGCGACTTCTCTGGTAGGCACATTCCTGGCCCGAACCGGGGCGGATTGGGCCATGGTCGGTGAGTTGGTCGCCGAAGGGTTGCTTATGAAGGTAGAATACGCAGGCTTTGCGTTCTATGTTCGCAAGTTTCATAAGATGTGCGATGAAGGCCGGTACGGCTCAGACGAACCTGATGGTCACCGCCGAGGCGCTGGAAGCGGCCAATGAGCACCTGGAGACTGAGCTGGAGAAGTTGGGCGGTCGGGCTTCGATGGGAGTAAAATGATCATCACCGTAGCAAGCGGCAAGGGCGGCACCGGCAAGACGACCGTGGCGGTTAGCCTGGCGCTGTCCTTAACAGCGGATCACAGGACATCAACGGATAATCCGTTATTGTCCTGCAATCCGTTGTTTCTGGACTGCGATGTGGAGGAGCCCAACGCGGCGCTCTTTCTGCGCCCTACCATCACAGAGCGCCGCGAGGTGGGCCAGACGATCCCAGAAGTGGATCTCGGCAAGTGCACGACCTGCGGGCGCTGCGCCGAGGTCTGCCAGTACCACGCCATCGCCGTGGTTGGCGCAAGGCGCAGCGGTGCTGCGCCCGTGCTCGTCTTTCCCGAACTGTGCCACGGCTGCGGGAGTTGCACGTTGAACTGTCCCACGGAGGCGATCCGCGAGGTGCTGCACGTGACCGGCGCCGTTGAACGGGGATGGGCAGGGGAGATCGAATTCGCCCAGGGGACGATGAACGTGGGCGAGCCGATGGCCGTCCCCATCATCCGTCGGTTGAAACGCTGGGCCATTCCGTCGGATACCGGCGACCGACCGGTCATCCTGGACGCCCCGCCGGGCACTGCCTGCCCCGTCGTCGAGAGCATGCGCAGCGCAGACTTGGTGCTACTGGTCACCGAGCCGACCCCCTTCGGTTTGCACGACCTGCGGCTGGCGGTGGAGGTGGCGCGGGGCGAAATGGGCCTGCTGGTGGGCGTGGTGATCAACCGCGACGGAGTCGGCGACCGGGGCGTGGACGAGTATTGCGCCGCCGAAGGAATCCCGATCCTGATGCGCATCCCGCTGGAGCGGCGCATCGCCGCGGCGTATTCGGAAGGCGTGCCGTTGGTGGAGGCGCTGCCGGAGTATGCGGAGCACCTTCGCAGGTTGTACAGGAGAATTCAGCAGATGGCTCAGGCCGATTCCGGGGTGAGAGCAATCCCTTCGGCGCGGATAGCCCGGTAGATTGGGAAGTGATAGCGTGATAACTCTTCCCACTGTGAGCGTCCCACGGCCCGTACCGAGATGAGGAGGTCATATTCCAACGAGACTTGCGCGGCCAGCCGACGCACGCTCGACCGCAAGTGAGGGTCATCGTCGGTCAAGGCCACAAGCACATCCATGTCCGAATCAGAATTGGCATCGCCTCGTGCTTTGGACCCAAAGAGGTATACCGCTTGAATCCGGTCGCCGTGGCGCAAATGCAATCGTTGTACCAATGTCTTCAATGCCCGGCGCTCGGTTTCAGTCAGGATAGAATGCTTACCCATTAAAGCCACCCGTTTTCTTGGAGATATTGGACTATTCGTTCGACGAACTGGCTGGCATCGCTCAGTTTTTCTATTGCTGTCGTTGAATCGGCAGCAAAGGTCATATCATAGTCGCTATCTACTCGGGCATCCATCACATCGCCGTAGAGGTCGCTGTATTCCGGCTCGATCAGCCCGGGTTTAACAAAGTACTGACGGAAAGCGGCGAGCACGCTGCTGTGTTTGCTCCGGCTGACGTCCCTGGTCAATAATAGCCCGCTAGCAGCGTAAAAGATGGCATAGTAGGCGCGGTTGATGGCCGTGGCGTAGAAACCGTTTTCGATGCTCGATGCTGCCGAGTCCAGTGCCTGATGGGCATGGCTGAGGTAAGTCTGGATTTGATAGCGTTTGTTCAGGATATCCTCGCTCACACCGGCATTATATTGTGTTAGGAGCAAGTTGTCAAAACGTAGATGACCATGAAACAACTCGTCATCCTCAGCGGCAAAGGGGGCACGGGCAAGACGACCGTCGCAGCGGCGCTGGCGCATCTGGCTTCTCGTGAGTATCCCATCGTCCTGGCCGATGCCGACGTGGACGCGGCCAACCTGGAATTGGTGCTCGGCCCGGCGAAACAGGAGACGCGCGATTTTACCGGCGGCAAATCGGCGGTGATTGATTCGGCCCAGTGCACCGCCTGCGGCATCTGCTACGACGTGTGCCGCTTCGAGGCGGTCGTCCCACCTCACCCTCACCCCCCAACCCCCCTCCCCCTCTCCTATGAGGAGA
>DAOUBA010000131.1:0-25505 GCA_034432855.1 Anaerolineae bacterium | reverse complement strand
CGACGCGCACGCCGACACCCACGCCGACAAACACGCCGACGGCCACGCCGACGCCGACCGTGGGGCCGACGGCCACGCCGACGCCGACGGCCACGCCGACGCCGACACGCACACCACGGCCTGGAGGTGGGGACCTCTGAGCCGGACACGGGCGGCAGGAGGGTAGGCGAACATGCGCCGTGCGGCTATCGTGTTTGCGGTGTTCCTGGGAGGCGCGCTGACGGCGGGCGTGTTCTTCCTCACGTCTCGCCCGGTTCAAGGCGCGCCTTCCGCCCCATCTCAACACCGCTCTGCGCAGGAGCCCATCTACACCCGCGTGCAGACTGTCACCCTGCATGCGCCCGCCACAGCCGCCATCTACACCACCACGTTCACCACCACCTTCCAGATCTACATGCGTGACTATGAGTTGGGCTACTTCATCCGGATGCCAACCGACGCCATTACACGCGCGGCTTGGTGTATTAAAGAGAATAACGAGCCGTGTGTGCTCTATTGGGGGCAGATCGGAGGGTCGCCCGTAGTCACCTACGGTATCGTGGGCGATGGTGTAGGCACCGTTTACCTGGAGTACGATACCCGCCAGAGGGCCGCACGCGCCCCCGGCTCGCGTACCATCACCATCACGTACCCGATTGGTCCGGCTAGCGACGACGAAAGGATCAGCCTGACCCACACGCTCGTCTTCAGCCGTTCGATTCACCCGGCCCTGGAACTCGTCTCCGCCACGCCCGAGGGGTATACCCACGACGATGGAGAGCAGGCGCTGCGATGGGAGTTTGCCTCCACTCCGCGGTTAACGTTCACCGCTGCCTTTACCGAGCCTCTGCTGGGTGCAGACCTGGTCATCGAGCGCTTTGAAATCGGCCAACTCACGCCGGACCCTGGAGACCTTGTGCGCTACACGGTCACGGTGCGCAACGTGGGTCCCTATGAGACCGGGCGAGCAATCCTGGCCGAGTTATTTGTGCGGCCCCTGGCCTACGGCCCACCCATCGTCTTGACCGATCATATCGGTGGATGGGCGTGGGAGGACAGTGGTCAGGGAACGGTCGGGTATTACGAAGATGCTTTGTTCAAATGGTACTCTGGCTCCGAGACTACATCCGTCTGGTGGGCCGGCCTGCGGCCAGGCGAGGTGGTTACCGGCACCACGGTGCTCACGTGGCCTTGGGGTTGTGCTGAGCAGCCCTGCGGGGCGTGGGCCAAAGTAGATCCGACTTATCTGGACCTGGGAGTCGCGTACGAATGGTGGGGCTACAATCCTGAGGGCTTGAAGTGCGACAAGACCGAGGGGCTCGTGCCCACCTGCAGGGAAGAAGCCGATAATATTGCATCTGCTTTCAAATCCGTCTACCTTCCGTTGGTGCTACGTAACTCCCGATAGCAGACGCGGTTTCACCGGCGTGGGGTGTTTGCTGGCTTTTGTTCTCTGGCTCTCTCCCTACCAACGTTTCGCGGCGTAGGAAGGTGAGGGGTTGGGGGTGGGCGGTTTTGCCGCCTGCCCCCAACCCCTCATATCCGCGTTCAAAAGTCCAAAGAATCATCTCTTGACATTTCACCGCTGACAGGGTATCATTCAGTTAGACATGACCGGAAATAAGGCCGTAGCGTAGCGCCTTGTGCGCGTTAATGTCTATTGCACAGGTCTGGAGTCATTAGCGTTTCAAGGAGGCAAAGATGAACCTCGGCCGCATACTGCTCATAGTCGGAATCGTTATAATCCTGGCGGCGCTGGTATTTGTTGCATATTACTTCCTCAAGCCATCTCCGCCCCCCCCTACTCCGGTGGTGGCGGAAGAAGAGCGAACGCCGCAGCCTCAGATACCGAGCATGGTAGAGATCGTCGTAGCGGCGCAAAATATCCCACGCGGTATGCGCATCACCGAGGACGCGGTGATCTTGCGATTCTGGCCGACCGACGCGCTGCCGGAAGGGTACTTCAGCGACCTCAAGTCCGTCTACGGTAAGATCACGCGAGTAGAGATCGTGCGCGGTATGCCGGTCACGGAAAGGATGGTGACCGCTACTCCTGGCGATCTGGGAGGTGTGGGTTCTGATGCAGCGCTGCAGATTCCCGAGGGGCGCGTGGCCTACGTGATCCCTGTGTCCCGCTACTCCAGTATAGCCTGGGCGTTGCGGCCCGGTGATCGCGTGGATGTGTTGCTTTCGTTGCTCCTCGTGGACCTCGATGAGGAGTTCCAGAGCCTCCCACCGAACCAGGCCAGTTGCCTTTCGCCGGCCGAAGGGGAGGGGTGTAAGAGCGGGGCCTGGGGACGGGCCGAGGCGCTGCCCAACGGCTGGATCGTGAACATGCTGCCGTCCGAAGGGCAACGGCCGCGCCTGGTCACTCAGTTGACGGTGCAGGATGCCATTGTGCTCCAGGTGGGCGACTGGCCTTCTGAAGTCGCTGCTACGCCGGAGCCAACGCCTGTGCCCACTGAGGAAGAGGCGCCGCCTCCGACCCCCGCACCCTTGCCCGAACGCGTGGATGTGTTGACGCTGGCCGTCACCCGGCAGGATGCGATCGCCCTGGAATACGCCTGGGTGAGCGGGGCCAGGATCAACCTGATCCTGCGCCGCGCAGGAGATACACAATTTGCGACGACCGAATCCGGCACCTTGCAGTATCTGATGGAGCGCTTCCAGATTCAACTGCCACCCAAGTTGCCTCATGGCATCACGCCGCCGATGAACGGGCTGGAGCGCATCCCGCAGAGTCAGAACGCGGGCCAGTATGGGGAGCCGAGCAAATTCCAGTATGGCGAGGGTAGCACGGAATGATCGCTGACCGAAAGCGTTGCCTGGAGGGAATGGTTCGGTGATACGAGGTACTGGCGAGCGGATACGTGTCTTGCTCGTAGATGATGTCGCCGAGACGCGGGAGAACCTGCGCAAGTTGCTCTCCTTCGCCGGCGACATCGAGGTCGTCGCCGCGGCCGCCTCGGGCCCGGAAGCCATCGAACTGGCGCGGGAATGCCAGCCAGATGTGGTCATCATGGATATCAACATGCCCGGGATGGATGGCATTACCGCCACCGAGGTGATCCTGCAGAAGGTACCGACGACACAGGTGATCGTGCTCTCCGTGCAGGGTGAAAGCGATTACCTGCGGCGGGCGATGATGGCCGGCGCGCGGGACTTTCTCACCAAGCCGCCCTCCGGCGATGAACTGATGAGCACCATTCGCCGGGTCTACGAGATGGGGAAGAAGCGCGCCCCGATGATGGTTCCGGTGCAGCCCGCCTTTCCCACGGCGACTGGGGCTGGTGCAGGAACGGGCCCTCGCGATGGCAAGATCATCGCCGTCTTCAGTCCCAAGGGCGGTACGGGGTGTACCACTATTGCCGTCAACCTGGCGATTGCGCTCCAGCGCCTCTCCGGCAATACGCGCAAGGTTGCGTTGGTGGATACCAATCTACAGTTTGGCGACGTGGGGGTGATGCTCAACATGCCGGCCAGCCGCAGCATTGTGGACCTGGCCGATAATCTTGACGAACTGGATAGTGATCTGCTTAGCAGCGTGATGTCCGTACATGGGTCGGGCGTCAAGGTGCTGCTGGCCCCGCCGCACCCAGAGGCTGCCGAGGGCATCCTGTCCAGTAAACTGGACGAGAGCACGGGGGGCAACCTGACGCTCAAGAAGGTTCTCGACCTGATGCGTGGGGAGTTTGACTTCATCGTTGCGGACATGTGGAGTTGGGTGGACGCGGTTGCACTGACCGTCTTTGACGCCGCGGCGCTGATCGTGCTCGTCGTGATGCCCAACATCCCATCCATCAAAAGCGCCCGGCTGTTCCTCGAGATCGCCGGTAAACTCAACTATCCCACGGAAGAGATCGCGCTGGTGGTCAACGCGGTGGACCGGCGCACGGGCATCCGCGTGGATCAGATTCAGCAGGCGTTGTTGCCGGTGGCGGCGCAGGTGCCGCTGGACGAGCAGGAAGCGCTCATGGCTGCGAACAAAGGGGTGCCGTTCATCATGCACGATCAGAACCGTCCCATTGCCCAGGGCATCTTGCAATTGGCCGAGCGTGTCCAGAGCATGCTGACGCCCTCTCTGGAAGAAGAGGAGAGTAGGGAGGAGGTTGTGAAGCCCACGCCGGTTGGGACGGGGTTGCTACGGCTCGGACGTGTCTTCCGCTAGAATGATTCATAGTGGCGAAGTGACCAGGGTCGTCACGACGTGCAGGGGATTTGTGGAGGTATTGACGGTATGTCGCTATTGAGAAGGATCGAGCAGGAAAGGCGAACGACCACGGCGGAGGCGCCGCCGATAGGTGAGACGCCGGTGCGCCGGCAGACGGTATCACCCGCCCGCGATGCGTATCTGGACCTCAAGACCCGCATCCAGAACAAGTTGATCGCGGATCTTGATCCGACGATGGACGTGAGCAAGACGGACGAGGTGCGGCGCACGATCGAGGAAATGTATGACAATATCCTGGCCGAGGAACACATCATCCTCAGCCGTGCCGAACGACAGCGGCTGTTCGAGCAGATCGTTTCGGAGATCCTGGGCTTGGGACCACTGGACCCGCTCCTGGCGGATCCCACGATCACCGAGATCATGGTGAACGGTGCCAAGAACATCTACATCGAACGCGACGGCAAGGTGCATCGCACGGCGCAAGTCTTTGAGTCGGACGAGCATCTGATGCGCGTCATCGAAAAGATCGTCGCTCCCCTGGGACGGCGCATTGACGAGAGTTCTCCTTACGTGGATGCGCGCCTGCCGGACGGCTCCCGTGTGAACGCGGTGATCCCGCCGATCTCTTTGATCGGGCCGGTGTTGACGATCCGCAAGTTCTTCAAGATCCCGCTCACCGTCGAGCGGTTAATCGAGTTGGGTACCCTGACGGCCGAGTCCATCGAACTGTTGAAGGCTTGTGTGGTGGCCAAGTTGAACATTCTGGTCTCAGGTGGCACCGGTACCGGCAAGACAACCCTGCTAAACGTCCTCTCCGGTTTCGTCCCCAACGACGAGCGCATTATCACGGTTGAGAACGCCGCCGAACTGCAATTGCGCCAGGAACACGTTGTGACGTTGGAATCCCGCCCCCCCAACATCGAGGGACGCGGAGAGATCACCATCCGTGACCTGGTGATCAACACACTGCGGATGCGTCCGGATCGTATCATCGTGGGCGAGTGTCGTGGGCCGGAGGCTTTCGACATGCTCCAGGCGATGAACACCGGCCACGAAGGCAGCATGACCACAGTGCACGCCAACAGCACGCGCGACGCGCTGGCACGCCTCGAGAACATGGTGCTGATGGCCGGCATGGATCTGCCGCACCGCGCCATCCGTGAGCAGATCGCCAGCGCGCTCAACATCATTGTCCAGTTGGAACGTATGCGCGATGGCACGCGCAAGGTCGTCAACATCACCGAGGTCCAGGGGATGGAAGGGGACGTGATCACCATGTCCGACATATTCAAATTCGAGATGGCCGGCTACGAGAACGGCAGGGTGATCGGTATGTTGCGCCCCACGGGGCTGCGCCCCAAGGCCATGGACAAGATCGAGGCTGCTGGCATTCACCTGCCGCCCAGCATCTTTGGCCTTGGGCAGCGGCTACGTCGTTAGTGGGGGCGGGGTGACCCTGCCCCTACTACGGGTGCCGGGCATCGGCGAAAGCCGACGCCCCCTCATAAGCCGGTGTTGTTGCTACGCGTGGCAGGGTTTGTAGGATTGGTGAGTGGAGGTAGACGATGATCGGGGCAATGGTGGCGCTCGTGGCGCTCGGTCTGGTTGTTCTGGTGAGCGGGCTCGTCATCTCTCGCCGGGCCGGCCGCTCGCTGATCGAGGAGCGACTGGGGCTGACCGAGAGTGCTGTGACCGTGCGGCAACCGGCAGTCCCCGGGAAACGCAAGACCCCCATTGGGGATATGTTGAACCGTGCGCTGACCAGCCGCGGGATTGGCGCCGATCTGGCAACTCAACTGGCGCGCGCCAATCTCAAGTTCACCGTCGGCGAGTTCATAGCGGCTAACCTTATCCTGGTGATCGTGCTGGGCGGATTGGCTTTCGTGGTAAGAAAAGGAGACCTGATCGCGACCGCCCTGGGGTGCCTGGCGGGCCTCTTTGGCCCGCGTATTTATCTCACAGTTCAACGTAACCGGCGCTTGCAGGCATTCAACGATCAGTTGGGCGATACGATCAACCTGATGGTGAACGGCATCCGTGCTGGCTACAGCGTCTTGCAGGCGATGGAGGCTGTTTCGAGGGAAATGGGCCCCCCGATCGCTGAGGAGTTCGGCCGCGTGGTGCGGGAGGTGCAACTTGGTCTGACGCTGGAGCAGGCGATGAACAATATGCTGCGTCGTATCACCAGTGATGACCTGGACATGATGGTCACCGCGATCAACGTACAGCGTGAGGTAGGCGGTAACCTGGCCGAGGTGTTGGATGCGATCAGTTACACCATCCGCGAGCGCGTGCGCATCAAAGGCGAGATTCGCGCACTCACCTCCTATGGCCGTGGTGCAGGCAACCTGCTCAGCGCCATTCCGGTCATCCTGGCGGTCATTATCTACCTCATCAACCCGGATTTCATGTCCCAGTTGTTCACCGATCGTTGCGGATGGGTGATGCTTGGCTTCGCGTTTCTGGGTATCGTGGCAGGCTACCTGGTGATCCGCAAGATCGTGAATATTGACATTTAATGTAGGGGCGGGGTAGCCTCGCCTCTACCCCAGCGGTTGGGCGCACCAACAGAAAATTCGCCACAAAGGACACAAAGGTCACACGAAGGAAAAACACGAAAGACGCGAAACGCGAAGGAAAAACACGAAGGGGGAAAAGGGCTACTTCGTGCCCTTGGTGGTTTTTGGTTCCGGCTTGTCCGGGTTAGGGGGGTGTAGATATGAACCCGATATGGCTCGTTCTAGGTCTGATTCTGCTGGGTGGCCTGGTGCTCTTCTTGGGTTGGAGGCGGTCGCGTCAGGGTGGCGTCACGATCGAGGAGCGTCTGGCCGAATTCGGGACGCTGGAGCGCCCGCCTACTCTGGAAGAACTCGAACTCTCTCTGCCCTTTGCAGAACGCATCCTGCTGCCCGCGCTCAGGAAACTGGCCGTGTTCGCGGCGCGCTTTACGCCGGCGAGGACGATCGAGGCGACCCAGCACAAACTCGATCTGGCAGGCAACCCTTACAACTGGGGGCCAAGGGAGTTCACGGGCGTCCGTCTGCTGATGGCACTTCTGTTTGCCGGATTGGGCGTGCTGATATTCGTCTTCGGGAAGGTGGGTTTTCTGCAACGCGTCACGATCTTTGTAGTTGCAACCGTGTTGGGTTTTTACATGCCGGTGTTGTTGCTGAACAGTAAGATCAAAAGGCGGCAGCGGGCTGTCATCAAGGCATTACCCGACGCGCTGGATCTCTTGACCATCTGTGTGGAGGCGGGGTTGGGTTTCGACGCCGCCATGGCCAAAGTGGCTGAGAAGTGGGACAACGAACTGAGCATGGCGTTCGCACGGGTGATCCAGGAAATCCAGTTGGGCAAGTTGCGTCGTGAGGCGCTGCGCGACATGTCGGACCGTATAGAGGTCCCGGACGTGGCAACGTTCGTGGCCGCCATCATCCAGGCAGATCAACTGGGTGTCAGTATCGCCAGAGTGTTGCGCATTCAGTCGGACCAGATGCGCGTGCGGCGGCGACAGCGGGCCGAGGAGTTGGCGCGTGCGGCGACACTCAAAATCCTGCCCCCGGTGGCCTTTTTCATCTTCCCTTCGATCTTCGTCGTGCTGCTTGGGCCGGCTGTCATCACGATGAAGAATATGGGGGGACTCTTCGGCTTCTAACAGCCTGTCGGAGAGGTGGCGTGGCCTCTCGTGGGTCTCTTTTGGCAGACCGGGATCGAGGATAGATTCCTTTGTCTGTGTCAATCGAGACGTTGGGTCACTGCTGGTGTGACCTGCGCGATCGGTTTCTCAATCTGCTGTATCCTCCGCGCTGTGTCGGTTGCCGCCGGATAGGCCTCTCTCTTTGCGCCGGGTGCATAGAGCGGTTACCCCGCGTCGAACCCCCCTTCTGCGCTCGCTGCGGCGATCAGGTCGTGGCCGATGGGCTTTGTGCGCGTTGCCGCACGTCTCCCTTGCAGATCGAGTGCATACGCGCAGTGGTGTACTTTGAAGGCGTGCTCCGCGAGGCACTGCACCAACTCAAGTATCGGGGGCGCACCGCTTTGGCCGAGCCGCTGGGTAGTCTGATGGCGGCGTATTGGGTACAACATGCGCTGCCTGCCGACATCGTGGTGCCCGTTCCGCTCCACGCCGCACGCCTGCGTGAGCGCGGGTACAATCAGGCGGCATTGCTTGCCCGTGCGATGACCCGCCGGCTTGGGTTGGCGTTGGATGAGCGCACGCTGGTACGGCAGCGCGCGACAGCCTCTCAAGTTGACCTCGATGTCAGTCAGCGAAAAGAGAATGTGCGCGGCGCTTTCCGTTGCTCCGATAGAACGCTGACGGGGCGGCGGGTGTTATTGGTTGACGACGTCTGTACCACAGGTGCGACGTTGGAGGCCTGCGCCGTCGCGCTGTACGAGGGAGGAGCGTGCAGCGTGCAGGCGCTGGTGTTGGCCCGTGCACGCTAGAGTGCTCGCGGTGACGACGCGCGTCATCCACTGCGAATCCCAAATTGTAACTATTCGGGCTGGGAGGCTGACTTAAACAACGTCCAAAGATGTCATTGCGAGCCGCCGTCCCCGACATTGTGCTCCGGTATCTCGGGCAAGAGGCGGCGAAGCAATCTCCCGCTCGTGGCAAGGAGATTGCTTCGTCGGCCTGCGGCCTCCTCGCAATGACAGCGGCTGAATAGTTACCCCAAATCTATATTCAGGAGGTGTGCTATGGAAGTATCCATCTTTGCCCGCAACATGGAGTTGACCCCACGGTTGAAGGAGTATGTGGAGCACAAGGTCGGTAAACTGGATCGCTATCTGCCCTCGGTTGACGAGGCACGGGTTGAATTGAAAGTCGAGAATACACGCAGTGCCAGGCATCGCCAGGTTGCCCAGATGACGGTGCGTGTGCGCGGCGCGCTCTTGCGAGCCGAGGAGCGCTCCAACGACATGTTCACGGCAATTGACATGGCGCTGGATAAGATGTATCGTCAGATCGCACGGTACAAAGGCAAGCGTCAGAATCGTTGGCACGCGGTGGCTGAGCCGTTGCCCATCGAGGAGCCGGTCGAAGAGATCACAGGCGAGATCGTCCGCGTCAAGCAGTTCGACGTGACGCCTATGGCACCTCAGGAAGCGATCGAACAGATGGAGTTGCTAGGACATCGCTTTTACGTTTTCCTGAACTCTGAGGTGGGCGCCATCAACGTCGTGTACAAGAGGGATGACGGCAACTATGGCCTCTTGCAGCCGACGGTTGCCTGAGGGAGGATCCTGCGCAATTCACATGAGGGGGGTTCGGTGACAGCCAAGCCCCCTTATTGATGAAGGGGAGCGACTGGTGGAAGGGGTGATGCTGGTCCTCCTGGTTGGAGGTTGGGGGCAGAGCGACGTGGAGCGGAAGTTGGCCGGCGCCCATCAGGCCGCTGCGCGTGACCTGTTGGAGACGTTGATGCACACGGGCGCGGTCGGGCGTGCGGTGGTCGCCACCGACGATCCAGCATGGGGCGAAACGCTCACCGACCTGCCGATCGAGGTAGACCTCGATCCCCCCGACCAACCCTTTCATTTCGGGCAGCGGTTGGCGGGGCTGATCGAACGCTACGAGGCGCGGCGCGTGCTCTACAGCGGCGGCGCTTCTGCTCCGTTGCTCGGCGCCGGGCAGTGGTACGAGATGCTGGGCCGCCTTGCCAGAGCAGAACGGCTCGTGATCACGAACAACCTGCACTCTTGCGACTGGGCCGGCTTCACCCCCGTGCTGGAGGTGCTCCCGCTGCTCGCCCGCCAGACCAGCGACAACGCGATTGCCTGGGCGTTGGCCCACGAGGGGACCTTGCCAGTGGAGAGCCTGCCGCCGTCGGCGGCCACGCGCTTCGACCTGGATACGCCGACGGATTTGCTGATCGCGCAGCGCCACCCCGGCATCGGGCCACACCTGCGCCGCTATCTCGACGGGCTGGGCTGGGCCGCGCCTCAGGTAGATGGCGTGCTGGCGGAGATGGCCCGTGAAGGAGGTAGCCTGCTACTGGCGGGCCGCGTCTCGGAGGCGGCGTGGGCAGCATTGGAACGGGCGACGCGCTGCTGGGTGCGGGTGTTCGCCGAGGAACGTGGTATGCGCGCCAGCGGCCGGCAGGCGCGAGGAGAGGTGCGCTCGCTGTTGGCCGATCATTTGGACCGGGTGGGCGTTGAGCGTTTCTTCGAGGAATTGGCGGAACTCGCGCAAGGCGTGTTGCTGGATAGCCGCGTGATCCTGGCGGCGCGGCGGTTGTGGCCTTCGACCGCCGACCGCTTCCGCTCCGATCTGCTGCGCTGGGAGCAGGTGGCGGAACCGTTCTTGCGTCGCTTCACCCGCGCCGCGGCGGAGACGCAGGTGCCGATAGTATTGGGGGGACAGTCGGTAGTATCTGGTGGGCTGATGGCGCTCGTCGAGGTGTTCGAAATGGGGCGGGAGAGGGCGTGATGGGCAGCATCCTCATCGTCTGCACCGGTAATCTCTGTCGTTCCCCTATGGCGATGGCACTCCTGCGGGCACGCTTGGGCCGCGACGAGGTGCGCCGGGATTGGCAGGTCGAGTCGGCGGGCACATGGGCGGCCGAGGGGCGCCCGGCGAGCGCGTTCGCCATCGAAGAGATGGCGCGGCGCGGGCTCGACCTCTCGACGCACCGGGCACACCGGGTGACTACCGAGTTGGTCGCCGAGGCAGACCTCGTGCTCGTGATGGAGACGAACCATGCCGAGGCGCTCAAGTTGGCCTTCCCCGAGCATGCCCACAAGGTTTACCTGCTCAGCGAGATGGTCGGGAAACGCTATGACATTGACGACCCGTATGGCGGCACGCGGGAGGAGCATGCTGCCATCGCTAGAGAGTTGGAGGGGTTGATCGAGGCCGGTTACGAGCGTATCGTGGCGCTGGTCGAGAAAACAGGTGGCTCATAGTTTCCCAGCCATCTCACCCAGCGCAATTCCTCGTGTACAGCATCATAGAGCCGCCGGTCGGCGGTCCAGAACTCGCAGCCAAGCATCTCGGCCAGGGCCAGATAGTGGGCGTCGTAAGCCGTTGGGCGGTTGAGGCGGGTGGCCAATTCCCAGGCACGGCGGTGCAGCCCAGGTGGATATAGGAACCCGATATTGGCCTCCAAAGCCTCCCTCAATACGCTCTCTGCTTCTTCTTGCTGAATCAGGTTTCGATAGACTTTTTTGCGCAGAACAGCAGTGACTTCGAATGGAAATAGCAATGGAGCGATGACTTCCGTGTCGCTTTCTATCCACAAACTCCAAAGGGAACGCGCCTGATCGGTGAATTCTTCTTGAATAAGCACTTTGATGAAGATGCTGGCATCAACAGACCCGCGAGTTCATCGGTTCGCTCCTCACGCAGTTCGCGTAACTCTTCCGCCGAGTCGGGCAATGGCCTCCCCACGCGGGCGAGGATGCGCTCGCGCACCGTGTCGGCTCGAGCAAGCCAGGCCCTCCGGTATGCCCTGCGCAACTCTTTCTCGTTCTCGCCCAGGCTTTCTAGTAACCGCAGGTCCTCCACGCTCACCAACGCTGCACGAGGTTTTCCTCTTGACAACAGCACGATCCTGTCTCCGCCATACGCTGCCCGGTTGACGATTTCTCCGAGGTTCTGTTTGGCTTCGGTCAGATTGACGCTTACCGTGCCCATCCCAGCCTCCTTATTGGCCTAAGCGGTTATTTTGTCCTTAGGTTATTTTAGCACCATTTGGTAGTGTGGCAACCTTTGTGCCGGTGTTATCGCCAAAACTGCGGCAGGTGCTCGCGGTAGGTCTCCAGATAATCGTCGAGGATCTGCCGCGCCACATCCAGGTCGCTGATGCAGGGGCCGAGGAGCAGGCACTGGAGCGCGGCTTGGCGGTCGCCGTGAACGGCGGCGTCCACACAGAGTTGCCCCACCGTGATTTCCCGCCGGCACAGTTCGGCGATGGGCTCCAGCAGCGCGCCCACGCTCACCCCCAACAGCTCCGCTCCGCTGAACAGCGCCGGCGTCTCGACGATGGCACCGTGGGGCAGATTGGCGATTTGCCCTGCGTTGGGCAGGTTCGCCGCCAGGTGATAGTGATTACCGGCCCCGGCAACATTCTCGATGACCTCTAACGCCCCTTCGCTATCGGCGTGGCGCAGGTGCTCGATGCTCGAGCGTCCGTCGGCCATCGCGGCGATGTCATCGTGAAGCACCCCGCGTATCCGCTCCATCAAGTCCCAATCGTAGAGGCTGATCTCGTATTTCTCCCAGGGCCTGGTGAGCGGGTCGCTCACCCAGGGCAGGTACTCGCAGAGGTGCTCGTCGCCGGGGATGGGAAAGAGGCCGAAGGCCTCGAACACACGGCGGGTCAACGGCTCGAAGGCCGGATCGAACGCCGCCCAACGCTCGGCGAAGAGCGAGTAGAGGTCCTCGCCGGTGCGCCTGTCGCGCAGGTCGAGCATCCAGGTGAAGTGGTTGAGGCCGGCGGCCTTGATGTCCACTTTCTCCAACGCCTGGCGTGCCAGGATGCCCAGACGCGGCCAGAGTTGCGGATGGGCGTGGGTGCTGATCTCGCCCTCCGGGACTTCGATGTCCAGTACGTCGGCCAACACGTAGCCGACCATGCCGTAGCCGGCGTGAATCTGGTGGCACAGCCCGACGACCTGGATGTGGCTGTAGCGGGCAATGGCGTCGCAGATGCGCATCATCGGGTTGGTGTAGTTGATGAACCAGGCGTCGGGGCAGGCCTTCTCCATGTCCCAGACGATCTCGAGCACCGGGCCGATGTTGCGGGCGGCGTGGGCGAACCCTCCTGGCCCGCCGTTTTCGGCGTAGGGCTGGCGCACGCCGTATTTCAGAGGAATCTCGTAATCCGATTTCCAGAGCCTTTCGCGCGGGCCGACCTCGATGGCGGAGACGACGAACGCGGCGCCTGCGAGCGCGTCGGCATGGTGGGTGTGCGCGGTTATGGTCATCTCGGTGTCCCATTCCCGGTTCATGCGTCCGGCCAGGCGGGTCATCAGACCCAGGGTTTCGGCGTTGCGGTCTACCAGCGCGATGTGGCTGCCGCGCAACTGCTCGCTGCTAAGCAGCGCAGCCACGGTGTTGAGCCCGAAACTGGCGCTGCCTGCGCCGATGACGACGATTTTGGTCGCTGACATGGACAGCCTCCTTGTAGAGCCGCGGTGCCGGCCCGAAGTCTCCCCGATGGCTCCGGCATTGCTCGAGGATCAAGGATAGCACAATTGGCTTGAGCGATCAAATGGCTCATGCTCGTACAACACTGAGGTAGGAGCGTCTCCGACGCCGATTTCTATCTTGCACATTTGTTCTATCGAGGTTACAATCACATTACTCGCAACAGCGCAAAACTCACCCTGTCATTGCGAGGGGCGGGGTTACCCCGCCCTACTCACGACAGGAGAGCATTCGGTGATTCATTGCGGCGCGGCCCCGCCGTGCGCTGGAAGCGCACGGCTGAACCGGGTGCAAGCCCGCAGGGCTTTTGCCTGCTGAGCCGGGCGATTGGATCGCCCGGCGGCTGGCGGGCCATACTACCCCCGGTCCAGACAGGCGGCTACACGCCAAATACAGAATTGCAACGAATAGGAGATGGCTTCGGATGCCCGCCACGCTCCGCTCGCGGCTTCGGCTATGCACCCTCGCAATGACACGGAACATGGCCATATCGAACTGCCCACAGGGTTAGTTTTGCGGAACTGCCATTCCTCCCTGCAGTTCCGAAAGCCAAAGTATATGAAAAGAGATGGTACACGTCCCACTATAGGCTTTCTCTCGACCTATTCGGTCTACGAAGGCACGAGCATTGACTCCTATGCCCACGCGCTCCTGCAAGGGATTTGCGCGGCGGCGCGCGAGCGTGACTGCAACCTGCTGCTCGGCTGCGGGATCAGCCTGCCCGGAAGCCCACGCGCCAGCCGGACCGTCTGGGCAGTGCCGGGCGCAGGGGTGGATTTCGTCCCGATCGGCCCCTGGAACTGCGATGGGCTGATCATCGTCCCCGACGATCTCTCCGATGCGCAATTCGAGTATGTACAGGCCCTGATGCGTTCGGGGTATCCCATCATCCTGACCACTACCGAGAAGCCGGGGCCGGTCGTCGCCGTGGACAACGCAGGGGGGATCCGCCAGGCATTCGACCACCTCTGGCAGCACGGGCACCGGCGCATCGCGTTCATCGCGGGCAAATCGGGGCACGGCGGCGACAGCGCCGAACGGCTGGCTGCGTACCGTCAGGCGTTGCGCGATGCGGGAGTCGAAGAAGACCCACACCTGATCGCCTTCGGCGAACACCGCCGCGAGGATGGACGCCTGGCCATGCAGCAGATCATCGCCTCGGGCGCGCCGTTCACCGCCGTGTTGGTGAGCAACGACCTCTCCTGTCTGGGCGCGATAGAGGCGCTGCGCGCGACGGGCCGGCGCGTGCCGGATGACGTCGCGGTCATCGGCTTTGACGACATCCTCGAAGCGCGTTCTCATCTGCCGCCGCTCACCACCGTGCGCCATCCAGCGTTCATGCTGGGCTACCATGCGGTGTTCGCACTTCTTGATGCAGTTGTGGAAAAACAAACCGGCGAGATATACGCGCGCATCCCAACGCAACTCGTCATCCGCCAGTCGTGCGGTTGCCGCCCGGAGGACACGCTGGCCACAGTCCTCACACCGTTGGCGGGATCAGATCTTGAAACCGCCCAGACTGCCCTGGCGCGCGCGATGGCCGTAAGGACGCTCGTCGAGGCGCGGCACAGTACCCCCGGGGAGGTGGAAACCCAGTGCTTGACTCTCGTCCGTGCGTTCCTGGCGAGTCTGGATGGCAAGGACTCCGCGCCATTCAATGCTGCGCTGCGGCATCTTTTCGATTGGCTCGAAGCGCGCGGCGAAGATGCCTATGCATGGCAAGCCGCGCTCTCCGTCCTGTATAGCAGTCTGCCCCACCTGTTGCCTCTGTCGGTGACGAATCCTGTCTTCGCAGATACGCTCATTGACGGCGCCTGCCTCGAAATCGGCCAGCAGGCACAGCGCCAGGCGAATGAGGCATTGCTGCGGCACATGGAAATGACCAATCGTCTGGGATTGATGACCTCACAATTGCTGACCGCGCTGGACGCCTCTGAGAGCGCCCATATTCTGGCTCAATATCTACCGCAACTGGGAATTCAGCATGCGCTCGCCGCACTGTATGCGCCGCAGGAAGACGACCCGTTGCCGTATTGCACCGTCTTGCTCGATGCCGGCCTGCCCGAAAGCGTGGCCGGTCGCCGCTTCCCCGCACGCGAATTTCCGCCACCGGGACTCTATCCGGCCACTTCCGCCCTCCACCTGGCGCTCTTGCCGCTGTTGATTGACGACCGGGCGACAGGTTTTGTCGCCTTCAGCGCGACGAATTTCGAGCCCTGTGCCGCGATCGTGCACAATCTTGGATCGGCGTTGCGCACCGCCCGACTGTATCGTGATGCGCTCGAAGGACGCCGGCTGGCCGAGGAGGCGAACCGGCTCAAGAGCCGCTTCCTCTCGACCGTCAGCCACGAACTCCGCACCCCCCTGAACCTGATCACCGGCCTGAGCGCACTCCTGCTGCGAGAAGGAGAACAGGTTGACCAGGCCAGGTGCTTGGTAAGCCGGGAGGACGTCGAGCACATCTATGCCAGCGCCCAACACCTGGACGGCCTGATCCGCGACGTGCTGGACCTGGCTCGGAGCGAGGTCGAACAATTGAGGCTGGTCTGCGAGCCGCTGGACCTGGCCGAGGTGCTGCAGCCGGTGCTGGCAATCGGGCGGCAATTGGCGCGTGACAAGGGACTGGCCTGGCAGGTCGAGATCCCCGAAAAGTTGCCGCGCGTATGGGGAGACCGCACCCGCTTACGGCAGGTAGTGCTGAACCTGGTGAACAACGCGGTCAAGTTCACCGCAAAAGGCCACGTCGCGCTGACGGTCACGGCAGGGGACGATCGTGTGACCGTGTTGGTCCAGGACACGGGTCTGGGCATCCCGTCGGATGAGCAGGAGGCGATCTTTGACGAGTTCCGGCAGTCGGAGCGGACGGCGGCGCGGGGATATGGTGGTTTGGGACTGGGGCTAGCGATCTGCAAGCGGCTGGTCGAGTTGCACGGAGGAGAGATCGGCGTGTGCTCGTCCGGGGAGGAAGGCGGTGGCTCAATGTTCTACTTCTCGCTGCCGGCCATGACGGTTTCCCCTGCCCCTTCCCTGGCTGAGGCGTACCAGGTGTGGCTTCTGACGAAGGACGCACAGGGAGGAAGCCTGTTGCGCGACCATCTGGCCCGTCAGGGGCTTGAGGTGATGGTGTACCAGATGGATGGGGAAGATAAAAGGGATTGGCTGACGGCGCTCGCGGTGGGGGCGCCACAGGCGGTGGTTTTGGATCGCCAGGTGGCGGCGGAGCGCGGTTGGGAGGTCGTCAACGTGTTGAAAGGCAATCCGGCGACGCGGCACGTGCCGGTATTGTTCTATGCGTTTGCCGACGACAGCGATAGTGGTTCGCTGCTGGAGATTGACTATCTGACGAAGCCGATGAGCACGGCAGAGTTAGCAGAGGCGTTGGCACGTCAGAGGGTGCTGAGGGAGGAGGCCGAGAGGAAGATTCTGGTAATAGATGACGAACCGCAGGTGCTGATGATACACGCGCGCATCGTCGAGTCGCAGTCGCCGAATTACCGTGTCCTGCGGGCGCGGAACGGGCGCGAGGCGTTAGAGATCATCCGGCAAGAGCGTCCCGACCTGGTGCTTTTGGACCTGATGATGCCGGAGTTGGATGGATTTGGGGTGCTGGAGGCGATGCGTGAGGAGGAAATGAGCCGGAACATCCCGGTGATCGTATTGACCGGGCAGGTGTTGACCGAGGAAGATATGGCACGTCTGAACCGGGGGGTGGCGAGCGTGTTGGGGAAGGGGTTGTTCAGCGTGCAAGAGACGCTGGGGCACATCGAGGCCGCGTTGACCCGCCGACGCCGGTTGGGCGTCGAGGTACAGCAGATCGTGCGCAAAGCGATGGCCTACATCCATGAGCACTATGCAGAGCCCATTTCCCTGAATGACATCGCCACCCACGTTGGGTTCAGCGAGCAGCATCTGAGCCGGTGTTTTCGCAAGGAAATCGGCATCACGCCGGTTGATTATCTCAGACGTTACCGCATCCGGCAGGCCAAGGCATTGTTGGAAGCAGGCGACAAGAGTATCACCGAAGTGGCGTTGGAAGTCGGTTTTTCCGGAAGCAGTTATTTTGCCCGCGTGTTCCGGGCCGAGGTGGGTATGTCGCCCGGTGCCTACCGGAAAGGGAAACGCTAGCCTGCGGTGGGTGCCCCCCAGCCAATCACGGGCAGGCCGATGATGTGGCCTGCCCGCTTTTTTTGCAGGCACGCCAAACCACTGGGGTAGGGGCGGAGTTACCCCGCCCTGGGTTCGCCTCGACTGACAGATGCGCTCATGGGTTCACAATGTGCTCGACAATGTTAAGAAAGTGATAGCCGCCGCGGGATGAAGTGTGGTAAAGTAATTACGTCAGCAATGGAGACCCTCCAATCGTCTGCCATATCAGCCCCTATGTCAACGCCTGCGCCACCGTCCACACCGGCAGTGGCGCCAGTCCGAAAGTTGGAGATCAGGGGGGCGGACATATCCACTCTGCCGCGCGTGGAGGATAACGGCGGCGTGTTTTATGACGATGCCGGTCAGCCACGGGACCTCTTTCGCATCCTGACCGATCACGGCATCAACTATATCAGGCTGAGGCTCTGGCACACTCCCGTGCACGGTTACGATGACCTGGCGCACGTCAAGAGGATGGCGGGCCGCATTAGGGACGCCGGTATGGCGTTCCTCCTGGATTTCCATTATTCCGACACGTGGGCCGATCCGGGTAAACAATACAAGCCCGCAGCCTGGCGGAGTCTGGATTACGATGGGCTCAGGACAGCGGTGTACGAGTACACAAAGGACGTGATCACTGAACTTTTGGAACAGGGCACTGCACCGGACATCGTCCAGATCGGGAATGAAATACCCAACGGCCTGCTGTGGCCCGAGGGCCGGCTCGACGGCTCCGACGACCAGTTTGCCCGGCTCGCGGGTTTGCTGAAGGCCGGCATCGCGGGAGTAAAAGACGCGGGAAGCCGGGCAAAGGTCATGCTGCACCTGGACCAGGGCGGGAACAACGGCCTGTGTAGATGGTGGTTCGATAACGTCATTGCAGAAGGTGTAGAGTTCGACGTGATCGGGCTGTCGTTCTACGGGTACTGGCACGGCAAATTGAGCGATCTGGCGGATAATCTGAGCGATCTGGCATACAGATACGGGAAGGCTCTGATCGTCGTCGAGACTGCATACCCCTACACGCTTGCCGATCAGGATCATACGCCCAACATCATCCGCTCCGAAAACCAGCTCGTGGCCGGTTATCCGGCCACAGTGGAAGGCCAGGCAAACTGGCTCAGAGACCTGATGAGCGTCGTATCGGGGATACCGAACGGGCTGGGGAAAGGGGTGTTCTACTGGGAACCGGCGTGGCTCGCTTTGCCGAACTGTGGGTGGGACCCGGACGACCCGGCGTCGGGCAACGAGTGGGAGAATCAGGCGCTGTTCGATTTCAAAGGGCACGTGCTGAGTTCTATGGATGTGTTTCTAGAGTTCGCTGCGGAAAGGAGCAACCCATGGCCTTCTACATAACCATCATCCATCGCCCCGAGATGGTGCCGGAGTATCTCCAAAAAGGCGCCGAAGAGGGCAAACAGGAGGACCTCACCCGCCAGGAGGTCATCCGAGAATCCCTCGACATCTTCCGCACCCAGCAGCAGATCGCCCACGAGAACGGGCTGCGCACCACTATTCAGATGACCTATGCCAGCCTCTTCAACGAGGAGGCGGTGGCGCTCGCCAAAGAACACCACGAAAGGTACGGTGACGAGATCGGCTCCACCTTCCTCGGCATCCAATGTCAGCAGTTCCGCGACAAGTTCAAGTCGAAGGAACTGGCGATCTGGCTTTTCTCGATGGAGGACAAGCGGCGCATCGTGGACGAGGTGATGGGCAAGTTCTACGAGGTCTTTGGCTTCTACCCTACCTCGACCGGCTCGTACTATATGGATGCCGAACTGGTCAACTATATCAAGTCCAGGTATCCAATGATCAAAGTGGCCATAGCGACCTGTTGGGAAGAAGGGCCCAAGGCGTATCACAATGCCAATAACTCCTGGTATACGCTGCACGACGGAAGCCCATGGAACCCCTGGATTCCCTCGAAGCGCAACATTCACTGTCCGGCGTCGGACGAGGAGGATGACATCGGCATCGTAGCTATCCCGCACCTCTCGCGTGACCTGATGGCAGTCTTCGACGGGCCCGGCTCTTACTATGGCACCCATCCGCAGAACATTCTGCGCGGCATGGTCTATGAGGACCGCGAGATCCCCTACTTTATGAACCTGGTGGACCAGTACCGTGCGCTGGCAAAGTACAATCGTGGCTATGCTTACAACATGATGTTCGTAGGCCCCGGCTGGATGAGCAAGAATGGCCGCTGGGAGGCGGATTACGACTTCTTGCTCAAGGCCTATAGGGACGGCATGGCCTATTACGGGCAACTCAAGCGGGAAGGTAAGGCTCAGGATGTGACGATGAGCGAGTTCGCCGACATCTACCGCCGGGACCGGCCCTACACCCGCCCGGAGTGCGCCCTGTGGAAGGACATCCTCTATGGCTCCAGGCGGCAGCAGTTCTGGTACGTGGATCCGTGGATGCGCGTCTGCCTGGATATGAACCAGGGCGGCGCGATGATTGACCTGCGGCCCTACGCGGCCAAACTGGTGCGCCCCTGTGGCGTCGGCACCCAATGTCTGCAGGACGCTTCGTATCCGTTCCTGGTCCAGTCCCTCTACCGGGCCGGCTACTTTACCCACTATGCCGGCGAGGGCGCGGTCAAGTCCTGCAAGTTCGGCCACAGGGATGAGGTGGTAGACCTGTGCACCTGCCGCACGCTTGTCTCTTTCTCGGAGGAGGGCGATACGCGGGTCGTGACACTCGATCCGGTCGAGATCGAATTCGCCGACCTGACCATTCGCGTACAGTCCATCTTCCGCTTCGCCGAGGGTACGGGAGAGATCGAGATCATCAGGCGCATCACCGAGACCACCGATCCGCAGGCGGAGGTGACGATTGACGAGTACATCACCGCCTGCTACGGCACCACCGAATATCCCGAAGACCTGACCGGGGTCCGGCTCACCGTGACGGGGGCGTCGGGGACGGAAAGCATCGAATATGCCTACAAGTGCCGCGAGGCGGAAGTCGCGGGCGTGGCGCTGGTCGAGGCGCTGGTGCCGCAGGTGGATACCCGCCTGACCATGCGCACGGATACCGATGGGGCGAGCGGCTACTTCCGCGAGGGGTTTGCGTTCTCGCCGATGTACACGATTGGCATCAAAAAGACCGTCGCGGGGAAAGGGGAACTGCGCACATGGCTCAAGGTCGAAAAGGCAAGTTGAACTATCGCTGCCCGCGCTGTCTGATGCGGGAGATTGACATGGATATGCTCTACGACCGGGACAAGGACGAGTACTACTGTCTGCGCTGTTGCTTTGTCGGCAACGAGCAAGAGGTGCTGCGTCTCAACGCCCAATTCCGCGAAAAGTGCCGCGATCGGGCACGGAGAATCACCGATTTCTAGAGCAGACTGTGGTTTACGGAGGTGATGGACCAGGGAGTCGAACGAAACGCCAACCACCGTCCCAGACCAGCCTCTGGGGGGTAAGGAATCGGATCGGTGAAGTGGTGGGCTGGCACACTTCCCTTCGACTGAGTGAGGAGGATTGGAAATGAAAGCCAGAGTTTTGCTCAATCTATCTGTGTTGGCATTGGTTGTGGTCGGTATAGCCAGCGCATGCCTGGTTCCCCCGCCTTCCCAGGCGCAGACCACCAACTTGGCGCTCAACAAGACCGCCACCGCCTCCAGCGAGGAAACCAGTAAGGGCAATACGGCCAACAAGGGCAACGACGGCAGCACCTCGACCCGCTGGTGTGCGGCGAACGGCAATACCGGCCAGTGGTGGAAGGTAGACCTGGGCCAGAACTATACTCTGACCGGCACGGAGGTCATGTGGGAGTTCAGCGGGCGGGTCTACAAGTACCGGATCGAGGTTTCGACGGACAACACCAACTGGTGGACGGTGGTAGACCTGACGAACAACACGAGCACGGCGCAGACGCAGAGCCACAGTTTCAGCGCCACGGCGCGTTATGTGCGCATCACCGTGACCGGGCTGCCATCGAACACCTGGGCCAGTTTCTGGGAATTCCGCGTATTCGGCAGCGGCGGAACATCGCCAACGGCAACGCCGACGCGTACACCGACGCCGGGCCCGACGGCAACCCCGACCCGGACGCCGACTCCGACGGGCAGCAGTTGCACGCCCAGTTCCCTCTCTATACGGGGTGCGGACGTCTCATCCCTGCAACGCGCGCTGGACCTGGGCCAGAAATACTATTATGCCAATGGCACCCAGGGACATCCGCTGGACATTCTGAAGAGCGTCGGGGTGAATTATGTCCGTCTGCGCGTCTGGGTCAACCCGGCCAGCAGCTACAATGACAAAGACAATGTCGTCGCTTTTGCACAGGTGGTCAAGTCCAAAGGCCTGAAGTTGATGATTGACTTCCACTACTCGGACACCTGGGCCGACCCCGGCAAACAGACTAAACCGGCCGCCTGGTCGAGCCATACCCTCAGTCAGTTGCAGACGGATGTGTACAACCACACCCTCGACGTGTGCAATGCCCTGAAGAATGTCGGCGCGACCCCGGATATGATCCAGATCGGCAACGAGATCACGAACGGCATGCTGTGGCCCGAGGGACAGATCACCAACAACAACTTTGCCAATCTGGCGACATTGCTCAAGTCGGCTTACAATGCGGTCAAAGCCTGCTCCTCTTCGATCCAGGTGGCGATCCATATTGACAAGGGCGGCGACAACTCGACCTCGCGCTGGTTCTTCGATGGGATCAAGGCACAGGGTGTGCAGTGGGATGTGACCGCCCTGTCGTATTACTGCTACTGGCACGGCAGCATGTCGGCCATGCAGAGCAACGTGGCCGATCTGCGCTCGCGCTACGGCAAGCCCGTGATCATCGTCGAGACTGCCTATCCGTGGACGACGCAGAACTTTGACAGTTGCGCCAACGTGATCAGTTCCTCCACTCCGTGCTCGGGCTATTCGGCGTCGCTGACCGGCCAGGCCTCCAATTTCAATGCGGTCAAGCAGGCGGCACTGAACGGCGGCGCGATGGGCGTCTTTTACTGGGAGCCCACGTGGGTTGCCACACCCGGCAATGGCTGGGACCCCTACAACTTTTCCACTTCCGGGAGTGGATGGGAGAACCAGGCAGTCTTTGACGGGAGCACCAGACTCAACCCCAATATCTGCTGGTAGAGTTTGGGGGATAACTGGCCGGAGGGGAGCATCGCTCCCCTCCGGCTTTTTTTCTAGAGCATACTGCTGAAGATCCTATTGACCCGATGGGTGGCTCTGGGTTATCGAACATGCGCTTTGGGATGTCAGCCTTGTTTTCACTGCGGCAATCCACAACCGATCAACAGCCTTCTCTCGTTCGGGCTTACTCCTCAACAGGCTGGGGTTTCCACGCGAATATGCTTCTCGATCCAGGACGCAATCTCGTGCGGCGGAATAATCGTGCGTTCTGGGCTGCGACGTAACTTGACCTCGAACCCGCCCGCATCCAGGCTCCGTGTGCTCACCGTCACCCGCACCGGACAGCCGATGAGGTCGGCGTCGTTGAACTTGACCCCCGCACTTTCGTTGCGGTCGTCGTAGAGCACGTCGAATCCTGCATCCTGCAACTGTACATAGAGTGCCTCGGCCTGCGCAAAGACCGCCCCTTCCCTCGCCAGCGTCACCAGGTGCACGTCGAACGGTGCCAACGTCGTCGGCCAGACGATGCCATGCTCGTCGTGGTGCATCTCGATCACCGCTGCTATCAGCTGCCCAATGCCGATACCGTAGGCACCCATTACCACGGGTCTGGCTTGCCCCTCGGCGTCCAGGTAGGTCGCCCCGACCGACTCGGAGTAGCGCGTACCCAATTTGAAGCAATGGCCCAACTCGATGGCTGTCTCCGCCGCGAGCGTCCCATCGCAACGTGGGCACAGGTAACCCGCCTGGGCCTGGGCGATGTCGGCCAGCAAAGTGACGGCAAAATCGCGCGGATAGTTGACGCCGGTCAGATGGTAGCCGGCCCGGTTGGCTCCGGCCACAAAATTGTTGCCGGCCTCAATCGAGCGATCCGCCACGACGAGCACCCCGGCGCCCTCGCGGTCTCTCCGCACCTGCAATCCTACCGGCGATGCATAACCCGGCACGGCTCCGGCGGCGCGGATCTCGTCATCGGTCGCTGGACGCAAATCTCCACCGCCCAGCACGTTCTGCAACCCGGTCTCGTTCACCTCCAAATCCCCACGGATCACCACGAACACAAGTTCAGAACCCTCCTGTTGCTGGCTCAGGGTGTAGAACACTGCTTTCAACGTCTGGCTCGTCGGGACGCCGACGAACGCAGCCACGTCGGCAATGGTCTCGCAGCCGGGCGTGGCGATGGGGCGTGGCTCTTCGAGCGGTTGGGGCGCAACCGACGGCAGGCGGAACGCGGCACGTTCACCGGTGGCGGCGTAACCGCAGGCCGCGCAGCGGATGAGTGTGTCTTCGCCACCAGGATGGGGCAGCATGAACGCATGCGCGTCTGTCCCATCCATCAGGCCCGTATCGGCCTCGGCCGGAATGGCTGTCAGGCCACAGCGGGCCAAGATACGCCCGTAGGCCGCCAGCATCTTGGGATAGAACGCGTCCAGGTCGGCAGCGTCGGCGTGCAGGCTGTAGGCATCCTTCATCAGGAACTCGTGCACGCGCAGCAGGCCGCCGCGCGGGTGGGGCTCGTCGCGCACCGTGGTCTGGATGTGGTAGACGACGCGGGGAAGGTCGCGGTACGATTGGATCTCGCGCCGCGCCAGTTCTGCGACGACCGCTCCGTGCGCTATCGCCAGTGCGTACTCGCGCCCGGCGCGGTCTTGCCGTATCAGGGCCGGGCCGATGCCATCCCGGCGGCCTGTTGCCTGCCAGAGTTCGGCGGGGTGGAGCACGGGCATCAACATCTCCTGTGCGCCGAGCGCATCCATTTCCTCGCGCATAATGGCCTCGATCTTGCGTGCCACGCGCCAGCCCAACGGCAGCAGGCTATAGATGCCGGCGCCCAAGAAGCGCATGAGCCCGGCGCGCACGGCCAGCCGGTGGCTGACCAGTTCCGCGTCCGCAGGCGGCTCGCGCAGTGTGTGCCCGAAGAGTTGAGAAAACCTCATCAATCCTCCCAGCAGGTCGGGCTGCAAACCCGACCTGTAATGTATGGTAGCACAAGGCAGGCGCAGTTGTCAAATCTCTTGCCTATCGTATAATTTACCGTATGCTACAGACCGCCATCGAAGCCGCCCGCCGCGCCGGGCAGATCATCGCCGAACGGTACGCTGCTGTCCACGCAATCACCGTCAAGGGCTATCGTGACATCGCCACCGAGGTAGACGCGGCCGCCGAGACCGCCATTCTCGGGCTGCTCCGCGAGCGGTTTCCCGACCATGCCATCCTCTCCGAAGAGGCCGGAGGCAGCGAGATCGGTGAAGGCATCACGTGGGTCGTGGACCCGCTGGACGGGACGACCAATTACGCGCACCGCTTCCCGTCGTTTGCCGTCTCCATTGGTGTACTGGAAGGGGGTGAGCCGTTGTTGGGCATCGTCTATGATCCACTGCGGGAGCAGATGTTCGTGGCCGAGCGAGGTAAGGGGGCCACGCTCAACGGCCAGGTGATCCACGTCAGCCCTATCTCCAGTCTGGGACACGCGCTGATTGGCCTGGATTGGGGACACGCTGACGAGGTGCGCGAACACACGCTGACCCACCTGTGCCGCGTGGCGCGACGCTGCGGGACGGTACGCGCGTCGGGGGCAGCAGCGCTGATGCTGGCCTACGTCGCAGCGGGCTGGCTGGACGGCTACTTTAACGTGGCGATTAAGCCGTGGGACGCGGCTGCCGGGGTGCTGCTCGTCGCCGAGGCGGGCGGGCGGTGCAGCAGGTTGGACGGCGGGCCGTACCAGGTGGATTTGCCGGGCCTCGTGGCGACGAACGGTCTCCTGCACAATGAGTTGCTGGCCGTGATGGGCGCCTAACCGCTCCTATGTATCAGCCTCCTCCGTCGGGCTATGCAGGTACACTCCCCCGTACTTGAGCAGGCGCAATCCCTCCAGGCGCAACACTTCTGGGAAGAGCGCCTGATAGATCGTGCAATGAGGCGACCTGGCATCCCATCGTCC
>DAOUBA010000130.1:0-4692 GCA_034432855.1 Anaerolineae bacterium | reverse complement strand
AGCACCTGGGCCAGGTGATCGGCGGCGTCAGTTGAGCCTTCCTGGCGCATAGAGGCCTCCGTCTGCTCCATGAAGCGGATCAGGCGCTCGTTCAGCAGGCTGCGATTCGCCTGCAAGAGTTTTTCAATCTGCGCCTCGTCCTCGGTGCTCATCAGCCGGTTGAACAGGCGCAATTCCGGCGGGAGCGTTTCCTCCATCAGCCCCATCACCAGCTCCCAAATCTTTTGCAGTGACTCTGTGGCCTGTTGATCGCCGGCGGCCTGCGCGTCGCGCAGGTTGATCGAGAGCACGCTGAGGAAGGCCTGGTCGAGTTCCCCGAAGCGCCGCCGCGCCAGTTTTTCGGGGTCGTCACTCAACAGCAGGTCGCGCAACAATGCGGCGCGCTCCTCGAACAGCGCGCGTGTGGCCTCTTCGAGCCGGTCGCGCACGGCGAGCACCTCTGAGCGCAGTTCCTCCAACCGCTTCTTTTTGCCCTTATCCAGCGTCGCTTCGATGCGGGCCGTGAATGCCTGGAAGAAGGGATAGTCCAACAGCGACTGACCGAGCGCGATCAGTACCTCCCGGGTGCGCTGGTCTTCGGTCTGAATGAGCAGTTCGAGCAGTTTCTCGCGCGTGGGTTCTGCGCGGAATGCCTCCAGGGTTTCACTGCGTGCCCTGACGACTTTACCCTCGGTGCTCAAATCGAGCAGTTTGTTGCGCACGGCCAGCAACCGTTGGAAACCGGCGCTCTGCCGTGTGGCCTGCGCCAATTCCAGGTTCGCAGCCAGCACCAGGAAGAACTCGGAGTCAATAACGGCATCGTTCTCCTTGATAATCGCCTCCAGTGCCTCGTCGGAAGGGGCTTCGACCATGCGTCTGAGCAGATCGGTTTTGGCTCGCTGTTCGGCAAGCATCTCCTGGGTGATGCCATCGGCCTCGAGCACCTTGTTGATCAGGCTCTCCTGCGTAAAAAAGACCTGGGGTTGGAGCAGGTAGCCCTTACGTTGTTCGGGGGGCAGGCTGTTCATCACCGCGCCGGTCAGTCTGCCGATGGCCTGTTGGCGCTGGAGGTCATCGCGGCCAGCCTCCGTCGGCATATAGACCAATGCCAGTTCCTTTTCAGAATCGTGATAGAGGAACGGCAGGTTCAACGAGCCACCCATTCGGCAGTTCGGGCAGACGGCCAGGTTGACCAGGCCGTTAAGCAAGCGTGCTTTGGAATCCGGATCGGTTTGAACGTCCAGGATTTGCTCGACGGGAACCTGGAACTGGTTCTGGCAGTTGGGGCAGGTGATACGGGCAATCATTACTTGTTGAGACATGGGCTTCCTTTCTGATTCGGATTTATCGGCGTGGCAGCGTGAACGTGAATGCGGCTCCCTCGCCGGGATTGCTTTCGACCCAGATACGCCCGCCGTGGGCCTCGACGATGGCCCTGGCCAGATAGAGGCCCAGGCCGGTCCCCGGCGTGCGTTGGTGACGCTCCCGCGCGCCACGGTAGAAACGCTCGAAGATATGCGCCTGCTCCTCCAGCGGAATGCCCACCCCCTGGTCGGAGACGGTCACACGGACCTCTTCGGGCAATACGCGACCGCTGATCTCGATGAGCCCACCTGCGGGAGAGTACTTGATGGCGTTGGATACCAGGTTGTTGAGCACCTGTTCCAGCCGGGTGGCATCTCCTGCGATGATCGGGAAATCTTGGGGGAAACGGACGATAATCTCGTGGATCTGCGTCTGCGTGCGGAAACGCTCGGCGACGCGCTCGGCCAGCGCGTTGAGCGCCACTTCACCTATCTCCATGTGCAACGCCCCGGCCTGCAAACGCGAGGCGTCGAGCAAATTGTCAATCAGTTGGTTGAGGCGATCGGTCTCCTCCAGGATCACCTGCAGGCTCTCGCGCATAGTTCGGCGATCCCAGCGGGCGTCCTCGCGCAACAGGGTATCGGCATAGCCCTTGATCAGCGAGACCGGCGTCTTGAGTTCATGGGAGATCACGGAGATGAAGGTGGACTTGACTTTGTCCGCCTCGCGGAAACGGGTGATGTCACGCGCGTTGCCGATGATGTTGACCAGCCTGCCATCACGGTCGAAGAGCGGGGCATAAGTGATCCCGACGCTGACGGTGCTACCGTTGCGCCGCCGCAGGTCTCCTTCGACATAGATGGGCTGCGCCGTGGGCAGCGGCCAGCCGCCGGCAACCGCGCCGGTCAGGTCGAGGGGGGTTTCCAGGCGCGCCCAGCGGATGACCTCATCGTGGGAGTGGCCCAACGCTTCCGAGGCCGGCCAGCCACTCAACTGCGCGAGCGCGCGGTTGAAGACGACGATACGGTGGGCAGAATCCAGGATCATCACGCCATCGGCGCTGTATTCCAGGATCGCGTCCAGCCTCCGCTTCTCCTGAGAGATCCTCTCGTACAACTCGGCGTTGTGCACGGCGATGGCGGCCTGGTCGGCGAAACTGGCGAGGATCTGGCGGTCGTTGGCAGTAAAACCTGTGCCGTAGGCGCGGAAGACGTAGAGCACGCCGATCAGTTCTCGCTTGATCGCCATTGGCAGCGCTACGACCTGTTGCAGGCGCAGGCCCAACTCGGCGGCCACCCGGCCCAATTTCTCCGCCAGGGCGGGGATGCGGAAGCGCGCCGGATCCACATCGTCGGGAATGTCCGTCAGGAGCAGCGCGAAATAGGGCACCAGCGCACGGGGCAGGCCGTAACTGGCGCGGATGGTAAAGACGTTATCGGGGCCGCGCAAGGCAATGAGGCCCGCCTGTCCGGCCAGAATGGTCGTCGCCGCCTCCAGCACCATTACCAGCAACTCGTCCAGGTTGAGTTGCGCCGTGAGTGCGCGGCTGATCTCCAGCAGGTATTCCCTTTGGCGAACGCGGTAGTCAATCAGCATGAGTTCACGCCAACATCAGGCGACGGGCCAGGCGGATGATCGCATCCAGCGGTCGCTCCAGCCGGGTCGCCATTCCCAGCGGCCATGCCAGCCCGACGCCGAGCGCCGTCCCGACGATGACGTCCAGCGGGTAGCGCAGGCCATAGCAGACCTGGGCGGTGGCCCACAGGCTGGTCGCCAGGCAGAACCCCAGCCCCCAGCGCCAATCCCGCCGCCACAGGCCCGCGGCCAGTGCAAAGCCTGTTGCCGCTGCGGAACTGGGGGCGGGAAGGCCGTGCCACCAGGGCCATTGGATAGGCATCCCCTCGATGACCTGGGCGCTCAATATCTGTCTCCATGCCAGCCCGACCAGCGCGGCCAGACCCCACGCGGTCAGTGCAGCCAACAAACTGCGCAGCACTGCTCTCTGATTATCGAGGCGCTCGATAGCCCGCGGCCCCTCGAACCAGCGGACGAGTACCCCCAACGTCAGCGCCATGGGCACGGCGTAACCCTCTGCCAGGAATCTGAGCACCGGCCTGATGGCGGGCAATTCTCGAAAGAGCAGTTCCAGGAACCCGAGGGCCTTCGTGTAAGAATACAGCAAATCGTACAGTATTTGTGTCACGCGAATCGCTCCTTAAGCCAGGCGACAGCGCGAGTGACCTTTTCTGCCTGGGCAGCTGCCGCCAGCGGGCAATCCTCCCCGGCACGCAGGATTTCCAGGTTGTCCACCGCCTGTGTGTCGCCGTCCAGGCCGGTGACGATAGCGAGTGGTCGCCCGCGGATGGAGCGGATGGCCGTCAGCGCGTCGAGTTCTTTCACCAATGGCGAGTGCCGCCAGGCGCGCGCGCGCCGGTGCGCTTCGAACCATGAGAGGTGGCGCAGGGCGGTCAATCCCAGCCCAGGGCGCTGGACCGTCAGCACGGGCTCGAGCGCCAGTGTCACCGTCACGCCCATGTCTGCCGCAGCGCAACGCAGCGCGAGGTCTCCTCCCAGCCCGACACCTGCCAGTGCCACCCGCCGGGTGTCGGTGCCGGGCCAGCGCGTCAGGTGCGAAACACCCATGGCTACCAATCCTTGCAGCGTCAGGCGATCGGGGTTGTCCAGCGATCGCCAGTCGAGGGCCAGGACAGCGATGCCGTTCTCCATCAGTCCTTGTGCCAGCGTTTCCAGGTCATCGCCGGGCGCGGTCGGATCGGGCAAAAGGCAGACCGCCGGGAAGGGCCACCGGTTTACCGGCTGGTAAAGGGTAGCCTGCATGGGGCCCAGGCCGATAGACTTGCCTTTCGGGAGCAGAGGCTTTTTGCGCCGTCTGTTCCACAAAAGCCGCAGCGCCGCTCCCACGATCTGGATGACCAGCGCCAGCCCACCTCCGGCGAGGAACGCCGCCGCAAACAGGCGGGGCGATACGACGGCTCCTTCGATCGGAAGCATGTTGCCCATGAGAGCCAGCGTCAGCAGTAACCCGGCCAGGATGTAGCCTGAGCGCTTGTGCCGTAACCCGACCGGCCAGGCCAGTCCTTCGAGCCGGTTGTGCAATGCGGCGATCTGTAAAGCGCCCAGCGCAGCCAACAGGGCTAGCACTGTCTGAATGAGTAAGGAACGCCACAATTCATCGGTCATGGGTCACACTCGTACGTTTGCACGCCGAGTCAGATTATAGCATAGCACGGCGAGGGTACAAATCGGTTGGTTAGTTGGTTAGTTAGTTTCCGGTACAAAACAAGCGTAACTCCGGCTTCCTGATGGCGTTTTGTATAACAGACGCCACCAAGGAGGCCGACGGAGATGTTACGCGACGAATATCCCGCTGATCCCTTGTTTATGTTC
>DAOUBA010000129.1:0-11319 GCA_034432855.1 Anaerolineae bacterium | reverse complement strand
AAGTCGCGCACGGCGGGTATTTGGGTATTTCCCACATAGCATGGGTAAATCCCTAACCCGGACGAGCCGGAACCAAAAACCACCAAGGGCACGAAGGGCACACAAAGGACACGAAGGAATTCCTTATATTTCCTTTGTGTGACCTTCGTGTCCTTCGTGGTGGGTTTTCTTGCCCAACGTGCAAGGATTTCATTCTCAAAGTACTACTGGGATTGCTTCGCCGCCAAAGGCTCGCTCGCAATGACAGGGTGAGTTTTGCGCTATTGCATTATACCACATCTTCCTGCCTGTCTACACCAACGCCTTCTCGATCGCTTCGGCCACCGAGCGCACGGGGACGGCCTCGATACCTTCGGGCAGGCCCTCGTGGCGACGCAGCGATTTGGGCAGCAGGCAGCGGCGGAAACCCAACCGCGCCGCTTCCTTCAGCCGCGCCGCCGTCTGCCCCACCGCGCGCACCTCGCCCGCCAGCCCCACCTCGCCGATGGCGACCATATCCGCCGCTACGGGCCGGTCGCGCACGCTTGAGGCAATCGCCATCGCCACTGCCAGGTCCGCCGCTGGCTCTTCCACCTGCAACCCACCGATCACGTTGGCGAAAATGTCCTGGTCGTGCAACCGCAGGCCCACCCGCCGCGTCAGCACGGCGGTGATGAGCAGGAGGCGGTTGAAATCCACCCCGTTGGCCGTGCGGCGCGGGTAGCCGAAACTGGAGTGGCTCGCCAACGCCTGAATCTCCACCAGCAGCGGGCGCGTCCCCTCCATCGTCACCGCGATGGCCGAACCCGGCGCGTTCACCATCCGCTCGGCCAAAAAGACCTCGGATGGATTGGGCACCTCGACCATCCCCTCTTCGCGCATCTCGAACACACCGATTTCAGAGGTGGCGCCAAAGCGGTTCTTGGTCGCGCGCAGCAGGCGGTAGGCGTGGAACTGGTCGCCCTCAAGGTAGAGCACCGTATCTACGATGTGCTCCAGCACCTTCGGCCCGGCGATGGCGCCCTCTTTGGTGACGTGCCCCACCAGGAAGATAGCCGTGCCTTCGGACTTGGCCCACCATTGAAAGCGCGTCGCTCCCTCGCGCACCTGGCTGATTGAGCCGGCCCCCGAAGTCAGCCCCTCCGAGTAGACGGTCTGGATCGAGTCCACGATCATCACCATCGGCCGGACCTGCGCGGCGTGGCGCAGGATTGCATCCAGGTTGGTCTCGGTGACGACGAAGAGATTGTCGGTGCGGACGCCCAAGCGGTCGGCGCGCATCTTGATCTGGCGGGCGGATTCTTCGCCGGAAACGTAGAGCACGGGCTGCTGTGCCGTCTTGGCCATCAGCCCGGCGGTCTGCAAGAGAAGTGTGGACTTGCCGATGCCCGGATCGCCGCCGACGAGGATGAGGGAGCCGGGCACGACGCCGCCGCCCAGCACGCGGGCAAATTCGCCCATCGGGAGGGGCAACCGCTCCAGCCCTTCGGACTCGATCTCGTGCAGGCGGCGCGGTTCGCTGCCGGGGACGGCGGGCAGGCCGGCGGCCGAGGCGCGCTCCGGCTGCTCGATCACCTCAACCATCGTGTTGTACTCGCCACAGCCGGGGCAGCGGCCCATCTCGCGGGGCGCCGTCCGCCCGCAGTTCTGGCAGACCCATTGGGTACGCGTCTTGGGCATGGCAAACCTCCTCCAGGGCGACGATCAGGACTGGGGATATTGTACCAGAACATCAGTTCTATTGCAAGATATACGCTCTACCATATCACCGATCGAGTGTTTAGGCAACCCCAATTGCCCTGGTGATTACCCACATCTTCGATGTGACACATCCCGATACCCAAGGAAAGGGATTTTTCGGGGGGTTGGGCAGGCGCGAAGCGCCCGCCCAACCCCACGATTTCTCCTTTTTGGGGCCACAGGCCATTGGTCGGCCTTCGCCGACCCCTGCTGTTACACCTGATATGGAGTGTCGGCGCAGGCCGACACGTGGCGCGGAGCGCCCAAAGAGGGCGATTTCAATCGGCCTGAATAGTTACGAAGGAGATTTGACGAGATTGGGTAGGAGTAGAAGATGACAACCGATATGCCTGGAGAGCCAACGGTCGTGCAGGTTGATGCAGGTGGACAACTTTGGATACCAACGTATTCATCCTCGGCTATCTTGACCTCGACAGCCCCGAAGGGCGTATCCTGCGTTTCCTGACAGATTACCCCAACGTGACACTTATCCTTTCTGACGAATTGACGGCACAGAACCGCTCTGCGTGGTTGGGCTGAATGTCTTGTTTCGGCCAACCACGAGTTTGTACGACAGGCTGCTACCCGGCAGCACCGGTTCGAGTGTCTGACCCCCGAGGAATTCCTCCACAAGTGCCTCGAATGACTCCCCTGTATACACGAGGAACATTCTCTTCTCCTCTGGCGTCTACAAGACAGACCACGCTCGAGGAGGAGAGAAATGTCCCGCCTGACCAACCAACCAACAAACCAACCAACTAACAAACTAGCCATCCACATCATTGCCATTTTCATAACCCTCGTCCTTTCGTTATCCGCTGCCCGTCCCGCCCTGGCCGACGGCATCATCATCCCCGACCCGCCTCCCCTGCCCGAACCCGTCCCGCTCGACCAGACCTGGCTCACCATCCGCTATCATCTGGTGGACGTGACCATCGAGGATCAGGTGGCAACCACGCGCGTCAAGCAAGAGTTCGTCAACGAGCACGACTGGGAGTGCGAGGGCATCTACGTGTTCCCCTTGCCCCAGGGCGCAGCGGTCTCGGACTTTGCAATGTGGGTGGACGGCCGGCGCATCGAGGGGCAGATCCTCGACGCCGATAAGGCCCGCGCCATCTATGAGGACATTGTGCGGCGGCAACGCGACCCGGCGTTGCTGGAGTACGTCGGGCAGAGCGCGGTGCAGGCGCGCATTTTCCCCATCCCCCCTGGCGGCTCGCGCAAAATCGAGTTAGAGTACAGCCAGGTATTGCCCGTTGACGGCGGTCTTGTACGCTACGTCTATCCGCTCAGCACCGAACGCTTCTCTGCCCGTCCGCTGGAGGAGGTCCGCATTCGCGTCGAGATCGAGTCCCGCGACGCGATGCGCGCCATCTACTCGTCCACCCATCAGGATCGCGTCTACATCGAGCGGGACGGCCGTTATCGCGCCATCGTGGGCTACGAGGAGACCGATGTGTTACCCGACCAGGATTTCGAGTTGATCTACACCGTTAGCCAGGAGGATGTGGGACTGAACCTGCTGACCTATCGGGAGCCGCCGGACGAGGGCTTTTTCCTGTTGTTGGTCGCGCCCCAGGTCGAGGTGGACGAACGCGAGGTGATCCCTCGCGACGTGATCCTCATCCTCGACACTTCCGGCTCGATGGAAGGGGAGAAACTGGCGCAGGCGAAGGAGGCGTTGATTTTTGTACTGAAGCATCTCAACCGCGAGGATCGCTTCAACGTGATCGCCTTCTCGACCGGCCTGCGACAGTATGCAACCAGGCTGCGGCCGGCGTCGGAGGCCACCGAGGCCATCCGCTGGGTCGAGCGATTAGAAGCGGTCGGCGGCACCGACATCAACCGCGCGCTCCTGGAGGCGTTCGCGCAGATTGGGAAACGGCCTACCGTGCTCATCTTCCTCACTGACGGGCTACCGACCGAGGGGGTGACCGATGTCGAGACGATCATTGCCAACGTCCAGGCCGCCGCGCCGGAGAACGTGCGCCTGTTCCCCTTCGGTGTGGGCGACGATGTGAACACCGTCCTGCTCGATGCTCTCGCCCAGAATCACGGCGGGGCCACCAGTTACGTCCGTCCCGGCGAAGCGATTGACGAGGAGATTTCGGCGTTCTATGCCAAAATCAGCACGCCCGTCCTGGCGAACATCGCCTTCGATTTCGGCAAGGTGATGGTCGAGGATACTTACCCCTACCCGCTGCCCGACCTCTTTGCGGGTACGCAGTTGATCCTGGTGGGGCGTTACAGGCTCCCCTCCCCCGCTGGCGGGGGAGGGGCCGGGGGTGGGGGTCACGCCGCGCAGATCACCCTGACGGGCGAGGTGAACGGCGAGCGACGCGAGTTCGTTTACGAGGGTTACTTCCGCGATGCTGGCGGCGACGAGTTCATCCCGCGCCTATGGGCCACGCGCAAGATCGGCTACCTGCTCACGCAGATTCGCCTCCACGGCGCGAACCAGGAGTGGGTGGAGGCTATCGTTGACCTCTCCCTCCGCTACGGCATCATCACCCCCTACACCTCGTTCTTGATCCAGGAAGAGGACATTCTGACCGAAGCGGGGCGCGAGGAAGTGGAGCGACAATTCATGGCCTTGCCAACCGCGCCTGCCTGGGGAGCCCCCGCAGCCGGGCGGGCCGACGAGGAGAACAAGATGCTGGGTGCCGAATCGGGCGGCGTGCCGATGCCGGAAGAAGCCGCGCAGGTCATGCGGCTGGTGGGCAACAAGACGTTCGTGCTGCGGGACGGCGTGTGGATTGACACGGCCTTCAACCCCGCGCGGATGAGTACCACGAAGGTGGGCTTTGGCAGCGATGCCTACTTCGACCTGCTGGCGGCAAGGCCGGAGTGGGGCGTGTACTTTGCACTCGGTATGCGCGTCATCTTCGTGGCGGAGGGCATGGCCTACGAGGTGGTGGAAGGCGAGGGGGGCCCTGTTGCCATTCCGCCGACACATGCGCCACAACAGCCGCAGCCGACGGTGGCGCCGACCCTCCCCGGCAGCACCCCGACGCCTGCGGCAGCCTCAGATGACGCAGGCGGGCCGTGCGTCGGCGCCGTCGTGATGGGCGCGATTGCGCTGGCCGCAGCGGCGCTCTGGCAGCGGATGCGGGTGTAGCGAAGCAGGACTGTGGGTCAGTAGAGTGTACTTTGCAACCAGCCCGCGTTGAGGCGGGCTGGTTGCACATCTATGACCTGTTATGCGGAGGGCTCGCCCTCACCCTGAAATGCCCCCTGGCGCTATTGTGAGTTGACATCTCACCGGTGTACTGGTACACTCAGATTGCAGGGAGAGGAAATGTCTAGCATGACCCGCCGATTTATCGTCGAGTGTGCCGATAGGCAGAATGTCAACCAATTGTGAACCATCCCTGTTGGAGGCACCGTAATTGAAAGGGATCGCTCATTTAATCACCGGCGTCGCCATCGCCACGTTCTTCCCCGAGGTCGTGCAGGCGGGAGCGCAAGGATCGCTGTTGCCCGTGCTGGGCGGCGTCGCAGGGATATTGCCCGACACGCTCGACTTCAAGTTCGGGCGCTACTTGAACGAGTAGGAGCAACCTGCAACACAGCTTTGCCCACCATACACTGTACATACACCACATGCTCTCCGTCTTCTACTCCCAGCGTTGCCCTGACATCTAGCAGTTCAATTATGCGCCGTTGAGCGTCCAGGTCTTTATCTGCCGCTTCTAGCCCACGTGCTACTCTTCCGGCAAATTCGGTGATTGTCATCACTACCTCATCGGTGATGCTCCGCGTTTCGATTTGTGCGATCAGGGCAGCTCTTTCCCTCTTGAGAGCCTCGATGGTCTCTTCGAGTCTAGCCTTGCGCTCTACTAGCAACTCCTTTGAGAAATCGCTTCCCAGATAGAGGTCGAGCAGCTTCTCTAACTGGTGGAAGCGATCGGAGAGCAAACCGTCTATCACCGCCAACCGTTCGCGCAGCAGGTTGTTGGCCCCTTCCAGTTCCGCCTGTTGCTCTTTCAGTCCTGCAATCAGCGTAGCAGGGTCGGTGAGGAACTGCTTGATCCACCTCCAAATCGCGGCATCTACCTCGCCCACTTTGAAATAGGGCAGATTACATTTGGGGCCTGCAGACACTCGGTGGTTCATCCTGCCGTAGCAGATGTAGTATGGGTATGGTTTGCCGTTGCACCTGGTGGTGAGTCCGCCGACACCACGCCCGCATATTGAGCAGGTCAAGCGATAGCGCATCAGGTAGGCATTCTTTAGGTTGCGAGGCCCCATGACGATGTTGGCCCTGCTTTGCTTCTGCGCTTGTTCCCATGTCTTCATACTGACCAGCGCAGGTACTTCCATAGGCACCCAATGCTCTCGCGGGTTACGCCTATTTCTCCGGTGCTTCCCGTAGTACCATCTCCCGATGTAAACTTCGTGATGCAGGATTCTCAATACAGTGGCTGGCGACCATTCGTGAAGTGGTCGCCTCTTATACCCACCGCTCTTAGGGTGAATTTCCACCCAGGTGGGTATCTTCATATCAGAAAGCCGTTTTGCGATCTGTACAGAGGACAGGCGCTTACCGGACTCGTCACCTTCGGTGTACCACTGGAAGATGAGGCGAACCACGCTGGCTTCCGGCTCATGGGGAATGAGCGTTGCTCCATCTTCTGAGACCTGGTATCCATAGGGTGGATTGTCCCCATGCAACATAATCTTTCCCTGCCTGACCATATTACGCCTGCCTCGAGTGCTCCGTTCGACGATTTTCTCTCGCTCAAATTCAGCAATGGTCGCCCTGACGTGCTTCATTAGGTTGCCTTCTGGCGTATCGGGATACTCACCCAGGACGTACTCAATTGTCACACCGGCATGTTTTAACTCTTGCTCGATGATCAACTGCTTTGCCAGGTTGCGACTGAGGCGGTCCAACTCTCTGACCACCAGCACATCGAACTCCTTCGCCTGTGCCATCTCGCGCATACGGTTCAGTTGCGGGAGGTCAATCTCGGCACCGGATGCCCCTCGATCATCTTCGGCCAGTTCGGCCACGACAAGATAGCCGTGTTCTCCAGCGTACTTCCGACACATGTCCAGCTGGCCGGCCAGATTGCGTCCTTCTTTGCCCCTATCGTCGCCTGAGACTCTGGCGTACAACAGTGCTCGTTTCATCTTGTCGTCTCCTGATACGTCTACGATGCGAGCACGTAGCAGGTGCCCCTGTTCTGCCCATTCTTCGTTAACAGCCCTCGTGCTACAAGGTCGGCCAGATCCAGTCGCAGCGTCTCGTCCGACCAGAAGGGGCAGATCTCGCGATAGGTTCTCAGGTCGAGCATACCGTGTTCCCGCACGTAACGCAACGCCTTTGCCTGGCGCTCGTTCATCGGGATGCGGGGGGAAGGGATCGGACGAACGCGCTCTTCCAGCGCATCGGCCAGCGCCAGCACGCCCTCCACTCCCAGTACACTGGCACGTTCCTGCTCGTCCAGGCCAAGGGCCTCGCACACGTCCGATAGTAGAAGCGCCATTGGCGCTTCCAAGACGGTCCAGGGCTCCGGCCATACCTCGTGCTCCAGGTTCTCTCGAAAACGCTGCAGGCGGGCGATCACCGCGTTGTGATATGCTGCCGCCACTCCCCGCTCCAGCCGCTCGCGCAGGCTGAGGCCGGTCTTGACCAAATGCAAGAATTGGAACTGTTCGAAGAAACTCATTGCGCACCTCCCCGCGCAGAAATGAAAACGGCCTACCTGCTCTCGCTGCCCCAAGCAGGTAGGCCGTTAGGCTTGACGATGGATTCAGGCTATGTTATCATACACATAGCCCAATTGCTGCCTGCAAAGGGTATCCAGCGATTGGGTCAGGGCTGTGCGCGGTGTTGGTGGCACCCGCACGGCCCGCTTGCTTCTAGGCTCCGGCGTTATGCCTCTTCTGGTGACTTGCCTTCCCTGGCTGGCACTTCGACCTCACCTGCCAGCCACTTTTTGAGCAACTCCCGTACGACCGCTGACAGGCTCATGTTGCGCCTGACTGCTTCGGCGCGCGCTGTCAATACCAGATCCCTCGGCATTGTCAGGGTCACTCTGTCGGGCCGTTGTACGTTCACACGTTCATTATACACCAGAATCCTTGTAATGTCAATAGCCGGCCACACGCGTGACTGTTCCAAAATCGGGGAAATTCGCTGATGGTGGTGCATTGTGCCCACGTTTTGCCCTTGTAAGACCTCAGAGTGGGGCGAAATGTGTCTCTATACCCCGTTTTTGTAGTCCCTGTGGGGTAATTCAAGGGCATCACCAAATTTGGAACAGTCACCCACACGCGAACCGTGCCGATGCGCTTAATTGTCAAAGTGCGGAAGTGTGATCCTACGTCATCTGTTCCTGGTGTTTGGCGGCAGAGGGGGCGTCCAACTTACCTGAATGGTTGGCGCGGGTGTTGCTCGAAGCATCCCGGCGGTTTGCTAAGTCGAGTAGGAGAGCATAGCAGGCGGCCAGACGCCGATGGCGTTCATCTTCGTTGATCGTAGGGGCCGGCAATGCAGTCAGCATATGTTGTATCATTGACCCATCCTCTGGCCGCGGAATTCGGCTGACGACCAATCACGCTGACCGGTCACCCACAATCCCCGGCGCTGTGCTTCCTCGCGGATCAAGCGGCGCAACATAGCGCCCTGGCTGCGGTCAGTTGCTTGTGCCAGACGTTGCAATGCCTGGTGTTCGTCGGCTCTCAGCAGAAACCCGAAACGTCTTTTCTTTTCGCGCATAACCAATACCTCTGTGCTTATGGTTTTACACAGAGGATACACCAGAAACCCTGTTTTGTGGTCTTGACACCTGTGTGAATTTGTCTTGACTTGTTGCCTCAGCGCACTCGATAGCCCATCTTTTCAAGTCCGCGGCGTCGTGCGTTGACGGCCTGGCGCCTCATGCCGAGCCGTTGTGCGATTGCCTGGTCTTTCAGGTCGGGGTCCTCCGTGACCCATTTGAGTATGCGATGGTCGGTGGGATCTGTCACGGGCGGCGGAGCGTTGACACTCTGTACGTCGATCCTCAACGAATCGGGTGGCAACCCCAAATGCGCTATCATATTGAGGATCCCGTCAATCGTCTGCCGGAATACCACCGGATCGGCAATGGCAATTTCTGCCGTGATTCGAATGCGCCCATGCGTTGTTGGTTCCAATACTCACTCCTTGGTACAAAAGATACCCCAGAACGTCGCGTTTTTGGTCTTGACAGTTGGGCAGGTTTGTCTTGACAGATCAGGGCAATAGTCTAGTTTCCGGTACAAAACGCCGTAGGAGGGCTCTTCAGAGCCCGAAATCGGCGTCAGAGACGCCTCTCACCGTAGTTTTGTACCGGAATCTAGTCTAGAGAGAGCCTCAGCGTGATTTCTCAGGGCTGTTGCGCAAACTTGAAACTGGGGTATCATACTCGCAACAACCGATAGGTCTGGCTGTGCAAGCGCTGCACATTAACAGACGAATAGCATACATCTTGCGGGCCGTTCTCTTGATCGAGGTAACAGCGGCGACCCTTGTTTTTGTTGTTGGGCACTGAGTGACCCTTGCATGGCAATGTAGGGCGTCGCCAACCTGCGAGCCTGCCTGGCTCAAACCACTGCTGAAGACCAATAGGGCACACTGTTGACCCTTGTACGTAATGTGTGGGGGGTGGCCGCCGCTGTTACTTCAGGATACTTGCATCTGTGGTAAGATGAACACTGCGCTCGGATGCACATTCAGCGACGGGGCATAGTCCATTCAAGCCTTCCAACAAACCATTGAGTGCGCGTCTGAGCGACCTCTGTACGTAACTCAGGCTGGATGGGCTTCGCCCCGACCACACTATGCAAGGAGCGAAAGATGACATTGCTGGAAATGTTGGGCTCTCAATTGCCCGTCGCTACTACCTGGGCGTAGACGTGGGATACAAGGAACACGTCGCCGGAGTAATCAGCCTCGAAACCTTTGCGCGTGGAGATGAACGGTGGAAGCACGCACGCTGCGTCCACTTTCCCAGCACACAGGCCGGGCTACGCCAGCTACAGCGTTATCTGGAGCGCTTTTCTAACGACCCCACCGAGTTCTTGGGTCTGTGTGAGCCAACGGGCGGTCACTACGGCGCAACCGTGTTCCAGTATCTCCTGGATCAGGGATATGCTATGCACTTGGTAGAGAACGCCACAGTCAAGCACATGCGAGAAAAAGTCTTCCCAGGCTTGCCCAAAACGGACGAAATGGATGCACGGGTGATGGCGCGAATCGGGTATCTGCACGAGGCAGTGGGCGAGGAGTTCACCCTACGTTCATTGGAACTGCCCGACCCGGATAGCGCCCATCTACTGGTGCTCTGTCGAGACAGTTGGAGGTTGAACACGATGCTCACTCGCGCCCGCAATCAGTTTACCCAACTGATGGCCGTCACATTCCCTGAACTGAAGACCTTCTTCACCAGCAGTGTTTCGACTGTCGTTCCAGTTAGCCTGATAGCCGCCTATCAGACGCCAGCATTGTTGGCAGAGGCATCGCCGGCGAAAGTGCAAGAAGTGTTGTGGAAAGCGGGCGATTATCAACACGCTCAACGCGTGGCTGAGCTCCAAGCCCTGGCCCGCGACAGCTCTGGCCTCCTGCCTGACATCCTGGAATGTCAGCCCCTTTGCCGCCAGCCACGCCTTCCAGTCGCAGATGGCCGTCGAGGGCAGCACCACGCTCCCCACGACGCTCTCGGTGACGACCTCTGTGGTGTCCGCAAAGATGTGCGCCCCGCGCTCCAGTGTCAGCCCTTCGCCGCAGCAGGAATCGAGCAGGCGGATGATACCGCACTGTCCCTGCTGCCCCTGCGTTGGGGCCAGATACGAGGCGATCTGCTCCACGATACCAGTTCGCCGCCGCGCGCGCGAGTAGCGTCGCGCCCATTCGGCCCTGACCGGCCCGCTATATCCAGGGCAGGTTGTGTCAACGTGTTCTGTGTGTCTGATCTGCTGAAGGTGTATGCTGTGTGAGGCGTGCGCAGATGGCCTATGCTGGCAATCGGCGCGCCTGTTTGTTCAGGTGCTACACCGCCGGACGACCGGCGAGGGCGTCAACGCTGGCCTGCGAGTGCAGGGGGGGCAGGAGTTCGGTTGCGAGGATGTCCTGGACATGCGGTGTCTGCGCTTCTGTACCACAGGGGATCATGAGCGTAAGAGCCTGAGCAGGCTGCCGGGGCAATCGGATTTGCGATTGGGAGACTGAACGAGTACAATAGTTAGAAGGAGCCCAGGTATTGCCACGCGAAGGGAGAATTTGTCTTGGATGAGACGAGGGTTACTGTCGGTCGAGAACTGATCGGCCGGAGGATTCCCATCCCCGGCCACTTCGCCGAACCGGTGCTGATCGAGGCCGTCCGCTCGCTGGGCGCCGGCTACGAACTGCGCGTGCGCCAAGTCAGCGGCCAACTGGAAGAGACGGTCCTCTCTGCGGAAGAGTACCAGGCGCTCCTCGCGGTCACGCCGGAAACACCGGCTGCGACTCCCCTGGCCGACCCTGAGCGTCTGCGCCTGCTGGTCGAATCCGCCCGCATCCGCCTGGCCTACGCCTACGATCCCCATTTCGCCGTTTCCCTCTCCGGTATCCGTACACTGCCGCACCAGATC
>DAOUBA010000128.1:0-9837 GCA_034432855.1 Anaerolineae bacterium | reverse complement strand
GAACCGGCGGCGCTGGAAGCGTTTCTCTCCTGGAAGAAACCCCGCCAGCACCGGCTCTTTCAGGCCGGTGCGGCCAAGAGCAAAATCTTCGCGGTTGCGATAGTTTTTCGAGAGCAATACTATAGCGAGCAGCTGGCACCCCAAACAAAAGCCGCCCAACCCATAATAGGGTCAGGCGGCCGGCAAAAAGCGCAAGTTGTCTCCGGGCCCGGTTCAGGCCCCGAACTTGGCCAACCGCCCGGCATGAGCCATGGCCAAGGGCATCAGGTCCGTGTGACAGATATGTCCCAGACCACCAGCCATGCAGGGCCGCTCGCCGAACTGGGTCACACTATCAGGCCGGATATTTCTGGCCCACAGGAGCACCGGCAACTCGTGCCAGGAGTGCGATCTTAGCACTGCTGGCGTCGAGTGATCACCCGTGACGATGACCACGTCCGGTCCCAGCACCAGAATACCCGGGAGCAGCTCATCGAAATGCTCGATCACTTTCGCCTTGGCGTCAAAGTCGCCGTCCTCGCCGCGGCTGTCGGTCTTTTTGACGTGGAAGAAGAAGAAATCATAGCCCGCCCAGTGCTGCTTCAGCGTCTCGATCTCGTCCTCGATGGTCTCTCCTGTTTTCAGCACATCCATCCCCGCCAGCCTAGCCACGCCCCGGTACATCGGATAGGTCGCGATTGCACCGCAGCGTAGTTTATAGACCTCCGGCATCTTGGGCAACCCGGGGTCCTTGGCGATCCCGCGCAAATTGCAACCATTAGCCGGATGCTCGTCGGCCAGCAGTTTACGGGCTTCAGCCATCCATTGGTTGAGCAAGTCCGCCGTATGAGCAGCTTCTGGGTGCAGCGGCTTGACCGGAAGCGGCGGCTTGCCCAACTGCTGTGGATCGGTCTCGGTCAGACCATCGTACAACCCCTCGCCCCGTAAGACCAACAAGAAACGGTACTCCTGCACCGGCTCGACGAACACCTCTACCTCAGGAAGATGAATCTGGCGCAACTTTTCACAAAGCCGTGCGCCCACCTCCGTCGGGATACGTCCCGCACGCCGGTCGGTGATCAACCCCTGCGCGTCCAGCGTGCAAAAGTTGCCGCGCGCCGCAATATCGTCCGGCTGCAAGTCGAAGCCGATGCCCAGCGCCTCCAGTACCCCGCGCCCAATCTCGTACCTCAGCGGGTCATAGCCGAAGAGGGCCAGGTGGCCGGGGCCGCTGCCAGGAGAGATGCCTGGCGCAATAGGCGTACTCATCCCGCAGATGGAACGCTTTGCCAGAGCATCCAGGTTGGGAGTATGTGCTGCCTCCAGTTCGGTGGGGCCATCGGGTGTCATCGGCAGTCCCCCTAATCCATCGAGTACCACAAGCAGAATCTTGGTCCTGGCCTCGACTGCCAATTCACGCATCAATTCCAGATTGTCCATCGTTGCTCCTTAGAGATAGACAGTATACAAGCAGCAAGTAGACAAGGTGCACCGGCCCTTGTCTACTTGCTACTGGTTGCTTGTCTTGACTAACGGATCGCGACTTCGGTTTGCTTGTCGAAAATGTGCAGGCGATCCATATTGAGAGCGACTTGCATCGTGTTGCCCACGCGGGCCCCTGTGCGCGGATCGAAGCGGCCCAGAAGTTGTGTGTGCTCCGTCACCAGGTAGACGATGACCTCGTTACCCATCAACTCGGTTACGTCCACCTTGGCCTCGATCAGCGCCTTCCTAATGCCGGGCGGCGCGTATACCGGATCGTGCGTGTCCTCCGGCCGGATGCCAAAGATGACCTCCCTGCCCAGATGCGGACGATACACGCCAGCCTTGTCCTCAGGGATCTCCAGGATAAAGTCCTGACAGTCTACGGCGACCTTACCGTCCCGCTCGACCAGTTTGGCATCGAGAAAGTTCATTGCCGGGCTACCAATGAAGCCGGCGACAAAGACGTTGATCGGCATATCATAGAGCACCTGCGGGCTGTCCAGTTGCTGCAGGACGCCGTCCTTCATCACAGCGATACGGCTGCCCATCGTCATTGCCTCCATCTGGTCGTGGGTCACGTAGATGAAGGTCGTCCCCAGACGTTGATGGAGCTTGCTGAGTTCAGCGCGGGCCTGCACGCGCAACTTGGCGTCCAGGTTGGAAAGCGGCTCGTCCATCAAGAACACCTGCGGCTCGCGCACAATCGCGCGACCCACCGCCACGCGCTGACGCTGACCGCCGGACAGCTGCTTGGGCTTGCGGTCCAACAGGTCTTCGATGCCCAGGATCTTGGCCGCCTCGCGCACGCGCCGCTCGATCTCCTTCTTGGGCGTCTTGCGTAGTTTGAGGCCAAACGCCATATTGTCGTAGACCGACATGTGCGGGTACAGCGCGTAGGACTGGAAGACCATCGCAATGTCCCGGTCCTTGGGCGGCACGTCATTGACCAGTCGGTCGCCGATGTAAATATTACCCGCAGTGAGTTCCTCGAGACCGGCCAGCAGGCGCAGGGAGGTGGTCTTGCCGCAGCCCGAAGGGCCGACAAAGACCAGGAACTCTTTGTCGGGGATGTGGATGTTGAGATCGTTGACCGCAATGACATCCCCAAATCGCTTGGTGACATGCTCGTATGTGACACTTGCCATTTCGAATTGCTCCTTTCAAAAACGATTTTCAGGACGTACGTCCAGGCTATGCTAGGACGATACGCACACCCGACTCACTCAGATCCCACAGAACCGGCGCAGGCGCCTCGCGGGCCGTAACGATAACGTCCACATCCGATACGGGCGCCACATACGCTGCTGCTACCCGTCCCACCCGTTCAGCCGGTACGACAACGATGACATCGGTACCGATCTCCAGCAACTGTTGCGCCATCTCTGCCTGCGGAAGACTGTCATGGGTCAGTTCACCCACCGGGCTGATGCCGCCCAATTCCAAGATCACGTGATCCGCTCGCAGAGTGGTAAGCGCCTCCCTGGTCAGTTGACCTACCAATGCCAGGTCGCGTCTTTCGGCCTGACCGCCCGTGACAATCAGGTTGTGAGACGTGTTGACGGCAACCCAGTGAGCCACTTCAAGCCCATTGGTGACGATGGTAAGCCCCGAACGCCTGGCAAGACAGCACGCCACTTCTAGCGCGATCCGACCAGGCCCTAAGAAAACCGTCTCGCCATCGGCGATCATGTCAGCCACAGCCTGACCGATGCGCGCCGCCGGAGTTGCGGGCCGTCGAACAGCACCCTGTGGGACGGTCCCTCCAACTGCCACTGCGCCGCCATGCACGCGATGGACCTTTTCCTGCTCCTCAAGTGCTTTCAGATCCCGCCGAATGGTCGCTGCATCTACCCCAAAATGGCTCACCAAGTCTGCGACGCGGACAGCACCATTCTGCGCCACCATCTTGGCGATAGCAGCGCGCCTCTCAGCGGTCAGAGTAGGCACTGGGCGCTGACTCACAAGTGTTATTTTACCATATCGTGCGCGATTTGTCAAGACTAGCGCACGCTTTTGCACGATTAGGAATCGAAACGTGCACCTTCGCGCAGTCGTCGCCGTCTTGGGCATAACAAAAACGCCTCGTTCGAAGTGACGAGGCATTTGCTCAAGAGTCACCGAGCCCCAACCACCCGAAGGCCCGGCTTCCCAGCCTGCTCAGAGTGGCACTGGGAAACCCTGGCAAATTGACACGCCCGCGGTGCCCTGTACCGGAAAACCAGGTTAGCTTAGAGAACTTTTTCCGGTAAATTGCGCCGACCCCCATAGGTGGTGCTTTATTAAATGTTTATCCCAGATATGGGGAGTGCCAAGCGCTAAAAGAGGCTAAAAACCGAAGTTAGCGGAAAGTAGAGTAGAGAAGGATGAAGGCTCTACTCGTCCTCCTCATCTTCCCATTCATCCTCCCATTCATCCTCCTCCCACTCCCACTCATCTTCCTCCAAGGGGAAATCCACTTCGAAGGGATTTGTGCTGATGATCTCAAGTTTTGCGCCACATTCCCGGCAAGTGACCATGCCACCCATCCGGGGATTGTCTACGCTCACGACCGCATCACAGGCAGGACAATACGTCTTTGGCATTTTTGACCTCCGGTGATCAATTTGAGTAGGACCACTCAGCACGCTACGCGCATCACACTCACTAAGACTCTGGCGATGTTGGCGAAGTGAATCGCTACACCAATTATCAATTCGCCAGACTACCACATAATTTTCTCTTTGTCAAGCAATTGGTCATTTGCGGGCAAAGGGCAAATTGACGTCTACGCCACGTTCGGTTATAATAACACTGGTGCTGCAAGTCCTGCAACCCAGACAGCGATGCGGGTCATGAAACTTCGCAAGCGGATACGGGCCACACTCAAGTGGCTGACCCCCGGCATGGGGGTCAAACGTTGGATACTGCTTCTGGCGTGTGGTATCACGCTATTGACCCTGGGCTTCGGTTCTCTACTTCGGCAGTTGTACCCATTGCCGACCGCCTTTTATGACGCAACTTTACAATTCATTCCACGCGGATTACGGGCTGGGCTATTTGGTGTGCTTGGTCTGACCGCTATCGTCATTGCTCTCACCAGGCTCAATCGGACGTTGCTGGCGCCCTTCGTAGCGAGCGATCCTGAAACGGTAGCAAATGCCGTGTATCACTACCGCCGACGCGGGCGGGGCCCAAAGGTGGTCGCCATCGGCGGAGGGCATGGCCTCTCTGTGCTCTTGCGCGGACTCAAGCGTTACACGTCCAACATCACCGCCATCGTCACCGTCGCCGATGACGGCGGGAGTTCGGGACGGCTGCGACGGGAACTGGGCGTGTTGCCCCCGGGCGACCTGCGCAACTGCATCGCGGCGCTCGCCGACGACGAGGCCCTGATGACGCAACTGTTCCAATATCGCTTCGGAAACGGCGCCGGGCTCGACGGCCACAGTTTTGGGAACCTGTTCATCACCGCAATGGCGGAAGTCACGGGCAGTTGTGAGCGGGCAATCCTGGAATCGAGTAGGGTACTGGCGATCCAGGGGCAGGTGGTCCCCAGTACGTTGCACGACGTGACGCTAATGGCCGACCTACGCGACGAGACGGGCCTCAGCCGGGTGAGCGGCGAATCGCATATCCCAAGAGTCGGCGGGGACATCGAGCGGGTCTACCTGGAGCCGGATGGCGCGCCGGCCTACCCCGGTGCAGTCCGCGCGCTGTTGGATGCGGACCTGATCGTGGCCGGGCCGGGGAGCCTCTACACGAGCGTTCTCCCCAATTTGCTCGTGCCGGATATTGCGAAGGCCATCGCTGCCAGCCGCGCTCTTAAAGTGTACGTATGCAACGTCGCCACACAGCGCGGAGAGACGGAGGGGTATACCGCAGGCGATCACGTCGCCGCACTGGAAGCACATGTGGGACGCAGTCTCTTCCCGGTAGTGTTGGCTAACGACAATCTGAATATAGATTTTCAGGCATCGAATGGGACTACACTGGTACAGCCCGAGTTTCCACCCCATATGCATTACCGCGTCATCACTGCCGATCTAATTGACCCTTCCCAGCCCTGGAGGCACGACAGCAAGAAATTGGCACGCATGCTTATCCGGTTAAGCGAAGAACACTGAGATATTGCCTGTTACACCGGCACATGTGCTGATATAGGAGAACTTGCTCATCACAAAGACTCTGCAAACCCTATGTATGAAAGGAGCAAAACAATGGCAGTAAAAATCGGTATCAACGGATTTGGCCGCATCGGCCGGCAGGTGCTCAAGGCGATTCGGGATTACTACCCCGACACGTTGGAAGTCGTCGCCTTCAACGACATCGGCGATCTGAAGACGATGGCACACCTGCTCAAGTACGACTCCAACTATGGCCGCTTCAATGGCACCGTGGAAGTGGGCGATGGCGTCCTGATCGTGGACGGCAAGACCCTCAAGGTGTTCAAAGAGACCGACCCCGGCAACATCCCGTGGGCCGACCTGGGAGTGGAGATCGTCGTCGAGTCCACCGGCCTGTTCACCGTCAAGAAGGACGGCGTGGACAAGAAGGGCCGGCAGACCAAAGGCGCCGAGAACCACATCACCAAAGGCGGCGCCAAAAAAGTCATCATCTCCGCTCCGGCACAGGAAGAGGACATCACGATTGTGATGGGCGTGAACGACCATATGTACGACCCGGCCAGCCACCACGTCATCTCGAATGCCTCCTGCACCACCAACTGTCTGGCCCCGGCGGCAAAGGTCGTGCACGACAAATTCAAGATCATGCGCGGCCTGATGACCACCATCCACGCCTACACCAACGATCAAAAGATTCTCGACCTGCCCCACAGCGACCTGCGCCGCGCCCGCGCCGCCGCCCTGAGCATCATCCCCACCACCACCGGCGCGGCCAAGGCCGTCGCGCTGGTCATCCCCGACCTCAAGGGCAAGTTCGATGGCTACGCGCTGCGCGTCCCCACCCCCACCGTCTCTGTGGTGGACTTTACCGCGCAGATCGAAATCCCCACCACTACCGAGGAACTGCGCCAGGCCTTCCGCGACGCCGCCGCCGGCCCGCTCAAGGGCATCCTGGCGGCTGTGGATGAGCCGTTGGTAAGCGTTGACTTCAAGGGCGACCCCCACAGTTCGCTGGTGGATCTCCCATTCACGTCGGTGCTGGGCAAAGACAAGAGCGATTTTATCAAGGTCGTCGCCTGGTACGATAACGAATGGGGCTACAGTGTCCGCACCGCCGATCTGGCGAACCTGATCGCGAGCAAACTCTAGGGATTAGGGACTGGGACTTGACCAGTCCCTAATCACCAATTGCTGACCCAGACCTCAGGAATGGGCAAGCAGCGATGACCGGTGAGCAGACTTGGCCAGCGGTGCGCATAAACGGCAACGAACTGCAAGCCAAGAGCGAGACGCACTACCTAAAGTTGCTGGCCTTACAGCACTTTTTGGAGGCGCTGCTCAACAGTCCGGCGCGGGCGCAGGTTGCCAAAGTCGTGCTCTTCGGCAGCGTGGCCTGGGGCGACCCGGAGCCGGATAGCGACGTGGATGTGCTGGTCGTGGGGCTACGTGACCTGAAGGAATTAAGCACCCAATGTGCCGATCTGGCTTACGAGACAATGCTGGAGACGGGCGAGTTCCTTCAGCCGATCGTGTATGGCCTGAGCAGATGGCAGATACGGGACAGCTACTTCATATCCGAAGTCATACGCAGTGGGAAGGAAGTGTATGAAATGGCCCCGAAAACCTTTCAACTCCGTACTGCGCAGAACCTGTACTTCCTGGCCGAAGAGCATCTGCGAGTGGCGGAAAAGCTGTTGGCTGACAGGGAATGGCGCGTGGCAGTAGACATCGCCTACAACGCAGCAGAACTGTGCGCCAAAGCGTTTCTGGTCGGCAAGTTGGAACGGATGCCCACCCAACATGGCAGTGTCGTCCAAAAGTTCAGCCAGTTGTACATCCTCGAAGAACAACGCTTTGCCCCCTCACTAGGCCGTCGTCTCAACGTCGCCCTAGGCTGTCGCCACGATGCTCGTTACGTGTACGAGGCAACCATTACCGAGGAAATGGCCGAGGAAACGATCTCTTTAGCCCGTGAAATGCATGAACATTTGCGACAATACTTGATTGAGGAGACGGATGAAAATGAACAAGAGAACGATCCGTGACGTAGACCTGAAAGGCAAGCGCGTGCTGATGCGTGTGGATTATAACGTGCCGATCCAGAACGGCGCCATCAGCGACGACAAGCGCATCCGCGCCACCCTGCCCACCATCCAGTACATCCTGGATCAGGGCGCGGCGCTGATCCTGATGTCGCACCTGGGCCGGCCCGCCGGGACCGGGTACGAGGCCGAGTTCAGCCTCAAGCCGGCGGCCGACCGCCTGAGCGAACTCTTGGGCAGGCCGGTCAAGTTCGCCCCCGATTGCATCGGGCCAGAAGTCGAGGCCATGGCCGCTGCGCTCCAGCCCGGCGAGGTCATGCTGCTGGAGAACGTGCGCTTCTACAAGGCCGAGACGAAGAATGACCCCGAAATCTCCCAGAAACTGGCGAAATTGGGCGAGGTCTTTGTCAACGACGCCTTTGGCACGGCACACCGTGCACAATCCTCGACCGAAGGGGTGGCACACTACCTCCCCGCCGTGGCCGGCTTCCTGATGGAGAAGGAGATCGAGTTCCTGAGCAAGGCCACCGAGAACCCGGAGCGCCCCTATGTCGCCATCCTGGGCGGGGCCAAGATCTCCGACAAAGTCGGCGTCATCGAGAACCTGCTCAAGAAATGCGACCGGCTGCTGATTGGCGGCGGGATGGCCAACACCTTCTTCAAGGCGATGGGCTTTGCCACCGGCGACAGTCTGGTCGAAGATGAGGCCGTGCCAACGGCTAAATCGCTCCTGGAAAGCGGGGGGAGTCGTCTGGTGCTGCCGGTAGATGTGGTGATCGCCGACGCCTTCGACAACAACGCCAATACCCGCGTCGTCGCCCCCAACGAGGTACCCGCCGGCTGGCGTATCCTCGACATCGGCCCCAAGACGGTGGACACCTTCAAGTCGGCGTTGGCAGGCGCCAAGACGGTGGCATGGAACGGGCCGATGGGCGTGTTCGAGATGCCCAAATTCGCCGAAGGCACCTTTGCCATCGCCCGAGCGCTGGCCGAACTGGATGCCACGACGATCATCGGTGGCGGCGATTCCGCCTCGGCGGTCAAGAAGGCCGGCGTGGCCGACAAGATGAGCCACGTCTCCACCGGCGGCGGTGCCAGCCTCGAGTTCCTCGAAGGCAAAGTCCTGCCCGGCGTGGCCGCATTGCAGGATAAATGACCCCCTGGATTCCACGAGGAGCACAATGCGTACCCCCTTCATCGCCGGCAACTGGAAAATGTATAAAACCATCGAAGAGGCCGTGACACTGGTGCGCGAACTGCGCGAGGCCTTGGATGGGCTGGAAGGCTGCGACGTGGCCGTCTGCCCGCCGTTTACGGCGTTGGCCGCCGTGCGCCAGGCGCTGGCCGGCTCCACCATCCGGCTGGGCGCGCAGAACGTGCACTGGAAGGACGAAGGCGCGTTCACCGGAGAGGTCAGCCCGCTGATGCTCCGCGGCCTGTGCGATTACGTCATCATCGGCCACTCGGAGCGCCGCCAGCACTTTGGCGAGACCGATGAGCGGGTGAACAAGAAATTACACGCCGCGCTGGCGCACGGGCTCAAGCCCATCCTGTGCGTGGGCGAGAGCCTCGAACAGAACCGGGCCGGAGAGACCGAAGCCTTCGTCGGCGGGCAGGTGCGTGCCGACCTCGCCGGCATCCCCCCCGAGCAGGTCCGCCTCATCACCATCGCCTACGAGCCGATCTGGGCCATCGGCACCGGACTGGCTGCCACCGGGGACGACGCCAACCGCATCATCGGTGGGACGGTGCGAGGGACGCTCGCGGCGCTCTACGACGACGAGGTTGCTCAGGCGATACGTATCCAGTACGGCGGAAGCGTCAAGCCGGATAACATCGCCGAATTCATGGAGCAGCCGGAGATAGACGGCGCGCTGGTCGGCGGGGCCAGCCTCAAAGCCGCCGATTTTGTGGCAATCGTGCAAGAGTCCCTGAAAGCAAAGAACACATAGACACGGAGACAAGGGCAAAGAGGTTCTCCTTGTCCCCTTGTCTCCTTATCCCCTCGTCCTGCCTTTCCGAGAGATGAACTGGGGTTCGCTCCTCTGGCTTGGCGCAGCGCTCGCCCTCCTGCTCTTGATCGAGCGCTGGATTCACCGCCACCTGCAAGGGGTCATGTTACTTCTGACTGGCGACCCCGAAATCGCAGTGGTCCTCTACGCGCTGCCGCTCTTGCCGGGCATCCTTCTGCACGAACTGAGCCACGCGCTGGCGGCGATCCTCCTGGG